>NZ_JASJES010000008.1:0-92049 GCF_030067655.1 Macrococcus sp. S115 | reverse complement strand
AATCGTAAGCGGTTTAATAAAGTGTGATTTATTCTAATCCAGCGCGGCGGAACAATGTATCGATTTGATTTAAATGGTGATTCTCGTTGAAACACTCATCAAGTTCTTCTTTCGATAATAAGCCAGTAATCTTGCTATCTTGCTCAACTAGCTCACGGAATGGCGTCTTCGTTGCCCATGATTCCATCGCTTTCGGTTGAACTGTATCGTATGCTTCTTCACGAACCATACCTTTATCGATTAACGTAAGCATGACGCGTTGTGAATAGATTAAGCCGAATGTCTTCTCCATATTTGCTTTCATGTTATCTTCGTAAACTGTTAAGTTATCGATGATGTTCGTGAAACGATTTAACATGTAGTCTAACGCAATCGTTACGTCCGGTAACATAATACGTTCAGCAGATGAATGTGAAATATCACGTTCATGCCATAATGGTACATTTTCGTAAGCTGTTGTTAAGTAGCCACGAATAACACGTGCGATACCTGTAACATTCTCTGAACCGATTGGATTACGCTTATGCGGCATTGCAGAAGATCCTTTTTGACCTTTAGCAAATGCTTCTTCAACTTCACGTGTTTCAGTCTTTTGGAGACCACGTACTTCTACTGCAAACTTCTCAATTGATGTAGCAATTAAGCTTAATGTAGCAATGTAGTAAGCATGACGGTCACGTTGCAGCGTCTGCGTTGAAATTTCAGCATATCCTAATCCTAAATTCTCACAAACATAGCTTTCAATTTCAGGTGGAATGTTTGCAAACGTACCTACTGCGCCACTCATCTTACCAACTTCGATTTCTTTACGCACTTCTTTAAAACGCTTTAAGTTACGCTGCATTTCCATGTACCATAACGCCATCTTTAAACCGAATGTTGTCGGTTCAGCATGTACACCGTGCGTTCTACCCATCATGAGTGTTGTTTTATGCTTTAATGCTTTTTGTTTTAATACTTCGATGAACCTTTCAAGATCTTTCTCGATAATGTCATTCGCTTGTTTAATCACATAGCTTAACGCTGTATCCACTACATCTGTACTCGTTAAACCGTAGTGCACCCATTTCTTCTCTTCTCCTAATGTTTCAGATACTTGACGTGTAAAAGCAACAACGTCATGACGTGTTTCCATCTCAATTTCTTTTGCGCGTTCAACATCAACACGAGCATTCTGACGGATTAACTTCACATCTTCTTTAGGGATATATCCTAATTCTGCCCAAGCTTCACTTGCAAGTATCTCAACTTCTAACCAAGCCTCAAATCTGTTTTGTTCCGTCCAGATGTTTGACATCTCTTCTCTTGAATAACGTTCAATCATGAATAGATTCCTCCGTAAATGTTTTATCTTAATCAGTATAACAAACTTTTAAAATTCCGTACATTTTTTATTTATTCATTTATAAAGTTCGTGTATTTTATGCTACACCTTCTATTTTAACAGATATTTCGATGAGATAAAATTCTCATTAAAAAAAACGGCCCTGAACGGACCGATTTTCATTATTGAATCTTTTTACCAGTAAAAATAATCTGTTCTTTATACACTTCTATTTCACCTTTTTCATTTTCACGAAAAATTGGCTTTTGAAATCTTTTTACTGGTGCATAACCTGCTTGCTTCATGCGTTCTAAACATTGTGTAATTGTTTCATTGTCTTTAACTTCAAACTTCATCTGTATCATACGCCTTTAACTTTTTACTGCGCACACCTTTAACCCAGAATCCACCATGAATATTCTTAGGCTCATATGCAATGATAAATGCTTTCGGATCAAGCTGCTTCACTGTGTCCATTAATTTAAGTTCAAAACGACGTGGGGTTAAAATTTGCATTACAAGACGATCACCATCACGGCCATGTGCTGCATAGTGCGTTACACCGTAACCTAGGTCACGCAAAGTTTTCGGAATTTCCTTATCATATTCCGCAGTCGTCACATTGATAACGATATAGCCTAATGCAATCATTTCTTCAATCTTCATCCCTACAATAATCCCTGCACCAAATCCTAATGCATAAGCGATGATGTTTTCTATCTTATCTAGACCATTCATTACCATACCTAATCCTACGATATAGACAAGTACTTCTAATACTGAAACAAAGGCTGCGAGATATCTATAACCTTTAAGTGTCAGAATCATACGCATCGTTAAGAACGATACATAAAAAATATTGATAACAAATATTAATAGCACGGTAATCCATGGGTTATCTATTGCCGGCACTGTAATCCCCCCTATAAAAAATCATTCTTAAATTCTACTACTGAAGATAAGGGTTTGCAATGGTAATTTATTTTATGAGTTCCTCGATTGAATAACGTGTGATCGGAAGCATACGCTTATGCTGAGTTTTTATATAATGACTTTCTATCTTTTCTCGAGACTCAGCATCTACTGTCTTACCTTCAAGGTAGTCATCGATTGCTTCATAAGTCAAACCGAGTGCGACTTCGTCAGGCAATTGTGGTTTATCTTCTTCCAGGTCAGCTGTCGGAACTTTTTCATATAGATGAACCGGACAACCTAAATACTTCAGGATAGATTTACCTTGACGCTTATTTAAGCCGGCAAGGGGGAATATGTCGGCTCCGCCATCTCCAAATTTCGTGTAGAACCCTGTAATACTTTCTGCTGCATGATCTGTTCCGATAACTATGCCTTCCGTTGCAGCGGCGATCGAGTACTGTGCCTTCATACGTTCACGTGCTTTTTCATTACCTTTTTGGAAATCTGTTAACGTAATTTCTGCTCTTTTCAATGTTTCAATACTAGCATCTACAGCTTTTTTAATATTAATCGTAATTACTTTGTCAGGTTGAATAAAAGCTATTGCATCTTCGCAATCCTGTTCGTCTTTTTGAACACCGTATGGTAATCGCACTGCAATAAATTCGATATCGCGCTCTGACTTGAGTTCATCCACCGCCATCTGGCAAAGCTTACCGCAAAGTGTTGAATCCTGTCCTCCTGAAATTCCAAGCACTAGTGATTTTATAAAAGGATAGCGCTGAACATATGTCTTGATAAAGTCAATGATTTCACGCGTTTCTTCTCCGGCATCAATGGATGGCTTTGTCTTTAATATTTCAATAATTTGTTGTTGGAGCATCTATTTCACTTCTTTCACCTTATTGGAAACTTCATAAATTTCCTGATTTTTATTTTCCCAGCATAATAAGCTCAGATCTACTGGATACTCTTCGGGATTCAAATAACGAATCGCCTCTTCCCACAGAAGATTCAAATTATCCTGTAAGTACTTACGTGACACTTCCAGTGACGGCACTTCATATACAAGTTTTCCACCTACAAAGATGTCCTGATGCAAGTCTCTCGCAGTAAAATCATTGATCCACTTTTGCTTATACGTATGAATCGGATGGAACATCTTTAATGGTTTCTCTTTAGAGGGATCTTCAAAGTCCAGTGTAATATAATCTCCTTCAGACTTATTTGTCTGATTGTTGATAATACGATATACCTTCTTCTTACCAGGAGTCGTCACCTTTTCTGCATTATTTGAAATTTTGATACGATCTTCTAGTTGCCCTGCTTTATTCTCTATTGCAACAAGTTTGTATACTGCACCAAGTGCCGGCTGATCGAATGCTGTAATGAGTTTCGTACCGATACCCCACGCTGTAATCTTAGCCCCTTGCTGTTTGAGTGCAATAATCGTTTCTTCGTCTAGATCATTAGATGCAAATATTTTAGCATCAGGAAAACCTGCTTCATCGAGCATGCGACGTGCTTCCTTTGAAAGATATGCTAAGTCACCTGAGTCAAGGCGAATTCCGACGAAATTAATCTTATCGCCTAACTCTTTAGCAACACGAATAGCATTCGGCATACCTGATTTCAGTGTATGGAAAGTATCCACCAGGAACACACAGTTTTTATGACGTTCTGCATATTTCTTAAACGCCACATACTCATCATCATAGGCTTGAACCATCGCATGTGCGTGTGTTCCGGCAACCGGAATACCGAACAATTTGCCCGCACGCACATTACTTGTTGAGTCAAACCCCGCGATATACGCTGCACGTGTTCCCCAGATTGCTGCATCTAATTCCTGAGCACGGCGTGTTCCGAACTCCATGACGATTTCATCGCCAACAACCTGTTTAATACGGCTTGCCTTCGTTGCAATCAATACTTGGAAGTTGACGATGTTCAATATCGCTGTCTCAAGTAGCTGCGCCTGAATTAAAGGTGCTTCTATTCGTAATAACGGCTCATTGTTGAAACATACTTCCCCTTCCTGCATCGCACGGATATTACCTGTAAACTTCAAATCCTTCAAATAAGATAAATAGTCCTCTTTGTAGCCGAGAGTCTTCAAATATGCGATATCTGTTTCTGAGAACTTGAAACCTTTCACATACTCTATCACGCGTTCAAGACCTGCAAACACTGCATATCCATTATCAAACGGCATGCTACGAAAATAGACATCAAATACTGCAGTCTGCTCATGAATACCATCATTCCAGTATGTTTCTCCCATATTAATCTGGTATAGATCTGTGTGTAACATCAAGCTATCATCTTGGTAGTTGTACATCCTCTTCTCCCCTATTCAATAAGCTCATATTAATTTCATATTACCATAGTGAATTCATTTAGGCATCGCTTTAACATTCTGTTACAATTAATGCAAGGAGGCATCATATGTTCAAGAAAAATTTCATCATTTTATCTATCATCGTATCAATTTCCGGCATGACTCAAGGGATGCTGTTGCCACTCATCGCGATTATCTTCGAGCACGATAATGTATCGACATTCGTCAACGGACTTCATGCCTCATCCATATACATCGGCGTCTTTTTAGCCTCATTATTCTTAGAAGGATTACTCAGAAAGTTCGGTTATAAGAACCTTATTATTATAGGAGGAGCCATCATATTCTTGTCGCTCGGACTCTTTCCGATACTTAAGAATATGACGATCTGGTTCATATTAAGATTGCTTGTCGGGGTGGGGGATAATATGCTGCACTTCTCAACGCAATCATGGCTTACAGAATCAACACCGAGACATAAACTCGGACGTATCATTTCCATTTATGGTCTTAGTTTTTCAGCAGGTTTTATGGTCGGACCGTTATTATCTAAACTGTATGACATACATGAAGCACTGCCTTTTGTTGCAAGCAGTTTACTCACGTTATGTGCCTGCAGTTTAATATTATTACTGAAAAACCAGTATCCTGAAGTTCAGACCTCGAACATTTCACTAAAGAACACAACTGCAAACTTCGGCAAGGTGATGAAGACGAGCTGGGTCGCATTCTTATTCCCTATGATGTATGGTGTGCTGGAAGCATGTTTAAACAGCAATTTCCCGGTGTTCGCCATGAAAAATGGCGTCGATGTAAACTTAATCATCTTAATCATTCCTGCGTATAGTTTAGGTGCGATTCTGTTTCAAATACCCCTAGGTATGATTTCAGATAAAGTAAATCGTAATGTGCTGTTATCCATCGTGACATTTATCGGTGCGTGTATCTTTATATTATGTCAATTCTTTACAAGTAATGGTTATGTATTACTCGCTCTTTTCTTTATCGCCGGAATTTTTATCGGGTCACTTTATTCACTAGGCGTGACATTGATGACAGAAATCACACCGAAAGTACTCTTGCCAGCAGGAAATTTAATGTGCGGGCTCATATTCAGTGTCGGTAGTATTACAGGACCGATTATCGGCGGGATGACGATTCAGTTCTCGCACAACACACAATTTTTCAGCTTTATTGCTGTCATACTCCTACTCATCAGTATGGCTACAATTTATGATTACAGAAAACGACTGACAATTAGAAATGAGGGATGACATGGTCATCAATGAAGCAAAAGCTTTCATTACACAATTCTATAAAGAACAGTGCTTCAGCGAACAATTAATGAAAGCACGTATTAAAGAAGTAGAAAGAGAAATAGAAGAAACAGGTACATATACACATACATTTGAAGAACTGGAATACGGCGCACGCGTTGCATGGCGTAACAGCAATCGCTGTATCGGCAGACTATTCTGGGATAAGTTGAAAGTTATAGATAACAGACATATTGAAAGTGAAGCAGCATTTATCGAAGCAATCGAACATCATATTGATAGCGCAACGAACGATGGAATGATCATACCGACAATTACAATATTTGCTGATGCAAATAAACAGCGAATAAACCTCTATAACGACCAGCTCATCCGTTATAGTGATGACCCGATTGTGCGTGAGACGAAAGCACTCATCGAACATACAGGGTATACAAATTTCGGTAAGTTCTTACCTCTTCTGTATTCGATTGATGGCACATTTAAGACATATGAAATCAACCCGGACATCATTAAAGAAGTTACTATCACACACCCGGAACACGAAGCATTCAATCAATTAAATCTCGCATGGTATGCGGTACCGATTATTTCAAGTATGGACTTAAAAATTGGCGGAATCACATACCCGCTAGTTCCATTTAATGGTTGGTATATGGAAAGCGAAATCGCAAGCAGGAACTTCCTCGATGACTACCGTTATGACAAGATGAAAGAAATCGCAGAAGCATTCGGATTCGATACGACGACAACAACAAGTTACTGGAGAGACAGAACCGTTGTAGAGATGAACTATGCGGTATATCACTCATTCAAACAGCACGGTGTCTCAATTGTGGATCACTATACCGCAAGTAGACAATTCGCACGCTTCGAACAAAATGAAGCGGACGAAGGCAGAAGTGTAACGGGAGACTGGACTTGGCTCATACCACCGATCTCTCCATCAATCGTGCACAACTTCCATAAAGGTTATAAGAATATATACAACACCCCGAATTTCTATTACAAGAAAAAGGTTGGCAAATGCCCTTTCAGTACGTAGAGAACAATAAAAGATAGCGAGAAACAATCGTTTCTCACTATCTTTTTACTTTTTTCCTCGTGTCTAAACGCTCGTGTCACGACCTTTGATTAACGGCGTGTCACGACCTACTTCTCCCCTACATTCTCTGATGCGACTTCAATCACATCAAAGAAGTCATCCACTTCTTCTTTTTTAATATTTTTCAAGTTTTTATTCTGTGCACAGACAACGTGGGTTGCGTGTCCTATTTTCACAGAGCATGCGTCGTTTTCAAAGTCATTGTCGACGATATAGATATCTTTATTTTTAGTTCCTTCATAGCTTTGGAAGAGTATTGCATGTTTTTCTTTAATGCCTTTAAATGTGTTTCGTCTAATAACTGTAAGCTCTCCCGCTGCTCCTTTATGCACATGACCGGTTAAGTCTGTCGTATACTTACCACTTTTTGTTGAACGGTATCGAATACCGCCTGCACAGTCGATAAATTCATTGTCGTGAATATGCAGTACTTTTGATTTTAGGAATGTCAGTGCATAGTCACCCATGCCTTCGAATATATTATTTCGCACTGTTATGTTTTCATAGTAAACTTCGTGATGACTCGCATGTGAGCCAATCGCACGGTTCCATGGTTTCATTAAGGGATCTCCAGAGTTTCCGAAATAGCAATTTTCGATAATAACATTTTTCGTCGGCGTTGCATCGTATGCACCAAACTTTGGAAACGAGTCTTTCAGCTGCAGGTCAATCTGAATCGCTTCACTGAACGCACGCGCTCCACTGTCATCGCGAAATCCGAGAAACTTACATCCTGTTACTTTAAATCCGTCAAGGCCGCACGCATCGATGGCATGTCCTTGTACAACGTTTTTGAATGTAACGTCTTTAATCGTTATTTCTCGCGCATGCCCAAGCGACATAATCGTGTTGTTAAAGTTCAGCACGTGTCCGTTCTGGTTGAATGTGCCTCCTTCAATTGTAATGAAACTGTTGCCATCATATCCTTTAAACTGATCACCTTTATTCCCATTCTTAAGCAGCGCAAACGGACTCATCCTGATAATTTCTGCATCTTTATGCAGATGTAAGTGCGTATGTTTATAAATAACAAGTTCCTTTGATATGTAATACTTACCTTCTGGAACATATATTTTTACGGGTTGTTGCTTTGCTATATTAAGTGCGCGCTGAAATCCTATCGTATCAAAGATAATATTTTTACCTTTTGCGCCATAATTTAACACGTTTACTTTTTTCAATAATTCCACCTACATCTCTTTTATATTATAATGTTGAGTATACCCGTTTTACGTAAATTATGTTAAGGAGTGATTGTTTTGAAGGATGCTTTAATTATTGTAGATTATTCGTATGACTTCGTTGCGCTTAATGGTAAATTGACTTGTGGTGAGCCCGCAATCACTTTAGAATCATCACTTGCTTCTAAGTGGGAACACTATGTGAATGCCGGAAAACCGGTATATGTGCTGATGGATTTACATTTTGAAAATGATATACATCACCCCGAATCGAAACTCTTCCCGCCACATAACATTGAAGGTACGGATGGCAGAAAGCTATATGGAAAGCTTGATGCGTTATATCAAAGAGATGAAGAGAAGGACAATGTCTACTGGTTAGACAAACGTCGTTATAGCGCATTCAGTGGTACACCATTACATCAGCTGCTTACAGAACGTCATATTAACAATATTGAGCTCGCTGGCGTATGTACAGATATTTGTGTATTACATACTGCAATGGACGGTTATAACTTAGGTTATGAAATGTACGTTGACGAACGTGCAGTTGCATCGTTTAACCCCATCGGTCATACGTATGCGCTAGAACATTTCAAAAATGTACTGGGCATGACTGTAGATAGCGAATAACAATCGTGATAAACTAATAACAAACATGATTAAAGGAGAAGAACTATGACAATTTTAACATTCGGACATCAAAATCCAGATACAGATACTATTACTTCAGCTTTAGTAATGGCTGATTTGCAAAAAGCTTTAGGTAAAGATATCGAAGCTGTACGTTTAGGTGATATTAACGGTGAAACTGAATATGCATTAAACAAATTCGGCGTAGAAGCACCAAGATTAATCGAGAGTCTAGACAAAGAAGAAGTTATTTTAGTTGACCATAACGAATTCCAGCAATCAGCACTGGGAATTGAAGAAGCAACAATCTTAATGGTAGTAGACCACCACCGTATTGCGAACTTTGAAACTGCTGGTCCACTTCACTACCGTGCTGAGCCCGTAGGATGCACTGCAACGATCTTACATAAGATGTATAAAGAAAGCGATGTAGAAATCAAACCTGAAATCGCTGGTTTAATGCTTTCTGCAATCATCTCAGATACTTTATTATTCAAGTCTCCAACTTGTACAGATGAAGATGTAAAAGCAGCTGAAGCGTTAGCAGAGATCGCGAATATCGACCTCCAGTCATACGGCCTTGAAATGTTAAAAGCAGGTGCATCTACGAAAGACAAAACTGCTGAGGAATTATTAAACATCGATGCGAAGTCATTTGCGATGGGAAATCACGAAGTACGCGTAGCACAAGTTAACACTGTTGATATCGACGAAGTACTCGCACGTCAAGATGAATTAGAACAAGCAATCAACGCTGAAACTGCACAAGAAGGCTATGCATTATTCGTTCTTGTAGTCACTGATATCTTAAACTCAAACTCTAAAGTTTTAGCACTAGGACAACAACAGCCTGCAGTAGAGAAAGCGTTTAACGTAGCACTTGATCAAAACACAGCATTATTAGAAGGCGTTGTGTCTCGTAAGAAACAAGTTGTACCACAATTAACTGCAGCACTTACTGAATAAGGAGTGATAATGATGGAAATATTACAAGGAAATAATAAGTTCTATGTTGGTAATGAAGCCTCACCTGACGCTGAAATTACGTTCCAGCCCTCAGGCGATGCGATTGTAATTGATCACACATATACAGACCCTAAGTTGCGTGGACAAGGTATCGCGAAACAGCTTGTTGAACGTGCAGTAGATTACGCGCGCGAGCATAACTTGAAGGTTGTACCACTCTGCCCTTATGCACGTGTCGTAATGGAAAGAGACCCTGAGATGCAGTCACTCATTAAATAACACAAAAGCGCGATTCGTAAATACGAATCGCGCTTTCGATTTGAAAGAATGAAAAAATGGTATGCATTTATTATAAACTGAATTATCTGAATAATCAATATTATTTTTGTATCTTTATTAAAATAATAAATCCATCTGTGCTTTTAGTTCATCAATTAACTGCATCGTCATACGTGATGTCTTATTGCTCATATCATCCTGCTGCGCAGTGACACATTTAATAAAATGCTCAATCTCATATTGCATCGGCTGACCATCACAGCTAAATGTCTCTATGACTTCGCCACTGCGCTTCATTTTTACGATTTGAGAGGGTGCGGAGATTTTATCTATAGTAATAATACCTTCTTCTCCTATGATTTCTGAAGGCTGGTGGCTGTCGATAATTTTTGAGAAGCTTAATAACGCTGTCATATCATGATAGTTACAAATTACGGTTCCTTGACAATCTGCACCAGTCGATAAAATTTTCCCAGTTGACTGCACGCTTTTAGGATAGCCAAATAAATCAACGAGCGGGCTGATTGTGTACACACCAAGATCCATCAATGCACCATTTCCAAGTTCGGGTTTAAAGGCATTTTCGATGATTCCTTCCTTGTACTTATCATATCGTGATGAATATTGGTTATAATGAAAGTTAACACGTCTAATCGTGCCAATCTCTTCAATCCATGATTTTAGTTTTAAATAGGCAGGAGAATAGATACTTTTCATGGCTTCCATAAAGTATACGCCATTATTCTCTTGTGCCTGCACCATTAGATTGAAGTTCTTTAAAGAAGTTGTTATTGGCTTTTCGCATAGCACATGCTTTTTATGATTCATTGCTTGAATCGCCTGTTGATGATGGAGTATATTGGGGGTAGCGATATATACGGCATCGAGTGCTTCATCTTCTAGAAATGCATCAAAGTTATCAGTAAAGTTCGGAATATGATGGCGCTCGCTAAACATCTCTGCTTTATCCAGCGTTCTAGAATACACGCTATGGAGTTCGAATCCATCCGTCACTTTGCCCGCTTTGATAAAACGATCCGTTATCCAGTTCGTTCCGATAATTCCAAATTTCATAGTAACACCTCGTAATTAAGTTTTTTTATAGTATACCCTATTTCTAAATAGATGGAGGCTAAATTTATGTTAAATTCAGAAATTCAAAATGTACGCGATTTCTTTCAAACACAATCGACAAAAGATATAAAATTCAGAAAGAAATATTTGAAAGCTTTGAAGAAATCTATAAAGAAACATGAACCTGATATTCTAGACGCACTGAAAAGTGACCTTGGAAAGAATAAGGTGGAGGCATATGCAACAGAAGTTGGATTTGTTATGAAAGAGTTATCATATATTATTAAAGAACTTAAAAACTGGGCAAAGACAAAGTCTGTTACAACCCCGATGATGCAGTTTCCAGCAAAGAGCTTTATCAAATATGAACCATACGGCACCGTGCTTATTATCGGTCCATTTAATTATCCATTTCAGCTCGTGATGTCACCGCTTATCGGCGCACTTGCTGCGGGGAACTGTGCAGTCGTGAAACCTTCAGAAATGACACCGCAGACAAGCATGGTCGTTCAGGAAATATTAGAAGAAGTATTCCCTGAAGATTACGTAAAAGTTGTCCAAGGCGAGAAAGAAGTAACGTCACAGTTACTCGATGAGCGCTTCGACTATATTTTCTTTACAGGCAGCACCAAAGTCGGACAAATCGTCTATGAGAAAGCGAGTAAACATTTAACACCAGTAACACTAGAACTTGGTGGCAAGAGCCCCGTCATTATCGATGATACTGCTAATCTTAAAGTGGCTGCTGAACGCATCGCATTCGGTAAGTTTATGAATGCGGGTCAGACGTGCGTCGCTCCAGACTACGTTATAATAGATAACACAGTGAAGATGAAGTTCGTGAAGGCATTACAGACAACAATCCAGGAGTTTTATGGTGCTCAAATAGAACAGAGTGAAGACTTCGGTCGCATCGTTAATGATAATCACTTCAACCGCTTAGTCAATATAATAGAAGACAGTCGTCAACAAGTCATTTATGGTGGAGAGAGCAATGCTGATGAACTGTTTGTTGCGCCTACCATTATTCTTGATCCTGAGCTCAGCAACAGCGTGATGCAGCAGGAAATCTTCGGTCCAATATTACCGATTATCGGCTATGATACGTTCAATGAAGTGTATGATATCGTTGAGCAGTATGAGAAGCCGCTTGCACTTTATCTCTTCACTGAAGACAGTGATCAAATAACAGCAGTATTTAATCGTCTGTCATTTGGCGGAGGATGCGTTAATGACACAATCTTGCATCTTGCAAATCCAAACCTTCCTTTTGGTGGTGTTGGGCACTCAGGTATCGGAAGCTATCACGGGAAATATTCATTTGAATTATTCAGCCATGAAAAGAGCTATATTACAAAGAGTACAAAGCTTGAATCTGGTTTACTCTTCCCACCCTACAAAGGAAAATTCAAATATGTAAAACAATTGTTTAAATAAAAAGCAGTCGGGACATCAATTCCCGACTGCTTTTAATATAGTTCCGGACGTCTTGAGTTCATCACTGGTATAGACGACTTCACTTCTTTACTATAATCCAGGTCAACAGATACCTTTAACGTTGCCTCTGCTGTTTCAAGTGTTTCTACTAACGTGCCAAGTGGATTGATTACTTTCGACTGTCCGCCAAACTGCTCTTCTCCGCAGTAACCGACATTATTACACGCGATAACATAGACCTGATTCTCAATCGCACGTGCATAGAGCAGCTTATTGAAAGCATCAATGCGTGAAGCTGGCCACTCCGCAACGACAAAGAGGACTTCTATACCTTCTAAAGCAAGCTTCCTTGAAATCTCAGGGAAACGCAGGTCATAACAGATGATAACACCCGTCTTTATCTCGTCTAATGTGAAAGTTTGAATATGATTCCCCGCTGTTAAATATTTCGGTTCATCCAGCATCGGTACGAGATGCACTTTATCATATTGGTGCACAATTTCGCCATCGTGATCAATAACAACACTCCTATTGAAGATACGGCCGTGAGACTTTACAGCTATTGAACCCCCGACAATATGCACATGATGCACCTTCGCCATCTCTTGTAACACACGAATCTCGCGAGTTCCATCTTCATCCGCAAGCTCATTTAATTCATCCAGCACATAAGAAGTATTCCACATCTCAGGAAGAATGACAATCTCTATACTTTCATCCAGTGCAATGATCCATTTTCTTATCTTTGCAATGTTTTCATCAGGATTTCCAGGAATAATCTCCATTTGATAGATTGCACACTTCATTTTAAAACTCCTCTCGTTTCTGCCAGTTTGAATTTGGCGCCGTGCCAATTTCATCTGCAAAAAATACCGGACATTCTCATCCGGTATCATCTTCCTTATAAAAATTGCACGCATACTGCTTCTGGTGCACGTGCACTATCATCCAATAATGTTAAGCGTCCTGTCTGCTCGTCACGCTCGAACAAACTTAACACACCGTCTCTTTCATGTGCACATACTAAATATTTATCGCTGTTATCAATATTGAAGTCACGTGGCCAATCGCCTTGTGTAGATATAATTTCAACCAGTTCTAGCGCTTCACCTTCACCTTGTACTTTATACACTGCAATCGACTGATGTCCGCGATTTGATGCGTAAACAAATTGCTGATCGTGGCTCATTCTTATTGCTGCACCTTGTGAATGGCCTGTAAAGTCTTCAGGTAGCGCCGAATATTTCTCTTTCATTTCAAACTTGCCGTCATTATAAGACAACACCACAACTTCATTGCTTAACTCAGTGAATAAGTACGCATACTTCCCGTTCTCATGGAAGATTAAATGTCTTGGCCCCATGCCCGGTTCTACATCTAATACGCCGACTTGCTTAAATCCTTCATCACCGAACGTAAATGTAATCACTTCATCTGTTCCTAAATCTACAGCAACTGCATATCCATCCGGTGTTTCCTGAATATAGTGCGTATGTGCATTATCTTGACGTTCTTCGTTCGGTCCACTACCTTGCTGCTGATGTGTATCGATAAGTTGTACTACTGCTCCATTGTCATCTAATGCATAAAGTCTCACTATTCCTGATCCATACACCGCTTCTAATAGATACTTCCCATCACGGCTGATCCATAAGTGACAACCACTGTCTGTAGATTCCAGTAAATCATTGATTACTGTAAGTTCTTCACCGATCTGATAGCTTTGAATCCCTGCACCTTGCTCGTCTTTTTTAATGCCATATAACTTATCACCATGCTTTTGGATGTAAGTCGATGCCCCTACTTCATAGCCTGTTTCTACTGATGTAATCTTTTTCAGGTCAGTATCTATTTCAAAGGTATAAATCCCTTTGCCATCATTTTTTGTATAAGAACCTAATAACCCTTTAATTTTAGTCATGTTAACGCCTCCTCATAGTCATATTAACAAATCCTATATAATATTGCTTATGAGAACACACAAAAAACTTTCGAAAATCTAAAAATTTTTGTTGCGTTAAGTTTAGTAATACATTACAATTTGTTTGGTATTAATAAATGACAGTCTTACATAACTATTTGTTAAGTAAAACTAATATTTAAATCTTTACCAATTTTAAGGAGTGTCCAATGATTCATACACATTCCCAAAAGGTTTTACACAGTATCGACAAAGGCAAACATAACGTTACACCTTTATTTACTGCCTTAAAAGAATATGAAGCACAAAACGTCACAAGCTTTGATGTACCTGGTCATAAGCGTGGCATCGATTCTGATTATGCACTCAACTATTATGGCATGCGCACATTACGTCATGACGTGAATTCTATGCCGACTTTAGATAACTTTGATCATCCGACAAGCGTGATACATGATGCGCAAGCCTTAATGGCTGATCTATTTCTAGCAGATGAAGCACACTTTTTATTAAATGGTACAACGTCTGGCATTCAGGCGATGATTCTGTCAGCACTCAAACCCAAAGATAAATTGCTACTTCCTAGAAACGTTCATAAATCTGTGCTGAATGCGATGGCACTCGCTGATGTCACACCTGTATATATGGTGCCTGAGTTCGATACAGAATACGGGATTGCACACAACATCAGTGTTGATACAGTACGCAAAACGATTGCTGCGCATCCTGATGCAAAGGCACTATTCATTATGAATCCGACTTATTTCGGTGCAGTAAGCGACTTGAAGGAGATTGTCTTTATTGCGCATAGCGCTGGGATACCTGTTCTTGTGGATGAGGCACATGGCGCACATTACCGCTTCTCAGAACACTTACCACTGTCCAGTATGGAAGCTGGTGCAGATATGGCAGCAACGAGCTTACATAAGACAGGCGGTTCGTTCACTCAGACGAGCGCATTATTATTTAACAGCAAGCTGATTGATAAGCATAAAGTAAAGAGCATCATCAATATGCTGACGTCCACATCCGCATCATTCCTGCTCATGTCATCACTTGATATTGCACGTCAGCATTTAGCGCTGCACGGTGCAGAGAAGATCAACAATGTATTGTCACTTGTTCAGTCATTCAGAGAAAGAATCAATAAAATTCCCGGATTCTACATGTTAGAACCAGAGAAATTTAGCAACAAATATCAGCAGCAGTTAGACGAAACTAAACTCACAATCTATATTGATCATCGTCTTGATTTATCAGGTTTTGAAGTGTATCACACGCTGCGTAGCGTTTACGATATTCAGATGGAACTTGCAGAACCTAATATCGTGATGGGGATTGTTTCATTTATGGATAATGAAGCTGAACTCAATAAGCTCTATGATGCACTCGCACACATCAGCATTAAACACTTTAATCCTGACAAACCTTTCGTTCCACCGATTCTGAAGCAGATGTCGATTCCGATGCAGAAGATGGGTTTAAGAGATGTCTTCTATTCAGAGACTAGAGTTGTCCAGATTGAAGATGCACTTA
The DNA here is from genome assembly GCF_030067655.1 of Macrococcus sp. S115. NCBI lineage: Bacteria > Bacillati > Bacillota > Bacilli > Caryophanales > Staphylococcaceae > Macrococcus > Macrococcus sp. S115. The sequence continues at coordinate 76,060 of NZ_JASJES010000008.1, read as the reverse complement.
ATGAAATATGTGCAGAAAGTTTAATGATCTATCCACCAGGTATTCCAATCCTGATGGCCGGTGAAATGATTACCCAGGAAGTCATCGACTACTGGAAATTTATTAACGATCAGCCCATCATCAAGATTGGCGCAGAAAACAAAAATGAAGTATTTATAATTGATCATAAGGGAGATACTTAATAATGAAGTTAACAACACTTGGAAGACACGTTTTAATCGAATACTATAACTGTGACAAAGATATTTTAAAAGACCATGATAAGGTAGAAGCAATCATGAATGAAGCTGCCCGCGTAAGTGGTGCGACAATCGTTGAAAGCTGTTTCCATACATTCAATCCTTACGGTGTAAGTGGTGCTGTTATCATCTCAGAGTCACATTTAACAATTCATACATGGCCTGAATATGGCTATGCATCAGTTGATGTATTCACTTGCGGAGATACAGTTGATCCTTGGCGTGCTGAAGATTTCCTGCAAAAAGCACTGAAAGCTGAACTTTCAGATTCATATGAAATCGGTCGTGGTATGGCTGACAAGATCCACAAATATTCTAAAGGTGAAATCGTTGTAGAATCATTCAAACCTGTGGAAGTAGCAGCTAAATAAGGAGGAATTGTACATGTTAGACTTATGGTATACAGAGAATCACACGGATAACGTAAAATTTTCTATTAAAACAACGGAACATATCTTAACCGAAAAAACACCATTCCAGCAAATTGATTTCTTCAAGTCTGAAGAATTTGGTACGTTCTTTACTTTAGATGGTTTAATGATGGTTAACGAAAAAGATGAATTCGTGTATCACGATATGATTACGCATGTTGCTATGGCAACAAACCCTAATATTAAGAAAGTACTCGTTATCGGTGGTGGTGATGGGGGTACTGTACGTGAGTTAACACGCTATGCATCAATCGAACAAATTGATATGGTAGAAATTGATGAGCGCGTTGTACGTTTATCTCAAGAATATCTTCCGATTACAGCAGGAAAGCTCTCAGATCCACGTGTTACTTTATTATTCGAAGACGGTTTGGCATACGTGAAGAACAAAGAAGATGGTTACTATGACCTTATCTTAGTAGACTCTACTGATCCAATCGGTCCTGGTGAAGGGTTATTCTCACATGATTTCTATAACAACTGTTTCCGTGTGTTAGCAGATGACGGTATATTAATCAATCAGCATGAATCTCCTTATTATCCAAGCTACGCACATGAAATGAAGCGTGCACACTCTAAGATCAAAGGATTATTCCCGATTACGCGTGTGTATCAATTCCATATGCCGACTTATCCATCAGGACATTGGTTATTTGGATTTGCTTCTAAGAAATTCGACCCATTAAAAGATGCTGACTTAGATGCATGGAACAAACTTGGCTTAAAAACTAAATACTATAACACAGATATTCATACAGGTGCATTCGCCCTTCCAACATTCGTTAAGGAGATGCTCGATGATGCAACCGAATAAACATGTGTATATGAGCTGCGAATCTTCATTTGAAGAAGCCACGACAGTGATATACGGTGCGCCATTTGACGGTACGGTTTCAAATCGTCCTGGTACACGCTTTGCAGCTGATGCTATTCGTTCTGAATCATATGGCCTTGAAACGTATAGCCCATTCTTAAACAAAGACTTAGAAGACGTCCGCATTATGGATTCAGGCGACGTCGATATTACAATCGGTAATAAGGTGAAAGTACTAGAAGAACTTGAAGAGACTGCGCGTACAATCTTAAATGCAGGCAAACTGCCGTTTATGATCGGTGGCGAACATTTAGTGACGCTCGGCCCTATGCGTGCCGTCCTAGAAAAGTATCCGGATGCGATGCTTGTGCAGCTTGATGCACATACAGACTTACGTGATGACTATATGGGAGAACCATTGTCTCACGCAACAGTCGTACGCCGCATACATGACCTTATTGGTGATAACAGAATCTATCAATACGGTATTCGTTCAGGTACGAAAGAAGAGTTTGACTGGAGCGATACACATACAATTCTTGAGAAGTTTTCAATTGATACATTAAAGAATTTACCCGGTATTATCGGTAATACGCCCGTATATCTCACAATTGACCTGGATTGCCTAGATCCATCTATCTTCCCTGGTACAGGAACACCTGAACCCGGCGGATTAACTTATAGAGAACTTGAACCCGCATTTAGAGTATTCGAACAACTGAACGTTGTTGCAGCAGATATTGTAGAATTGTCACCACCATACGACCATAGTGGCGTTTCTAATGCAGTTGCAGCGAAAGTTGCACGTGAACTGATGCTTGCGATTACGAAGTAAAATATTTTATAATCTGAAGGTTTCACAACTTCAGATTATTTTTTTGTTGAAAAACAGAACGTATGTTCGTATAATGAAAGAAAAGCTTGAAAGTAGGGATAAAAATGATTCATCCAATCTATGGTGAAACAGATTACCGTAAAATCGATCCTGCACAATTGAACAGAAATATTCCAAGAGGACGTGGCATGATTAAGTGGGCACCCTTTGCGACGATGCCCGAACAATTTCTAGATGTTAAGCGCCAGATTGATGCACAAGCGAAGATTGAACGTCCAGAACTATCAGAAGACCGCTTACAGGAAATTAATGAGATACTACATAGCGCACTCAGTAAGCAGCAGCCAGTTTACATTGATTATTACATCGACGGCACAATTCAGCATACAATGATGTATATCGAGAAGGTTGATCAGTGGGCTGCCATTATTATCGGCACGACGGTAAACGAAGGGCACACGTATTTTGTGTCATTTTTAGATATTGTAAATCTTGAGATTATTACAGAAACCATTTAACAATTAATATCCAGAATTTGCATAATAATATTGATAAAGTAACGGATTTATTACAATTTATTAAAGTTCAAACAAGCATTGTGAACTGAAGCTAAATGAATGATAAGATTCGGTAATTCATCACAGCAAACGCGTAGCACATGGCATAATATAAGCAAATCAACTAAAGGAGTCTATAATGCGAACAATTATAATACTATTATTGTTGCTGATCATTCCATTGCCACTATATGCTAACGAGTTACCCCCTACAATCTTGTACTTTGAAAATGAACATGCCCAGCCGCTAAAATATCACTTTACAGTAAATGATGACCTCTACTACGAAACAGACGACGATGGTTACTATATTTTCAATAATACTGTCAATGAAATTGAAGTGGATGGGCAGATTATCCCTATTAAAGTAGGTCATAAGCATATCATTCATGTAGATGAACCGGTAGATGGCATCCTTGAAGAAGTCCCTCGTCCACATGATGATGAGACCGAACAACCGTCAAATAACGACACAACCGTTAGAGTATTCACACCTGCATTTACTCCATCTGAAGCTGTCCATGTATATCTTAACGAAGGACATAAACGTATCGCGACAAGTGAAGCAAAAGACGGGACCGCTCATTTCGATAACTTAAAGCGTGACACGGTATATACGGCGACTACTGACGAAGCAGTAGAACCCATTCGTATCAAGCAAGGAGAAACACGTCGTATTACAGTGCAGACAGACGACCCGCCTCCGAAAGTAAGAGCAGCACGTGTAATGCCACAAAACGCACCTGAGAAACAGAAGCTCAATATTAAGCTGAACGACGAGGCAGATGAGGAACAATCAAACAAAGAGCAGCAGGTGCAAAAGAAATATACGTATACGAAACGCTCAGTCACCTCACAAGAAAACAACAATAAAGCGTATAAGGGCGTAATGCCACAGATTCCGGTGTCACCTGTAAAAGATGACGAAAGTTCTTCCTATAATGTTGCAGAACAATATGAATCACCTATTCAAAAAGAAAGCGGTACGAAAGAAATAACGACTCAAGAAACAACCTCTATGCACCCTGAAGACCATATTGACTCCGAATATAAAGTAAAACAGACCGTGGATAAAACACTGCCCGATACAGGAGATGCATATACTAATCCACTATTATTATCTGTATTATTTACCGCGTATGGCGGCTGTATTCTTTATATCAGCCGATTAATTTGAATCACAGCGTCTATACGGCACGACTATGACCATTTACCTGCAACATGCCACTTTCTACAACAAAGTCATGACCAAAAGGTGTTATGCCACGCATCCCTTCAAATATAAACATACCACCACTACTAATCATGCTTTGGGAAGCAAGTGTCGACATGACGTATGTGCGGTGCGCCTTTATATCCGTCAGACGATGTAATCTGCGCATCACCTGTTCAAAGCCTTCTGTTGCACCTAGCGCTACAAAGGCATCAGGGTTATGTCTATTTATCCTTCTTATGTATTTATTAAATGACTTAGCGCGTTCATTCCAGTCCACAACAGCGAGTACTTGTCCTCCATCACCAAATGGTCCGCCGTATGCTTCCCATAATGTTTTAAACTGATATGCTGTACGGATATGAGAGTCATGCCTGCTACACCCGATTACAATATCGCGGATAGCAGGTTTATTCTGTTTCATCAAAGCAATCAATGTAAGCATCTCGGATTCTAATCTCGGATTAATGTCTAAAACATGCTGAACTGTATTCAAATAAGCACCTCGTCTATTAATTTATTCAAAAAGAAAAGAACTCAAAAAATTGAGTTCTACGCGTGTTCTGATTCAATTTGTGAAACGATTTCTTTCGTACGACGTTCGATATCTTCAAAATCTTTCTTAAAGCTGATGAAAAATAATGCAGCGCCTGCTGTCAAAATAACGCTTAATACTAAGGCAAAGATAAATACTGCTTTAAATAATCCTTTGATCAATTCCATCCATATCCACTCCTAAGTTTACTTTTGTCCTTAGTTTATCATAAATAATTTCATCATAAAAATATTTGACATTAACTATTTCAAATTAAAACGATTATATATATAATAAAACAAATACATTTAAAGGATGAACAGGATGGCTCATGTACATTTACTTGCTGCCTGGCAGCATAACGACATCGATAAAATAAAACAGCTTATATCTAAACGTGTGCACGTTTTCTTAACTAAAGAAAATGGTGTAACAATTGAAATGAATTATGAGACACTGATCGCCTTAATGCAACAAGCAATTGAAGTCGCTAAAAAAAACGACTGGGACTGGCAGTTTGACGTAATGCATAAAACGGAACGTGGATCTGAGAATATTGTTGTGATAAAAATTTCTATGAGTAGCGGTAACTTCGAATCATCAGAAAAAGCCAGGTTATGTATATTAACATTTGATGATGATGGTGATGCAAGAAGGCTTATTCATGCATATATTGAAGATAATGTAACAAACAATTAGGAAAGCTGGGAAATCATGCAACAAGTTAAAAGTATGATCACGGAGTTTAGAGGTAACCATTATGACTTCGGGCGGCATCAGGCTGAATGGCTGAAGACGACACTCATGATGGAAAACAGAGCGAGAGAGTGGCGTCTTCGTCGTCCCCGATTTGATATTAATATCGAGGAATCAATGGATGCATTCATGGAGTATGCACCCGGTATATGGGAGGAACTCATCGGATTACAGGATGGACTCCACATGGATATGACACAGGTGCTGCTTAATTTCGGCCACTATAGAGTGTATGCGAAGCCAAGTGGATGCAGCGTGTTTACAACAGAAGATTATATGGTAAGGAACTATGATTATCATCCTGCAACATATGATGGTAGATTTACGTTCTATCAGCCGAGTGATATCGGCTATGCAACGATGGCACCTGTTTCACGTATTACAGGTCGTATGGATGGAATGAATGAGCATGGTCTTGTAATGGGCTATAACTTTATGCATCGTAAGGCACCTGGAGATGGCTTCGTCTGCTATATGATCGGACGTATGATTTTAGAATATTGTAAAGACATTGAAGAAGCAGTCGCCTTCTTGAAAGAAATTCCACATCGTTCCAGCTTCAGCTACATATTGCTGGATAAATCAGGTATCACTAAGATTGTCGAAGCAACACCGAGAGAAAAAACGGTGCGTAATCATCATTACTGCACAAATCATTTCGAAGTACTCACCCACGAGAATAGACGAGTGCTTGATGATTCACATATGCGTATGAAGCACTTGAAGCAGCTCACTTCTCACATTGATGCGCACACTGCCTTTCGCTTAATGAATGATCCCAGCCAAGGTGTCTTCAGCAACCTCTATTCTAGCTGGAGTGGTACGATTCATACGAGCTGTTATCACCCGAAAGATATGGCATGCGACATCACGCTTGGCAGTAACGGAACCCCCGTGACCCTTAACTTGCAGGATTGGCTAGATGGCAAACCGTTACCTCACTACGAGATAACTGGACAAATCGATACGCATTTAACATTCGCAAGTGAATAATAGGTCGTGACACGAGTGCTTAGACACGAATAAAATCATGAAAAGACACTAGGAAACGGGGTTTGTTTCCGGGTGTCTTTTTGATTTTTAGAAGTGTCTGCTCGTGGAACGCCGTCAACAGGTCGTGACACGAGCGCTCAGACACAAATAAAATCATGAAAAGACACTAGGAAACGGGGTTTGTTTCCGGGTGTCTTTTTGATTTTATTGAAAGGCTGTAAGTACCTTAAATGGTCTATTCTCAAATAGATCAAATTGCTGCTGGCGTAAGTCCATCGCCTTCAGCAGACGCTGCTTCTGAAATGGAAGTGTGACATACTGATCGATATTGGCTGCTGTCACAGGATAAAACGCGACGTCTACCGTCTCTTCTGGTGCGTCTTTTAGTACGCCTCCTGTCACTCGCCCTTGAAATGTAAAATTGATTACACCTGTTGTTTTGTTATGTGATGTGTAAAGCAACGCTGTAATCTCTACATCGAGTCCCGTTTCTTCTTTGACTTCCCGTATTGCACCTTGGATTACATCTTCACCCTTATCCAGACGTCCCCCTGGTAATTCTAATGTATCACTACGATGTAAGCTTCTTACAAGGAGTACTTCATTCTTATCATTTGTTACATAAACATTGGTTGATACGAGATGTAAATCTTGTTTGTAATCTCCTGTAGGATGGATGATCATTTCCTTCTTAGAGATGATCCACTTATCGTTTGCAAGCTTTTCTGGAAGACTGTTTTTGTAGTGCACTGTTTTCTTGCGCATTTCAAAGAATTCACGGTAGTGCTGCTCATCAATATAACCCCATATTTCGGTGATTACAGTATAATCATCATTCACCCATCTACCGATCAGTTTGACACCGAGTTCTAGATAATTGTTAAGTACGTGGTTATGAAAATAAGCATTCGTAGATTCATAACCATCAGGAATAATTCTAATTTCAGTCTTTACTTCAAACATCGCTACACTTCCTAACCTGCTTCTTCGTTTACCATTATCATACATTAATCCATATAAAATTTCATTTCACAAGTGAAATTTTTACGGCATCAAATATATATTTAACAGTTCAAATATTCGAATTCTATATTTATTCAGTATAAAATACACATATAAGGAGTGATTCAAATGAACACAAAATTAAATACAAATATAAAAATAAAAGATCTGACACTTAAAAATCGTATCGTTATGCCTCCGATGTGCCAATATTCTGTTGAAAAGAAAGATGGCACACCGACAGATTGGCACCATATACATTATGCTTCTCGTGCTGTTGGAGGCACAGGACTGATTATTGTGGAAATGACAAATGTTGAACCCGACGGCAGAATTACCGATCACTGTCTTGGATTATGGGATGATGCTCAAATTCCAGCTTATCAACGTATCGTCCAGGGAATTCATGATAATGGTGCTAAAGCCGCAATTCAAATCGCACATGCAGGACGTAAAGCGACACATATAGAGACACCTGTCTCAAGCTCAGAAACACCGCTCGATGAACCGACAAAGTTCGGTCCAATACGTTACCCTCGCGCGCTTTCAACGGAAGAAGTAAAGGTTATGGTGGATAAGTATAAAGAAAGTGCGAGACGTGCGGTTGAAGCGGGATTTGATGCGATTGAGGTTCACGGTGCACACGGATATCTCATTCACCAGTTTCACTCACCTTCAATTAACAAGCGAACGGATGAATACGGTAAAGACTTATCTCTATTCGGATGCGAAGTAATACAAGCGGTTAAGTCTGTTATGCCTGAAGGAATGCCGCTCATCTTCAGAATTTCTGCTCGTGAATATATGGATGGCGGTTATGACTTAGAACATGCACTGCACATTTCTGAAGCTTATCAAGCAGCAGGTGTCGATGTTTTCCATATTTCAACAGGTGGAGAGGCACCCGCTGGCAAAGAAAAGCCAGGCAACTATCCAGGATATCAAGTGCCATTCGCACGTGCATTTAAAGAAAGATTCAACATACCTGTCATCGCAGTAGGCATGCTGGATAATGCAGAAACTGCTGAAATGGTGCTGAACAATGATGATATCGATATGGTTGCCATCGGACGTGGCATGCTAAATGATCCTTATTGGGCAATTCATGCGGTGAAATCTTTAAGAGATGATGTCGAAATTCCAAAACAATACGAACGAGGGATTCATTAATGTACGATTATGTACTCTTTGATCTGGATGGTACATTAACCGATCCTTATATCGGAATTACGAACAGCATCATCTATTCTTTACAACAGATGAATATTGAAGCGCCAGATAACAGTGCGCTTATCCCATTCATCGGACCACCTCTACATGAAAGCTATAGAACGGTCTATAACCTGCAAGATGAAGATAACGCTACTGCAATTAAGCATTATAGAACTTATTTCAGCGATAAAGGCATGTACGAAAATGAAGTATATGCAGGAATTGAAATTGTGCTGCAGGCACTTAAAGCACAAGGGAAGCAACTCTTCATCGCGACAAGTAAACCGACTGATTTCGCAATTCCGATATTACAGCACTTCAAACTTGATGGTTACTTTAATGAAATTGTCGGCAGCAATATGGATGGCACACGCACGAATAAAGCAGAAGTGATTGCGACAGTTATGAGTACCCATCAGTTAAATCCAGATAAGACAGTGATGATTGGTGACCGTATGTATGATATCAATGGTGCTCATCAAAATAATATCGATAGTATCGGTGTCCTCTATGGTTATGGGAGTGCAGAAGAAATAAAGGCGGCAAAGCCAACACACACAATTGCAACGGTGGATTACTTGCTGGATGTGCTTCTCTAAACTAAATAATGTTATTCCAAAAAGAACCCGAACACTGCATAATGCAATGTTCGGGTTCTTCGTATTAGATAACCCAGTTCCCATCTTTAAAGACAGGAATTGTTGATCCATCTTCATAGACACCATCGATATTCAGATCACTGCTGCCCATCATAAAGTCTACATGTACGAGTGAGTGATTCAATCCTTTATCAAATAACTCATCTTTTGATAAATCTTTTCCGCCTTCTATCGCATTCGGAAATGATCGTCCTAATGCAACGTGGCACGATGCATTTTCATCATATAACGTATTATAATACAGAATTCCAGAATTTGAGATTGGAGAATCATCTGGCACAAGCGCAATTTCTCCTAATCGTCTGGCACCTTCATCGTTATTCAATAAGTTCTTCAGCACTTCATAACCTTGTCCAGCTTCGAAGTCTGTCACGACACCGTCTTTAAACGTTAATTTAAAATCATCAATAATTGCACCTTGATATGCAAGAGGTCTAGTATTTCCGATAACCCCGTTAACACGGCGATAATCCGGCGATGTAAATACTTCTTCTGTCGGCATATTCACTTGAATTTCAACACCATCTGCATTCTTCGTGCTCGCACCTAACCATCGATGTCCTTTCGTCAAACCAATTTCAACATCCGTACGTTCAGAATAATAATGAAGCTTATCGAAGTTCAGTTCATTTAACCTTTCTGCACGTGCATTCAAATTATCATTATGTTCTTTCCATGCCTGAACAGGGTCTTCTTTGTCCACACGTACCGCTTTAATCATCGCATCAAGCAGCTTAAGTTTTGCTGCCTCTCCTTTTTCTTTTGGAAATACAAGTTCTCCCCACTTGTCATTCGGGAATGCCACGATGCACCATGAGAACTCATAACGCCCTACTGCACGTGCGAAGTCTTTGTTCATCTCACCACTCGCTTTAGCAAGCGCTGCAATCTTATCAGGTGCTGCATCTTTCAATAACTCAGGGGTCTGTGAATAAATACGTAGATGTGCGACCTTCTGCTCGATAAAGTCGTTTACTTCGTCTATCTTATACTGCTTCACCGTTTCGAATACTTCTACAGGTGCATATTCAAAGTCTAGCTGACGTGATGGCCCATCTGTCAGCTTTTGAATGACGTTATGCGCCCCACGTTCATATGCCGCTTTCGTTACTGCTCTGACAAAGTCGATCGCATCGATATCTGAATTGATGACCAATGTCTGCCCTGGTTGTACATTCAGACCTACTGTCACAACGGTCTGTGCATATTTCTCTACTGTTTCAATATAATTCATAACCTGTCTCCTCCATTCTATTATTTCCATTATATCGGTTTCCGAATGAAAGATAAACAAAAAAGAAAAGTATCGATTATTAACAAAAATACCGGAACAACTATGAGTTTTTTCACCAACAGCTGTTCCGGTATACTTATATTAAGCATCAAATAATTCGATACGTTTCACCTTATTATCTTTAAAGATAAACTTCATACCTATGTGATTTTCTTTATCCATATAATGATACTGTGTCTGACGGTTATTCAGTATTGATTTCTTATATGTCGTACCGTAAGCCTCAATCACTTGTGCTTTCGAGTCACCGATGCCAATATTACGTTCCGTGTACAATTTATCATTGCGATATAAGATAAGCGCACTTATCTGTTGCTTCTTATTCGATACGCTAATAATCAGACCAGGCAATGCATCTGATCGATAAAATGATTTACCTTCCACTTTCGCATTATCATCTTCTTTAAAACTTTCTAGTAGTACATTACGATGCTGATGTAACATATAGTTTCCGATGCGTTCCTGACTTAGATCATTATCTGGAGTCGTGCAATAATTATAAACGAGCATGCCGGAAACGAAGATAATAAACAGTCCAATAATTGTAAATATATATTTCTTCATGAGCGCCCACTTTCCTCATTTATTTTCTTTATAATAACATAAAATATTAGTTTATTCTTTCGACTTCTAGAGCGTTAGTTTTGTCTGACAATTCTTATATTGTTATAATACAATTATAATAACTAAAGGGGATGAACGTCATGACAACACTTAAAACGCATTACGATAATAGTTTAACACTTGAACAATACTTAGCGCATATGCAGGTCAATAAAGATGAAATGCTTGAGATATATAATGCTTTTCAAGTACCAGATGATGCACGTCTACAAGAAATTAAAGATAAAGATTTAAAGGCAATCGTCATTACAGAAGACTGGTGCGGGGATGCAATGGTCAATATTCCAGTACTCATGCGCATCGCTGAAGCAGCAAGTATTGATCTGCGTTTCTCATTACGAGATGATAATCTTGAGCTCATGGATCAATACTTAACAAATGGCACTGCACGTTCGATTCCAATCTTCGTATTCCTTGACGCTACAGACCATCAATATGCTGTGTGGGGTCCACGAGCACAAGTTGTCCAGGACTATGTCACAGAAGTACGCCAGGACCTACCTAGTAAAGATGCACCAGACTTTGAAGAGAAACAAAAAACAGTGCACCACACAATCCACGAAAAATATAAAAGCACACCAGAATTCTGGGAGGAAATCTACAACTCTATCGTAGAACGCCTCATTCATCTATAATCACGACAACAGTTTGAGAAAATAATACTCAAACTGTTTTTTTGTGTAATAAATATTGAATTCGAGGGTATATAGGAATATAGATATATATTAAAAGAGGTGAAGCTATGAATAATTTATATGATGAAGTAAAGAACTCACGAAACGAACTATTAGAACAAGTTAAACAGCTTAGTACATCTGAACTTAACTATAACTTCGGCAGCAAATTCAAGAGCATTAAATATAACTTACTGCAAATCGCATATGCATATCACGAAGGACTGGATCAATATAAGGACCAGATTGGTGATTATGACTTATTTAAAGAGAACGGACCCAAACTGAACATTATCGATATCGAGAACTATTTCGATAATATTGATTATGCAATCGAACAAAACCCAGTGCCTCCAGAAACAGTGATGCCTTATATCTTTAACGACTATGAGTATCGCGGTAAGATTAAGTTTCTGATAACATTCTTTGAAGTGTTGAAATAATGAAAATAATAATCCCCCAAATAAAATTTGGGGGATTATTAAATTTTGTACGTAAAGTGATTTTTGTATAATTTTCAATACTATGAATCGTCTGTCTTGAGCGTTTCAATCTATTTGCGATTTCTTTTGCCGAAAGATTTTGATGATAATATGATTCTATGAATGTGAATTCATCCGTGTTAAGATGGTTAGAGGTCATTCTGTACTCACTCCTTATGTTTTCTTTGGTCGGAAATACACAATGAGTTTAGCACAGAGGACTTTTTTAGTTATCTAGCTTAGTTTACAATCAACGTTTAGAAAAATTAAACTAAAAAAACACTTTATTTAAAAAAATGAAGTGTTTTTCTACTCGATAAAATACTGTTATCCTACTGTACTCCAGCTTTACTCCACTCATTCCAAACGATATCAGCATCATTCTGACCATAAAGATCATATGCAGACTGTGCAAGTGCATTTTTAGCATCAGAGAAATTAGAATTAGATGTTAGGTATTGTGTGAGTGCACGATAATATATTTGTTCAGATTTTTGATTCCCTAGTTGTCGGATGGTGTTATATGCAATTTTATTTGGAATTCCTGAATTGATATGGACACCACCATTATCTGACTGCGTATTGACATATTGACTCATATTTTCAGGTTGTCCAAAGGCACCTGGATTTGACAGACTTCTCAATGCATCTCCTGATTGTCCTGGAGTATATACGTCTTCTCCCATCAACCAGTCGTTAGGATCTACAAAATAACCAAAGATATCAGAGAAACTTTCATTCAATGCACCTGACTGACCATAATATTCAAGGTTCGCAGTTTGTTGAGTAACACCATGCGTAATCTCATGTGCAACAACATCGTTTGCTCCTGATAAGGCTGTGAAAGTTCTACCATCCCCATCACCGTAAATCATCTTATCGCCAATCCAAGCGGCATTATTTGTATTATCTCGGCCACCATAATTATTCACATGGACAATAGAATTAATTGGACTACCATTATTATCATAAGATTCACGATTAAATCTATTTTTGTAGAATTTATAGGTCTGAGCAGCATAATAGTTAGCATCTACTCCCGCACGCTGATTATTGCTATCGAAAACCTTGTCATAGTCTGTAATAAGATTGGCACTACCATTATACTGATTCAGACTATAAGCAGATATTTGTCCTTTATTTGTCACATCCTGTAAAGCATAACCCTTACTGATACTATTGATATTGATACTTTTAGTATCTCCTAGTACGCCACGACCAGTTCCTACAGCAGCAGCTTCTTGAATTAGATTCAGCTTCTCTAATACTTGTCCGTTATCTGCATCGATTTTCACTTTCCAATGTCCAACTTTAGGAGATACAGTAGTAATTTCTATATCATATACTAGTTTATTTTTATCTCCATCAATAACAACATTGGAGCTTTTAATGACTTTATCTCCAAGGTTATCTGCTTTATCTTCATTGATAGAAAGTGATTTAAATGCTTCAGAGATAGCAGTCTTACTGTCGATATTAACATTATTTGTAGGTGCAATAGTCTTAGCGTCTATAGCACCATTGACAAGTACAACCTCACCTTTGTCATTTGTATGTACTTTAATTTCTTGGTCTGTAGCAAATCTTCCTTTTGATTTGGGATGTAAAGTGTAATGTACATAACCTAAATTATCTTTTTCTACATTTGTTACTTCATATTGTTTATAATTCTTCTTCAAATTTTTATAACCCGGAAGATCTTTGAGAATTGTTTTTACTTCTTTCTTTGATTGAATATTTCCATTTACGTCAAGTTGCTTAAAACTTTGATTCTTAGCTTGAGCCTCATGTGTATCAGCGATGCCTAGAGCAGATGAAATTATTGCTGTTGAAAGAACAATAGTACCTAGTTTACTCTTTTTCATTAAAAACACCTCTTCTTTAAATTATAAAATTTATTACTAACTTTATTATATATTCAAACTTGAATATTTCAATATATTTTTTGAATATAAAAAATAATCTATTAATTCTATAATAGAACTAATAGATTATTAGAGAGTTTTTCCAAAGGGTTCCTACCAAAGATGCCACTCAGGAAGGTTATCAAAGTTTAAAATTATTACGCTGCTTGCAAATATAAGTAAAGAACTTGTATTTTTAAAGACTTTTTTCATTTTTATTCTCCTTTCTAATATTTTAAAGTAAAATTCTAAGTAATATTGTATATATTCATATAATATATAATATAATGTATATCTATATAATAAGAAAGGGTTAATTTATGAAAATAGGAAAAAGAATTAAAAATCGCCGTCAACAACTTAATATGACTCAACATGAGCTATCAGATGGGATATGCACTCAAAGTCAAATCAGCAAGATAGAGAAAGACGAGATTATACCTTTAGCAAGTCTTCTAGTGAAGATTGCTGAGAAATTGGAAGTTTCTTTAGATGATCTAGTCTATGAAAATAGAACAAAAAGAATAGAAAATGAATTTTTAATAGATAAGGAACGTATAGACTATTTATTGAAAATTAGAGAATATGGTAAAATACAAAATCTTATTAGCGTGATAGATAAAGAAAAATTAAGCTTTAATGACTCTATATATATTATGTATATATCATTAGTAACAGAAAACTATACACGAAATAGTAATTCATTAGAAAAATTAAATATTTTTTACTCTGAACACAGTGACACTATGGAGGATAATCTTAAGATAAGAACTCTAAATAGCTTGGGGATTATGTCAATGGAAAATAATCAACCAGAGAAAGCTAAAGAGTATTTCTTGAAAGGTTATAGAATTGCGATAACAAGTAATGTATATGAGGATTTGTTATTCAAGGTTGCATATAATTACCTAAGGCTTCTCTTTCAGCTTGAAGAATACAAAGAGATGTATGATATTTCATGCACAGCTATAGAATTTGTCTTCGTGAATAATAATACCTATTGTTATCCTCAACTAGTTTTCTATAAATATTTTGCTTTAATGAAACTTAATTTGTTATCACTCGTAGATATGAAAGAGATAGAGACGGCCTTATTTTTCAGCATAAAAAAAGGTGAAAATAAAACTACAGAAAATCTTGAAAAAATTATATGTAATTTGAAAAGATTATAATTTGCACCTTCAATATAATTGAAATGAAAATAATAAACGCTACCAACCATGTCATGGAATTCAATACTATTTGCTCAGTCAAAATAGATAGAGGATATACTGTCCTTACATCAGATATATTTTCAAACATATAATATTTCAAAATATCTTCTAAATTATTAACTGTTATCATTTTTTAGATTTCAATCGGTAATCGTTTAATTAGCCTTATTTATTATACAAATAACGTGTGATTACAAACAAAACACTCCAGAGTTAAGATTTTCAAATCTAACTTCTGGAGTGTTGCTCACATCTTTGTAACACGACGTTCTTATTTCAATTTAATGGTCTTCTATTCAGAAATTCTGTCTGCTTATTCAAGACATATTCAGGAATATTTTTTACGACTTTATTACGTAATTGAATAAACAGCTGCGATTCACTTTGAGCAGCTTTCCCTATCTTACGGGACTTCAGTATGACTTTCTTCGTATGCGGAACACTTAATCGGTCATAATTTGCAAGTGCTTCTTTCAATGGGTATTGTTCTAACTGGTTGACGAGACATACTGCATCTTCAATGGCCTGCGATGCACCTTGTCCCATATTAGGTGTCGCTGCATGTGCTGCATCCCCTAGTAATACGACACGTCCTTTTACAAATGTCTTAAGCGGTTCAATATCATATATATCATGATGTAATGGATCTCCGACTGTGTTGTCTAAAACATTAGTCACTGCATGAGGAAATTCTTTAAAGTATCGCTTTAACTTCTTCAGATTATAGTTTCTGAATTCTGTATCCCGTTCAAGGGCATTAATGCATAAAAACCAGTAGACTTCATTATCTCCCAGAGGAACAATCCCGAATCTGCCACGCGCATCCCAGTATTCTAACGCTGTCTTGTCGTTCAGCCCTGGATTCACGCTCGTTCCTCTAAAGCATGTATATCCTTGATACTTCGCCTCACTACCTGGAAACATCTGTCTGCGCACTTGAGAGTGCAGCCCGTCCGCTGCAATAATGAGATCATACTGGTTGCTAGTACCATCATTCATTTTAATTGTTCCTGCATCAAAGTCTGTAATCTTGACGACCTCTTTAATCAATCTTACATTCCCTTTATAATGATAACGTAGTATATTATGCAGTGAACTGCGCTGTATCGTAATATTATCTTCTCCAGCTTTATTAAAGATCACACGATTTAAATATGTATCGTTCGCATCTCTTAGCTGAGCTTCAATCAAAATATTGCCGTCTCTTTTTATATCTTCAGCAATATCATAACGTTCAAGTGCACGTATCGCGTTTTCACCGATACCAAGACCTACACCTTCTTGTTTTAATACGTGTCTCTTTTCTAGTACTTCTACGCTATGTCCAAGACGTTCTAGTAATATCGCTGCGGTTAAACCACCGATACCCGCACCAATGATTCCTATACGCATGTCATCACTCCATTAAATTCATATTCATAATAATAATAGCTATCATCTATACTCGTACATATAAAGTCTAACGTCTCAAGCAAGCGCTGAGATGCTGTATTATCGATTAGTGCCGATGCTTTAATCGTCAGTTTGTCATGATGTTGTGTTAAATGCGCTATAAGACAGCTTATCGCTTCATAAGCATAGCCGTTACGTCTATAGTTACAGCGTATGTGGTAGCCGATTTCTATCTCATGATGCCATCTCGGTGGTCCACTGAGGGAGATTTCACCAATGAAAGTATCCTCCAGCTTCAATAACCACGTCCCATAACCGATACGTCCTGGCATCATATGCTGTTTGTAAACTTCTTGAATATATTTGCTATCGTACTTATAGTTCGACAGCACTTCTTCTAAATTTTGTGCACATAAAGCATCAATTATCAACCGCTCTGACTGTAATTGATAACTGATTGTCATAGCACTGTTCATACGCTCACCTGATTCTCATAATATAATTTCATTATACATCATCCATTATATAAATGCTTTTTTGAGCAAAGAGACACGTCGCCAGAAATGGAATCAGACGACGTTTAAGTTACTTAGTTATAAAGTTTATTCGATATATATTGCTGGGTGATTAAGATGACTGCACCGACAGACCAATATAATGGCAGTGCTGCTGGTGAATGGAAGCTGACGAAGATAATCATCATCGGACTCATCAGTATCATCGGTCGCATTTGTTTACGCGTTGCTTCCGGCATATATTGCAATGATATCCAAGACTGCAAGAAATATAATGCGCCTGCAATCACCATCATCATGATATCTGGACTCCCCAGATTAAACCAGAGAAAACTTTGAGTTGCAATATCCTTACTATGCGTTATCGCAAAATATAACGCCATCAATATCGGCATCTGTACGATGACCGGAAGACAGCCCATGTTTAATGGATTTACATTATATTTGCTGTAAACTTTTAAAAGTTCTTGTGATAGTCGTGCTTTCTCCTCTTCATCTTTTGCAACTTTGATCTGATCCTGCAATTTTTTAATCTCAGGCTGAGCAAGCTTCATATTGCCTTGCATAACCTTCTGACGTTTCGTTGCGTTCAGCATCATCGGCATGAGTACAAGCCGTACACAGACCGTAACAAGTACAATCCCCATACCGTAGCTTCCATCAAAGAAACTCGCAAAATATTTTATCAACTGCGCAAATGGCTCCACCAGCGACTGATGAAATAGACCATCCTCTTTTGGCGCGCACCCTGTAAGTAGTAATAATAATGCTGTGAGTAAAACTGTGAATTTTTTCAATTTATGTCCTCCTATATATTAATGTGAAATTAATATATAGGAGATGCCGCTACCTCATCGGACTGTCTGGACAGACACTTAATACGCCATATTAGCGTTTTGGAAATCAATAGATACGTATACGTTACTTTATGTTTAATCTTTCTGACTTCAATCCACTCTGCACTTACTTTAACATGTGCAATCGTGTGAATCAGTAAGAATAAAAAGGCAGTGAAGTATGGAATTAAATAGAGTAATTTAAAGAAAATATACTTCCACAGTAAATCTTCAGTTAATAAGTTGATCAATAACTCCATCACTTCACCCCTTCTTTATATTAGTATAGATAGAATATCATAATTTGGTTGAAAGGTGATAGTTATGTTATCGGCGAGTGGCCGATAATAGGACATTCAGACTCACTTTTGTACGCGAGTGGCCGATAATGGGACATTCAGACTCACTTTTGTACGCGAGTGGCCGATAATGGGACATTCAGACTCACTTTTGTACGCGAGTGGCCGATAATGGGACATTCAGACTCACTTTTGTACGCGAGTGGCCGATAATGGGACATTCGAGTTCTCCTCAAACACTCACTCAATATAAAAAACGTGCGATCACCTAAGATCGCACGTTCTTCTTATTTTCTTTTTAACAATCTCAAACTATTCAGGGTCACTAATATCGTTGCACCCATATCCGCGAATATTGCGATCCATAATGTGAGCCATCCTGGAATCACGAGTAGTATCGCAAGTAGCTTTAAGCCAAGTGCGAACGTGATATTCTGCTTAATAATCTTCAATGTACGTTTGCTCAGTTGAATCACACGGGGTAAATCGTCAAGATTATCTTTCATAAATGCAATGTCCGCTGTTTCTAATGCGGTATCTGTTGCGGCCCCGCCCATCGAGAAACCGACGTCAGCTTGAGCGAGTGCGGGCGCATCGTTAACACCATCTCCAACCATCGCAACACGTCCATGTTGCTGATAATCTTTAATGATATCCAGTTTATCTTCAGGCAATAATCCCGCATGTACTTGTGTTAATCCGATTTCTTTGCCGATTGTTTCAGCAACTGACTTATGATCCCCTGTTAACATGACAGTATCAATGTTCATTTGTTCAAGGGTACGAATGACTGATTCTGCTTCTTCTCTCAGTGTATCTTTAATAAAGAACACACTGTAAATTCGATTGACTGTTCCAAAGAGCACCATCGTTGCACCTGTTTCATGCATGTTTTCTATTTCTTTTTGTGCATCATCAGATAAATCAAAGAAAGAACGTTGCCCAATTCGGTATTCAATACCATCGAATACGCCTTTTACACCTTTAGCAGTAACCACTTCATAATCGGTTACAGGAACGAGCGTGCGCACTTCAAGCGAGTCGACGACGGCACGACTGAGTGGATGTCCAGCCTCTTTTTCAAGTGTATAGATAATGTCATCCTTCTGATCTGCTTCAAAATCTCTTCTTGATACAACAGCAGGTGTTCCTTTCGTCAAAGTTCCTGTCTTATCGAAAGCAACGGTGCTAATATGTCCAGCGTTCTCGAGATGCACGCCACCTTTAATGAGCATCCCTTCTTTTGCTGCGCGTCCAATCGCTGTTACGATTGCTACTGGCGTGGATATTACAAGTGCACAAGGACATCCAACAACAAGCACTGACAACCCTTGATATAAGTAGTGATTAAAATCGCCTCCAAAGAGCGGTGGTACCACAATAACCATTAATGCAATCAGCATAATAATCGGAGTGTAATATTTCGCAAATCTATCGACGAACTTCTGGGTCGGCGCTTTCTCGCTCTGCGCTTCTTCTACAAGATGAATCATCTGTGCAAGTTTCGTCTCATCATTTCGTTTAGTTACGCGGACTGTCAACTGACCGGATTCATTCAGCGTACCTGAATACACAGTGTCTCCCTCCTGCTTATGTACAGGAATACTTTCTCCAGTGATGCTCGCCTGATTAATATTACTTTGTCCATCGGTTACAACACCGTCTACTGGTATTTTCTTACCAGGCAGTACTTTGACGATATCACCAGGCATAATGCTGTCTACATCCACTTCAATAAACTTACCTTCACGTGCTATAAGCGCAACGTCTGGCGAGATATCAATAAGCGAAGCGATACCTGCACGGGATTTCTCCATCGCGTACCCTTCTAACGCTTCACTTATCGCAAAGAGTACAACGACCATCGCGCCTTCTTGTAATTCACCAATTAGCGCTGCACCAATGATAGCAACCGTCATCAGTACATTCATATCAAAGTTCAATTTAAACAGACCTTTTACTCCTTCGATAAATAGATGGTAACCCCCAACCAATATCGCAATGATGAACACAACACGCGTTACTGTATGATCCTCACCAAAGTTCAGACTACATAGCATCCCAATCAAAAATATAATTGCCGATAATATAAACGGTATATTCTCTCTCTTCTTATAGAAAGGAACTTTGTTAACACGTTTAATATGGGCCGGTCTCACTTTGATGTTATCGAATTTACCTGCCGCTTCTAACGCCTCAATGGATGCATCTCCAGTAACTTCAAGCTTGGCCGCACCAAAGTTTAAAGTGACATCCTCTACACCTGGAATTGCCTTCACGTTATCCTGAAATTTCGCTGCACAATTTGTACATGACAAACCTTCTAAGCGATACACTTCTTTATTCTTCATCGTCCTCATCTCCATGTGCTAACGCTGTTCTTATCAACGTCTTAATATGATCATCTTTCAGTTCATAAAATGCATTCTTACCCTTTTTTTCGACGCTTACAATATGTGATTTAAGCAAATATCTGAGATGATGACTCGTCGTAGCGACAGTCGCGCCGATAATGTTTGCCAGATCACACACGCATAATTTCTCTTCAAGCAGCAAACTATAGCAGATTGACAAACGATTTTTATCAGCTAATGCCTTATAAATCGAAAGCATTGGCGCTAAGTCAACAACCTCCATATTCGCTTTTACACGTGATACTTTATGTTCATCAAATAAGTAAACATCACACATATCATTACTCACACATCCACCTCATTCAAATATATATTTGAATATATTATATAACAAACGTAACATTCAAACAATGATTTGAATGTTATGTTTATATCTTTTTACTACGGGAATCTTATTGATGAACAAATAATAAATAAGGGAGTTTTATCCATAATGGAATCAAGTAGTAATTATTTAAAGATTGAGATTAAGCTGGACAACAATGAAACGGTTTATCATTACGAGTTCTTCTCAACAGATGAGAAGATTGCGTACAATAACTTCATCACAAAATGTGACCGTAACGAAACAGGTTTCCTTCCAATCAATGACGGGGAACATAATAGTGCAATCAATCTAAATAAAATCGTCAAAATTACTCCGCTTGAAAGAACGAATATTTAAATAGTAAAAAGCACCTGACACGTCAGGTGCTTTTTACTATTTAATATTTATCTTCATCCATAATTTTCTCCAAATAACTATCTACCAGTTTGCCGTGTTTATTAATACGCACTGCACATAGGTGCTCATAGTTCCCCGCACCTGTATCGATGTTGAGTATATTACGTTTCTTATCATACTCCGGCTTACCACTTTCTGTCGGCGTATGTCCTATCACCTGCAGCTTATGCATATGCTTCAACTTTCCACGGTAGCGCAGTACACACCAACTGCTCTCTGTGCTAAACTTTCTAAAGTTCAGCCAGTTTACGCCGGCATGTGATACATACAGTACCTCATTTTCATAATAAAGCGGTAAACGATGCATCCACTCAATATCCCTGTCGAATTTTTTCAATGGATAATGTGTGAGCGTCCTTCTGTAGTTTTCTTTCATCTCTGACTTTGGTGTATGCTGCATCATATACTGTACCATCTTATATTCATGGTTCCCTTTAATACACACCGTATCCGGATACATATTGCACAGCTTTCTAATATAATAGACTACATCTCTCGAATTGCAGCCTTTGTTAATATAGTCTCCGACAAAGATAAGCTGTTCTTCGCCTTTTTTCCAGTGCTTCATGATTTTCTTCAAGGTAAAGAAACAACCGTGTACATCTCCAACAATAAAATAATTCATCTTTGCCATCCCCATAATAAAAAGATTAGTAGTTACTGATTATAATTCAATCGCCGAAAAATCTAAAGAAAATATTGAAATAAATTATGAAACCCCTTACAATTTTCTTTCCGATTTTGATACAATTGGAATTGAATAAACAAAGAAGGATGTGAATGATTATGAGAGAAAGTATCGTATCTGCAAGCTATCTGCAATTCTTTTCTAAGAAAAATCAAACACCAGGGTATACGAAAGTTCAACTGATTGGTTTAATTTTCGGTCCATTGTTATTCCTCTTATTTAATTTTCTTATCCAGTTAGAAGGTTTAACACCTGCTGCACGCTTTGTCCTTGCCTCAACACTGTGGATTGCAACGTGGTGGATTACTGAACCGATTCCAATTCCAATAACCTCACTTTTACCACTTGTCTTATTTCCGATGGGTCAGATTATGGACGGTAACAAAGTCGCGGCAAACTATGGTAATGATATTATCTTCTTATTCCTAGGAGGTTTTATTTTAGCGATTGCTATGGAGAAATGGAATCTGCATACGAGGCTCGCGCTGAATATTATCAATAAAATCGGGACAACAACTTCTAAAATTATACTTGGATTTATGATGGCAACGGGCGTAATGAGTATGTTCGTCTCTAACACCGCAGCGGTTATGATCATGATACCGATTGGACTGGCATTGATCAAAGAAGCCGAAGTGCTCAGTCAGAATAATGCATCAGAATCATTACAGAAGTTCGAGAAGACACTTGTGCTCGCAATCGGCTATGCAGGTACGATAGGTGGACTGGGGACATTGATTGGAACACCGCCACTTATTTTGCTTACGGGTCAGATGAAAGCAATATTCGGATATGAAGTCAGCTTCGGACAATGGATGCTCGTTGGTGTCCCTTCAGTTATCGTCCTCTTATTACTTACGTGGGCATATTTAAACTATGTAGCGTTTAAGACAGATATGACAGAATTACCAGGAGGTCAAGCGGTCATTGAACGTGAACTGAACAAGTTAGGAAAGATTACACGAGAAGAAATTATCATCTTATGTATCTTCTTGTTTGCAGCATTCTTATGGATTATTAGAGGGTTCGTATTCGTGAATATCCCTGCCCTCAAAATGATTCAGGATGGTTCAATTGCAATGTTCATATCGATATTATTATTCTTAATTCCGACAAAACGCCAGCAAGGCCGCATCGTTGACTGGTCGATTGCAAAGGAAATCCCATGGGGTGTGCTGCTATTGTTTGGTGGAGGATTAGCGCTAGCAAATGCAATTACCACAAGTAAACTCGATGCGTGGCTGAGCAATCAGCTGATTTTGCTAAAAGGATTACCGATTATCCTGATCATCACGATCACTGTCTTATTCGTACTGTTCTTAACCGAAATCACATCAAATACAGCAACTGCAACAATGATTTTGCCATTACTTGCTGCACTTGCAATATCAATAGATGTACATCCACTCGCATTAATGGTCCCAGCTGCGATGGGTGCGAACTGTGCATTT
This sequence comes from Macrococcus sp. S115, assembly GCF_030067655.1. Lineage (NCBI taxonomy): Bacteria > Bacillati > Bacillota > Bacilli > Caryophanales > Staphylococcaceae > Macrococcus > Macrococcus sp. S115. The sequence continues at coordinate 52,303 of NZ_JASJES010000008.1, read as the reverse complement.
ATGTTACCAGTAGGTACACCTCCAAATGCTATCGTGTTTGGAACAGGTAAAGTGACGATTCGAGAGATGGCAACTACCGGTTTCTGGTTAAACCTAATCAGCTGTGTCATTATCGTTATTGCTGTGATGGTATTGCTGCCAATCGTCTTCGGCTTCGATATTACACCATTTCCAGCTTCATTAAAATAAGGAACGGAAGCAATTCCGTTCCTTATTTTTTATTCTTCTATTGAATAGACTTACTTGAGAAACTATCAGGATATTCTGTAATTCTATGAAGTAACGGAAAGAAGATGATCAATAAAACAAGAGAAACGATATATAACGTAAGTAATACATACGAATGCAGATGAAATAGATTAACTGCCATCATTATTATTAAATTTACTACAAAAAGATGCAGATAAATCTTAGCAATCTGTTTCTCAGATATATAATGAGTATGCGCACATTTTGGACACGGCACTTTAACATTGGTAAAGAGCTGCCATGATGCTTTAAACATATCCTCATACCGATAAGGATAATTGCACTTCTTACATCGATTCAAATCAATCTCCCTCTCTACTTACTAGCTGTTGTATTATATCTAATTTTTTACAATAAATAAAGATAGATGTATATTGTAATTTATATCTTTATCATGTACTCTATTGCTATCAAATATTAAAGAAGGTTTCTAAGTGAAAAAGAAAAAAAGTAATCCATATCTCGTGATTATCAGTTCGTTCATCATCTTCTTAGCTATCGGGACATTGCTGCTGGCACTTCCGATAGCACAAAGACAGCCAACATCATTTATTGACTGTCTGTTTATTGCAACCAGTGCATTTACGGTGACAGGACTTGCAACGATAGATATTACAGCAAATTTCAATACATTTGGTCATATTATCATTATGATCCTTGTACAGGCTGGCGGACTCGGGATCATCACATTAGCGATGATCGTCTTTATCATGCTTGGTCGTAAGGTAGGACTGAAAAGCCGTTCATTGGCTACGGAAGCTTTGAACCAGCAAAACTTAGGCGGCATATTACGTCTTGTTCTTACACTGTTACTGATCAGTCTTCTATTCGAGTCAATCGGCGCTGTACTGCTGGCACTTGAATGGGTCCCTTTGCTCGGGATTAGACGTGGATTATTCAATAGTTTCTTTACTGCGGTAAGCGCATTTAACAATGCCGGATTTGCACTTCACAGTGATAATCTCGTGCAATATCAGACAAATCCTTTAACTAACTTTATTATCACTACATTGATCATTCTTGGAGGATTAGGATTTACTGTTATTCTTGATCTCTACCAGAAAAAAAAGTTTAGTCATCTTAGGCTGCATACGAAAATCATGATATTCGGCACAATCATTATTAATGCGTTCGCGACACTGTCCATCTATTTACTTGAAATGAATAACCTTAAGACGCTCGGTGGCCATAATACGTTCGATCAGTTTCAGATGGCTTACTTCCAGGCTATTACGACAAGAACAGCAGGATTTAATACTATAGATATTGGTGCACTACAAACACCGACCATCTTACTGATGATGCTATTCATGTTTATCGGAGGCGGATCGACATCAACTGCCGGCGGGATTAAGTTGACGACAGCTGTCGTTATCTTCTTCGGGACAATCAGTTATATTAAACAACGTGAACAAATCAATTTATTCAAAAGAGCCATCGATACTAAAAATCTTTTTAAAAGCTTCGCAATTGTCGTATTGAGCTCTACCTTTATATTTATCATCACTTTGGCGCTTGTTATCGCAGAGCCTGATCTGCCATTCCTTGCAGTAATGTTCGAAGTCATATCAGCATTCGGCACAGTCGGATTGACGATGGGCATCACAGCGAAACTCTCTGTTATCGGAAAGCTGCTCATTATTCTGATGATGATGATTGGTAAGATCGGTGTATTAACCATCGTGCTGACATTCTCTAAACCACAGAAAGCGCTCTATACGTATCCGAAAGAAGATGTACTGACGGGGTAGATAATATTATAAATTTGCATCAAAAAAGAGAAGAACTTCAAAATTCTTCTCTTTTTTAACATTAAAAATTAATCTTCAATATTTTTCTTAATTCTTATTAAATCTTCTTCTGACACTTTAAACGTTACCTCTCCAGTTTCAAGATCAACTTCTGCCAGTACTTCGGCTGTTCGAGGAAACAACCCCTTCGTTAGTTTTAACTTCAGTGGAATTGAGGCATTATTGGTCATCGTCTTAAATATCTTTTTCATAAGAATGTCCTCTCCTAACAATGATTTTTCTGATTAGTAGTATTGGCGCAATGATAAAAGCACCCACCTGCACTAAAGAACGAATCGGTTTTATCTTGAGTGCAAATGCACTGGCATCAAGAGCGATAAAAGGATAGCTAAAGAACGCAACGATAAAGTAGAGTGTTAAGATTATCAACGGAAATCGCCATACATCGGCAGAATATAGTGTACCCATAACATAAAAGTATAGCGCCAAGAAGGCAATGCTTAAAATAATAGCAAGAATATGATATACAATATTCTCTTTCAATATCAATCATCCCTTTCTCATTTATTTTAACAGATGTATAATTATAGTAAAATATAGGGAAAGGAGAGATATTATGAAAAAATCTCAAAAATCATTTATCATGCTTGTCATCATTCTGGCTATCGTGAATATCATCTTAATCCTTATGGACTATGAGATACGTGGTATCATCAGCTGGGCTTCTATGGCAATCATTCTACTTGTAGCTTTCACCTTAAATATGCGAAGATTTATGCGCAATGAACCTGACCAAGATAAAGTGGCCCGTAAATAATAAACACGGGCCACCTTGCACACCAAACAGCCGCTTTATCTCTCAAAGTGGCTCGTAAATAATAAACACGGGCCATCTTGCACACCAAACAACCGCTTTATCTCTCGAAGTGGCTCATAAATAATAAACACGGGCCATCTTGCACATCAAACAGCCGCTTTATCTCTCGAAATGGCTCATAAATAATAAACACGGGCCATCTTGCACGTCAAACAGCCATTTTATCTCTCAAAGTGGCTCATAAATAATAAACACGGGCCATCTTGCACACCAAACAACCGCTTTATCTCTCAAAGTGGCTCATAAATAATAAACACGGGCCATCTTGCACACTCAACAACCATTTTATCTCTCAAAATGGCTCATAAATAATAAACACGGGCCATCTTGCACACCAAACAACCGCTTTATCTCTCAAAGTGGTCCTTAAAAAACCTCACTCAAAATTGAGTGAGGTTCACTTCTTATAAATCGATATCAACGCCCATCATATGCATACCTAGTAGTTGGATAACACCACTTGATGCACTCGGGAATGCAACAATCAGCTTATTTACTTCTCGACCACTCATCTTCTTCTCGATAATCAGTGTGAGCATATTAATAAGATCGTCTGCGGCACTGCCATAGATAACCGCACCTTTTAATCTATTTCTTCCATCAAGGATAACCTTCATTTCCGCATCACGTTCGTGTTTATACTGAAATTCCAGCTGTTCCCCAAATTTAATAGTTTTCACTTTATACCCTGATTTACGTTCCGCTTCCTCGACGGTCATCCCCACATGCGCGATTCTTGGCAGCGAATACACCACATTCGGGATTGCAGGATATTTAATCGGTAAGAGTTTCAATGCTTTTAACGGGAACTTCTTCTTATCCGCATCGTTACCTAGTATATTGAGCGCAATATAGTTTGATTCGAATGTTGCCGTCGGTGTTAATTTAGGTGTTTTCTTACTAACGACATCTCCACTTGCATAGATATTTGGCACAGATGTCTGCATGAACTTGTTGACTTTAATACCGTGCTTATCGTAATCCACACCCACTTGCTCTAATCCGATACCTTCCACATTCGGTACACGTCCTGTTGCATCTACAACGTAATCTGTATACAGTTCAAAGCCTTTGTCGTCAGTGAACTTCAAACCATCCTCTGTCTGTTCAAGCTTATTGACATCAATATTCAGATGGAATGTCACACCTTCATCTTCCAGCTTCTTGACCAGTTTCTGTACATATGGCTGATGATACTGCTTCAGCACAGTATCAGAATGACCAATCACCGATACTTCACTGCCCATCTTCGCAGCAATTGAAGCGAACTCGATGCTGATATAACCACCGCCCAGGAAGGTGATGCGTTCAGGGAACGTATCCAGCTCCATAAAGTCGGTACTGTTGTGCATGAGTTCCTTACCTTCAATATCTAGTACATGACTGCGCTGTCCCGTTGCAAGCACGATGAATTTCGCGTGGTATTCTGTTCCATCAACGCTCACCGTGTGTGCATCTTTCAGCAGCCCTTCACCTTTGATAATATCAATGCCCTGATCTTTGAAGATTTGTTCCAATCCTTCATGCATCGGATTAATCGTCTCGCGTTTATAATCCATTAACTTCGACCAGTTCACTTGAGGGAGCGTATCTACAATATCACCATAATGCTTGAGAGACTCAATCGCTTCAAATGGCCCTTCTAATAAGATTTTAGGATTACACCCATAGTTCGTACACGTACCAGCAATCTTATCTTTTTCAATTATCGCTACACGCTTCTTCATCTGGTTCAAGATAAGTGCGCCGTGCCATGCTGCATGACCACTTCCGATATAAATCACATCATAATGTTTATTGTTCATATATTCCCCACCTCAACTTTATATTATTGTTCTTAATCATACTAATATAATAACACTTACGATTAAGTTAAAACAAAGGGTATGATTCATTGTTTCGCAATAACACTACGCACCGTCTCATTTATATCAAATGCTAATCCCAACAAAAAGACTACACCACAAGCTCGCTTGCGATATAGTCTTTTATAAATTATTTACCTGAATCATTTTCCACATACTCAAACAAATCTCCCGGTTGACAATCTAGCGCTTTACATATAGCTTCAAGCGTAGAGAAACGCACGGCTTTCACCTTTCCGGTCTTTAAGTTCGATAGATTTGCAACGCTCACATCTACCATCTCGGATAGTTCATTTAACTTCACTTTACGATCTGCCATCACTCTATCCAATCTCACTATTATCATATCGTCACTTCCTAAACTGTTGCATCATATTCACCTTGAAGGTAGGCCCCGTATCTGAACGCTCTTCCGATAAACCAGATTGTCACTGCAATTAATATAACATTCCAATCTAAATTAAATAAATTATAACTCACTTTATTGATGACATCTGTATCTATTAAATAATGAGATAAGTTCAGTGATTTATCAATAAATACACTGATCAGTGTAACCATCATTTTATATGAATGCCCTACGAATATAAACAGTATCGCGATTGTCTCAATAAATTTGCCATTACGATTACTAAATACTTCATTCTTACTAAACGCATGGATTAATTTTCTTGCAAACCACATCATCAATAAGAATATAACAGCATTTAATATTGCAATAATCAATAAACTAATCAGAAGGCCTTTATTAACTGCGAGTTGCTCTCCTATAAAACTTTTAGTGAACTCATAATCCACACCGCCAATACTCAGCATTATTTTGGAGTTATCTGCTTGTAGGAACTTGTTTAAAGTTTCTTCTGATAAAGTAGAAATAAGTATCGTGAGTCCAGCTAAGACAACAGTTCCTATGGCTGCCAGCACGATACCAATGAGATAAATGATATCCATCACCTTTAACAATCCTTTAAAACGACCCACACTATTTTCATTCATAATCGACACCTCTTACTTCTATTTTTGTTCACTTACATATTACCATTACTATTTATGAAATTCAATAATTATTTATCGTTTATCAATAAATAATATACTATTAACATAAAAAACACCCAACTGCATGGAGTTGGGTGCATCTTCTACATGCGTTTCGGGTCTTTGCCATACTTATTATCGCCTTCATTACCTTTAATGAAATTGATGATAAATAAGAACAATCCTCCAAGAACTGTGAATAGCGTAATTAATATAATTGGTAATGATATTGTATCTAAGTTTACCGGAAACGTGCCTGTCATTTGTTCTGTGATAAAACTTAAGATTGCTGATAATACTGTGATGACGATTGCAATTTTACCGCTCATATTAATATCATGTAATCGGCGGCTTGCCTGTGCCATCGTTGGTATAGTAGTGATATATGGAAATATCGTACCTGCTACAAATCCGTAATGATCCATCACATGATAACGTCCGCCAGTCATTATCTCAAGCAACAAGACTACGATTGTAAGAATCAATCCAATAATGATGTTCGCAAGTATATTCAGCCAGACTTCTCTGCGGCGTGCGCGTCCTGTGAATGTGAATCCTTTCGTCCAGAATGCTATAAATGCATCTTTAATCGACATATTATTTTCCATAATCTTCACCTCTTACTTCTACACCAATGTACATATGGCCATCTTTCAACTGTTTCTTATATTGCTTCAGTTTGTCTACATCATGCTGGAAGTGAAGTTTATAAGTTATCCCTTCCACCGCTTCTTCTGTGTGAGTATCAACCACTGTATCTGCTATAAATGTAAAGCGTTCATACTGACCTGCATAATATTGTTGCTCTTTCAGACGTACAGATATGACAGTATATTCATTAAATGCATCTACTTTATTCTGATAGATATGGAAGTTCATATTCTTAGATTTAATTACGCCGACTGACTTACCGAATACTTCCTGCGTAGCAGCACTTACTGCTGCCTCTTCTGTATCGAATGCTTTCATCGGTTCATTCATACCAACCTTATTGTTCGCTTTATTGAGCCATATACCCTTTTCGTTCATCTGAATAACGCCATCTTTCAGCTCTGTTGCTACAGTAACCCCTTCTGATTCATCGTCATTTGTCATGATGCGATCTTCAAGTTTTGTCGCTTTACTGAATGCACCTGACTGAAAATGATGCACTCCAGCCTTACTCTTGATATCCCATGTTTTTTGTTCGAACTTTCCATTTACACTGACCAGATTAAATTCATTCTCTGGAAATGTCAGTTCCGTCGTGTCCTTTGAGATGTTTTCGATAAATCCGGTATATAAGTATTGTGAACGTTTGTAATCTCCGTCCATCATCTTCCATGAATAATAATGACCGTTCGGCAGTTTGAAAGTGCGATCTGCGTGATTTGCTTTGACGCTAAATTTCTCACCCATTGCATCACTCATTGCACTTGACGCCTCTTCATAATCTAAATATTGTCCACTATATAACCCTGATTCCACTTCTAGATCTGTGAGGTCGTTACCTAACACATAATCTTTCGTATCCCTTATCGCGCCAATTGCTAAGAACACAATAAATAAACCGAGCAATATTTTCTTCATCATCCATCCCACACTTCATTTGTATTTTCTTCCATTATTTACATGATACTTCTAAATAGGATTAAGTGTCAATTTAATCTTTATTATCAAAAAAACCGACGAATGATTCGTCGGTTCTTGCTTAAGACATGACTTGTGCATATTGTGCCTGCTGTAATCGATAATATTTACCTTGCTGTGCGATGAGGTCGTCGTGACTGCCACTTTCAACGATGCGCCCATTCTCTATAAAAAGAATTCGGTCCACATCTCTTATCGTTGACAGACGGTGGGCAATCGTCAGTGTTGTACGCCCTTCTGATAAGCGTTTAAATGCTGCCTGTATACGATTCTCTGTTTCAACGTCAAGCGCACTTGTCGCCTCATCCAGTATAATAATCGGCGGGTTCTTCAAGAACATACGCGCAATAGAAACACGCTGCTTCTGCCCCCCCGATAACTTCGTACCGCGTTCTCCTACAATCGTGTTTATACCCTCTGGCAACGTATCAACAAACGCTTTCAGCTGGGCTTGTTCTACTGCCCACATAATCTCCTCATCTGTCGCTTCCAAATTCCCATACGCGATATTCTCTTTTAATGTGCCGCTAAAGAGAAATACATCTTGCTGCACGATACCAATCTGTTTACGCAGAGATGCTAACGTATAGTCCTTTATATTCTGTCCATTCATAGTAATCTTGCCGTGCGATGGATCATAGAACCTCGGCAGCAATGAACAGATTGTCGTCTTGCCGCCACCACTCGGTCCGACAAGTGCGATATGTTCCCCGCGCTGAATTGAAAACGATAGATCGTCAAGAATCGTCTGTTCGCCGTACTTGAACGTCACATGGTCATAGACAATCTCTTCCGGTACTTGTTCGAAGCTTACGGCATGAGCGCTATCCTTAACAGCAGGTTCTGTCGCCATAATTTCCTTGAAGTTGCTAAATCCAGCAATACCTTTCGGGAAGAGTTCGATGATCAGGTTAATCGACTGTAGCGGCTTGAATAATATATCCGTAATCATAATAAATGCAACAAACTCTCCATAGCTCATCATGTTCTGTAATACGAAGTAACAGCCTAATATCAATACAATGATCAATGTAAACTTCTGTGAGATATAACCAATCGATGTGTTCCACGACATGTAGTTATACGCCTTTAATTTCGTACGTCTAAAGTCTTCATTCGTCTCTTTAAAACGTTCGTTCTCATAACGTTCATTCGTGAATGCCTGTACTAGACGAATGCCACCGATTGTCTCACTGATGACATCGTTGAACGCAGATACATTGCCAAACAATCTGCGGAACTGCGTCGTCATCTTACGGTTAAAGTATAACGTTAAAGCGAAGATGAGCGGTACGATACAAAACGTGATTAACGCAAGCTTTACATCAATCGTGAGCATAATAATCAGCGCACCAATGACCGTCATCACGGCAACGAACACCTCTTCAGGACCGTGATGCGCAAGTTCACCGATATCCATCAGATCATTCGTCAGCCGACCCATGAGCTTTCCTGTCTTATTACGGTCAAAGAATCCGAAGTTCAGACGCTGCATATGCTGATACAGTTCATTCCGGATATCACGTTCAATATTTGTCCCGAGCTTATGCCCCCAGTAAGTCACGATAAATTTAAGGATCGTGACAAACCCGAACACTAAAAACAAGCCGACCGCACCAAGCACGATATTCGGCCAGTCTTTCGACGGTAACAGCTTATCAATAAACAAACTCGTCATTAATGGAAAGATGAGCTCCAGTACGCCGACAAATACCGCTGAACCAAAATCCAGCATAAACAAACCCTTATACGGCTTGTAGTATTCAAAGAATGATTTCATATGAGTTACCTCTACCCTTTAATATAATATGTATATTTTAACATAGGACAGACAGGTATTTGATATAGATGTCCTTTTAAGTTTTATTTGCAAAGATTAGGGTATAATAATACACAAATATAGGAAGGGATGCAGAACATGGATGAATTAATAGTCAGAAAAAGTATCGTAAAACAAGCTTTTGTAACCTTTATGTCCCTCGGCCTTACTGCACTAGGCGCTTTTTTTCTATACATAGGAATCGAATATAATACATTGTTCGCCATTTTATTTGGTATTTTCATTTTATTAATATTCGGTTTCTTTTCTTTCCATCATATTAAATTACTTATTGATGGCCATGACCTCGTGATACTGAACAACGAAGGTTTCTATGATTATTCCAGTGCGATCTCAACGAAAGATCAACTCATTAAATGGACAGATGTCAGAGACATTGCATTGACAACTATGGGCGGGAAATTATTCGTGTCGATTGAAGTTGAAAATTTTCATGAATTGCTTAAAAGTCAAAACGCGATGTCAAAAAAAGCGATGCGTCTGAATAATAAGATTGGATACAAACATATCAATATTACGACGCAAAATGCAAAAGGTATGGACGCAAATGACCTGGCGATTATAATGCAGGACTATCATGCAAAGTATGGTAATGCGATTAACTACGAAGCTGGCGAACTTAAACACCTAAAAGACTTATAATATATACATATTAATGTTCGAAAGGATGCGCTATGACAAATACATCACGAAATAAACTTATTATTATATGCTTCAGCTTAATCGTTCTGATTACTCTATTCATTATCATCGCGAATAAAAAGACGCATGTTGTAACCCACAAAGCAAATAATCCTGAACACTTCACTACGAGTGATGGTACGCAGATTAACTATCTTATCTACCCTGCAAAACACGCAAAAGGAACGTTGCTCTGGCTACATGGTGACGGGGCAGCAGAATTTTATGAACCTGATACAAAGTATTATCTGGAAGGACCACACGGTATAAAACAGGCAGCTGCAGCACATCAATTAACGCTCATTGTACCGAAGACGCCAAGTAAGGACAAGACTTGGTGGACAAACGGGGAGCAGAATAATGAATATCTCGTCGAGCTTATTCGCACATTACCAGCTCACGACAACTTATGGATCGGGTCATTCTCGGGAGGTTCTGAAGAAGTGGCATACTGGTTGCTTCATGATTTGAAGAAAGCAGGTGTGCAACGCGGTGGTGCCGTATTATTTGGTGGTGGAGGCTCACCGAAGTCTGAAGGTATTACAGATACATTACCCAAAAGTGACGTCATCCAGGAATCATTCCCATTAACATGGATTGCAGGAGAACATGATGACGGTACTGACAAATACGCAAAAGGCTTTAATACATTAAAGAAAAGTAAGGAAAGTGAGGCTTTCTATCGAAGTCAGGGATGGGATACAAAACGTATCGTGCTGGAAGGTTATGGTCATTTAATTTCTAACGATGATGAAGGGTTATACGGTAAATATTTAGACGATGTTTTAAATGGTAAGCGTGATGAGATTAAGTCATTACCCAAGAAATAAAAGGCTTAATACAAATAAACTGCACCCTGAACGTTTGCCTTAAAATCTAACTTTCGGGTGCAGTTTATTCACTTCAACATGGATTTCTCTTTTATTTCTTTTATCTCCTGTCTATCAACAATATGCCTCATGTTCGTACCTACTGCTGCACCGAAAATAGCAACCGTAAAACCGAACAACCCTGATGTATCCATATCATTCATCTTGTAATACATATGCAATAACAAAGAGATAATCAACATCACTGCAAGCACTGTATATTCGTACTTCTTCTGTGCTACACGTTGCTCTAACCCTGCCAGTCGATCTGTATGAAGTAACTGTCTGAGCCTTGTTTCGTGAGGAATGATAAAGAATGGTCCAATTAAAACTACTATAAGAAAAGTAAATATAAACGGTTCCTGCTGCACGCCACTATCAATCAATAACCATAATAACATCACTACAATGGTTCCATAGATAAGATAATTTAGCCATAGTTTCTTCGTCATATCATGACATCCTTTCTATATGTTTTAATATAACTTCACTGTTCCAACTTTTCGATATCCTCAAAATCATAGTCTTCATACAATTTGTCGCGGTCGGTCGGTTTATTTTTATTGTTCGCAAACCACGGTATTAAAATGATGAGTAATATGCCGACGGTACTCGTACTATGCATAATAACGTTAGAATAATAACTATACGCATAGATTATAGGTAAACCTATGAATCCAAGTAATAAATACACAGCTGGTGACTTCCTTAGAAATCTGAATCGTTTTATCTCTGTAGATAAAGATGATAAATACAGTAAGGAGAATAATCCTATGAAAAAACTAAATCGCTTGAACTGATCCAAGCCTTCACGACGTGCTGCTTCTTCCATCGAATAATCGTCATAGGGGTAGCTAAAATCTTGGAATATGTAGATAAAAAATAAGACAATCATAACAAGCGAAAGAATAAACGGGATAGTCATCAGCTTCTTATACAGATGAAACGGCAGTTCCCCTTTAAAGTTAAATAAATTCTTTATAAAATATTGAAACGTTCTCTTGAAATCCGTTTTATCCATGTAGCACCTCTTTTATCATATTAATACCATTTTAATACAATTACTGTAATATATATAGTGTATATAAAATCATGTATAATAAATAATAAAAAGCGAGGTAATAACATGCTGTCATTTAAAGATACACATAATACCGCGGACATATTAGAAGAAAACGCTCGTTATATTCACTACCATACGCCGAGTCAGTTGATTAAGTATTACGCAAACTACTTCGAATATAAAGAGATGCCGACGCTAGAACTATTTAAAGAAGATCTATCGTATCAGCATGATTTTCATATGAAACATCATCAACAGCATCTATTATTCATCTTTCCTGACAACGAAGTGATTCCGGAATCAATTATCGCTTATGCGAAATCACATGGTTGTAACCTAGAGATGATGGAATTGTATGAGCTAAAGCATCCGAAGCAGTTAAGACGTAACGATGAGGTCGTTTGCGAGGTAGTTACACAGGACGGACCAATATTCGATGACTTCCTAAAGGTCTGTGCTACAGGAGAAATCGAGTACGGAGAAGACTTTGTAAAGTTGAAAGACGAGACACATAGACGTGATTTGTTAAAGCATAACATACTACAGATTGTCGCATACATAGACAATATGCCTGCCGGTAAGATAGAAGCAATTATAGAAGACAAGACGGTAGAAATCGATGACTTCTATGTGATTGAAACGTATCGTAAACGTGGTATCGGGAGTCGCCTGCAAGAAGCGGTGTATGACTTGGCACATGGCAAGCAGGTATTCCTTATTGCAGATGGAAACGATACCGCACGCGATATGTATCAGCGACAAGGTTATGAAAAGATAGCTGAGCGCTATGAACTGTTGCTGGCGCCGCATTCAAGTGATTAAAATTGATTCAGTAAAACTTGAAATCATATACTACGTAAAAAGACGCAGTCCCCTGCGTCTTTTTATTTCTCAATTTGTATCAGCCTTCTGAACGTACTATATACTAATACTCCCGTCACTAGAACCATGACACCTTCAAAGAATAATAAGAACCAAGATGCATGGTATTTAATCATAAAACTAAATAATACAATAGCGTAAACAAATATCAATAATCTATATACAAACACCGGGATACTTCGAGAGGATTTATCTATTAAATCAGGATAAAATGCTAATGCCAGCATCGGCACTGATAAGCTATAGAAGCCACCTAATGAATCAGCGATATTGTCACTCATTATCTCTGTATAAATGTTATAGATAGTTGATAGAACGAACATCATAAAAAAGAAAATTAATAAACCTGAACGCAAATTCATGGAGCTCCACCTTTCTGCTATAGACCAAATATTAATGTACCGAAAAATATCACTAACCCGGTACTGGAAGCAACAAGAATATTTAATAAAAGAATAAATGCTCTTAGCTATCCTTTTTCTATCATGAAACCGAAGAATGTGCCAACTATCCCAATAATAGGTGTGAGGAATATGAGTGTATTCTGATTATCGTTATTATAGAAGAACACGTGTTTCACTTCATCCTAAAAGATCATGGTTAAGTTAAAATAAGCTTAAAGCGTTAAAGTGGTACTCATACCAACACCTCACTGTGTCAGTGAGGTTTTTTATTTTCTCAATTATTTTTTATAGATTGACTTTATTCGTAAAATCAAAAATAGTAGTCTCTGAAGACTGTGATTTCCATTCTACTCCACTGTATCTTCTTCAACACTCGTTTCACTATCATATGTTTCCTCTGATGGCTCTTCTGGTTCTTCTTCACTTGATTCTTCTTCAATCGTCTCGTCTTCGATTGTTTCTTCTTCAATCGATTCTTCAATTGATTCTTCCGTCACAGGTTCATCCGTGTCCTCTTCTTCACTCTCAGTATCATAATCTTCTTCCGTGTCATAATCTTCTTCCGTGTCATAATCTTCTTCCGTGTCAGTCCATTCTTCTGTATCACTTTCTGAACTGTCGACATCTTCCTCCTCATAGTCTTCAAAGTCGTAGTCGTCGAAATTGTAGTCACTCGGATCTGTTTCTTCTACTTCGTAATAACCATAAATGTCATCTATCCCGTACAGCGCTTCATAGGCATCAAGGTATGCAATGAATCCCATAAGTCTAAGGTATGCTAAGTATGCTTCTAATTCTTCTTTAGAGATTTTGCTTTTTTCTTCAATGTTCTTACTGATCTCATCAAGCTTCTTCTGGTCTAAATCTTCCGGTAAAGTCGCTGTTTCAGACTTTTCTGGTTGTTTCGTCTTTCCGTTTCGATAGAACACGTACTCCTTACCATCTTTAATATCTTTCAATCGTTTACCTTCATATACTTTCATAAATTCATCTAAACTTGGATTATCCCATTTCTTCCCTTCAAAGTCTGTATAGCTGACGACTACCGGTTTAAAGGTATCGATCCCAAGGTTCGCTTCAATCTCAAACCCATGTGCCTTCCCGAACTCACCTTTCGCAGGAATATTTACAGCATCTCCGTTCACACCGCGTAAGTAGCTCTTTCCGAAATCAATACTTCCTTTAATCTTAATTGGTAATCCGTTCTTGTCCCACGCTACAAAACCATACTGTATATCACGAATATCCTTATTCGTATTATTTTTAACAAGCGCTTGTAACATATCAGGGTATAAAGCTTTCAAGTCATCATGCTGCACGACATACTTTGCATCAAACGCATAAACATCCTGCTTCTTGAGCGCTTCTTCTAATTTACTAGCAGCTGATTTTTCTTCCTTCTTTGTTTCACTTGTTTTAGATTTCTGTTCATTTACTTTCTCACTCTTAAATACTTCTCGCTCGCCTTTTACATATGGAATTGAAATTATCCCAAAGATTCCTAACAATGCGATAGCGATGACTACTGTCATAATTCTCTTAAAACTAAACATTATCCATTCCCCTTTTATTTTATTTAATTAATATTATAAAATAATGGTCATTTGTATGGAATATTAATTCAAGGAAAATATTTCAATTATTAAAATAAACACCCCTAAAGCTGAATTTTAAGGTTCAACTTTAAGGGGGGCACTATATTTTCTTATGGATTTATTTCCTCATTTTATTAACTTCATCAACTATTTCCATGTGCTATTTAAAGTGTGTATATATTTTTTCTAAATTTAATATATCATCGCTCTCCTTTAATGTATTTGTCCAATATCCAATTCAGTGCGTTCAGTTTCTGTATACTTTCGCAATTCGCTGTCTTATTAAATTGATTTAACGCTAACAAATATTCAGGATATTCACTCTCAATAGATTCTAGTTGACCTAGCTCAATAAAAAATATCAAAGTTCCACTTCAATTTTAAACATTGCGGATATCTGTTAATAATATATGATTTTCCGTTTCAATATATTTTAAAAAAATTTAACTTTTTTTATTTCAATTGCGATTTTTATATGAAATTCATAATTTATTCAGATTTGGATTATATATTGTTATCATAAAGGAGGAGATATTAATGGAAAATAATATTGGAGTAGGGTTTATTATCATTGCAATGCTTTGTTTAGGTGCAGCAATAGTTATCGCGTTCGTTTATATCTTTAATTTTATCATTGCATTACTCAATGAAGTTAAACCTAAAGATAGGACTAAAAATAATAAAAAGTATCTACCAGTTCTTTTATTGTTCTTAGGATATATCGTGTTTTATGGAATCGGATTTGTATTGATTAATAAGTAGCGAGGGATAGTGAAATGAAAGGGTTTAATGTGCTAATCATAGAAGATGATACAATAATACTTCATAGTTTAAAGAGGCTTTTAGAATCAAAAGGTTTAAATATATTCATTAATCAAACCGGAGAAAATGTTATTCAACAACTGGTTGATATGCATTTAATCATAATGGATATTATGCTCCCTTATGATAATGGGCTTTCAATTACGCAAGACATTCGGAAGTTCTCTAATATCCCTATTATCTTCATGTCTGCCAGAAATGATATTGACACAAAACTGCAAGGTTTGAGTAACGGTGAAGATTACATCACTAAACCCTTTCATCCACTAGAACTTATAGCTAGAGTTCAAAATTTATTAGATAAACATTATATTGACGATGTTACTACATTCCATAATTTTAAAATAGATACTGTTAATCACATTATATATGACGCATCAGATGAGGTTATTAAATTAACCAAAACTGAACATAAGCTTTTCTTTTATTTATTCAGTAATTTGAACACTGTACTAACGAAAGAGCAGTTATTTGACTATATTTGGTTTGATGAAGATAAATTCGATAATCTATTAAATACATATATTAAGAGACTACGTTCGAAGCTACAGGATCATGATGCTAAAATAATTAAAACAATTTACGGAATTGGCTATAGGATGGTGTCACATGAAGAATAAAAGTCTTATTCGCAAATATTACTTCGTTATGTCTGTATGTATTGTGCTTATTCCTATCAGCTTTATCTTACTTAACTATATGTTCCTGTTTATACACACCACATTGTTTTCAATGCTAAATGTAGATAAAAAGTTTAGCAGTTCATTTTTATATGTAAACTTTTATTTATTTTATTTTTTATTACTTTTCATTTTTGTTATTATTGGTGCTAAATTCTTCAAAAATACAATCAAAAGAATCACCGCGCTGGATAATACACTTGAAGAAATTATTTACAAAGATATTTATCCAAATAAAATTGAAGTATCAAAGAATAGCCAGGATGAAATCAACTTACTCGCTCAAACTATCAATAAATTAATTGATCGCTTAAGACATAAAGAAATGCTGCTTGATACAAATTTAAAAACAAAAAACGAACATATCCAGCAACTATCGCACGATATTAATACACCTTTGACAGCTATTACACTTGAACTTTATGAACTTGCAGACGACTATCACATCCCTGATGAAAAAATAGAGCATATATACTCTAGGATCAATTACACAAGTCAGCTTGTTAAAAAGGTGAGCGAGGCTGCAGAAGTAGATTTACAGAACCAATATTTATTTCTGGATGATATAAATATTAGCCAGCTTTTAAATAAATCTTTAGATAAATGGCAATACTTACTTGAGAAAAAACAAATCACAATAATAACAAATATTGACCAGAATATTATCTGGAATGGAGACCAGCTTTTATATGAGCGTTTATTTGATAATATCCTTTCAAATATTACTCATCATTCTAAAACAGGTGAAATTTCAATTAAATTGAATAACTCTCAGCTCATTATCGAAGATTATGGTATTGGATTTACTGTTATCAGTAATCCTCCTCAAAAATCAGGTAGCGGTATTATCAATAGTATCTGTGAACGGATGAATTTAGGGTTATTTGTTACGTCTTCTAAACAAGGTACAAAGTATGTGATTAATTTAAAAAACAAGTCAGAAGTATCATACTCCTGACTTGTTTTAATTAATTTTCAAACACGAGCTGTATCTTAAATACTTGTTCATTCACTTCAATATGTGCAGTGCCGTCCTGCAGTTCCATCAGTTTCTTCACGATATATAGCCCTAGTCCGTTATGTGTCCCTTGTCTGCTCGAATCTCCCATTACAGAACGTTCGAATAGTCTAGCTGGGTTGGTTACTTTCTCTTTCATATCATTTTCAATCGTTACAGTAAGCTTGTCTCCAGAGTGCTCATAGTATATATGGATATAGCGCTCTGCAAATCTGAGCGCATTAACAATAACATTGTTAATAATACGGAGGGTTGCTTGCTTATCAATATAGATTTCGTGCGTTGTTTCTGTAATTTGTATGTCGAGGTCTTTATGTTCGATTTCTCTGAAGTAGAGCAGCAGGACATCGTTGATAATACTGTTAATTGCTATATATTCACGCTCTAATTGAATACTTTCAGATTCTATTAACGACACATCATAGAATGTATTGATACGTTCTATCAGATCATCTATTTTACGTTCCATTATCGTTAAGTAATGCGTACGCTCCGCTTCTGTCATTGTCTCTTTCTGTATCACTTCCATATATCCACGAAGTGATGTCAGTGGTGTTCTAAGGTCATGTGACACGTTCGCCCACTCTTCTTTTTGAGCCTGCAGATCCTTCTGATAGTGTACACGTTCTGATATTTGTTTATCAATCAGTCCGTTAATACCATCTGTTACGTCGTTCACTCTTTTCAAATGCGTCTCCGTGCGGATGCGTTCGTTTGTGTGTGCCCTATGACTCACTTCCGTTAACTGCCGTGCAATACGCTTCAGGTCATAATAGTACATCGCATTCAGTACTACAGATGCGATACATACAAGCGTTATAATAATGAATGCGATACCCATATTTCTCCTCTTTTCTAGAAGTCTTCTTTTTTAAATAGTTGATAGCCAATGAATAAGCTCAAAGTTGTGATAATGAGACTAGATATCCAGAAGTCTGCACTTAATTCTACATTATGATTCATAAATTCTGACAGCACTCTATCACTCAGCACTTTTGGTGTGAGGTTGTAGAATACGTCAAAAGCTTTATTTATCTTAGTGAGAATATAAGCTACTGTAGATGTGCCAAGCAGGATGAATATAAATGATACAATTGCTGTTGTTTCTCTTCGAATCACCATATTAAGTGCATGTACGAGACTAAATGCGCCGAGTATTATCGGTGAGAAGTTAATGAGTGAGAGCAGGAACTCCTCTACTGCACGCGTGTCTTTCGGAAAGAACAGCTGTCCACATGTCAGCAGCACAATAGTACCTAGTATACATAGGATTGTAAATGCGATAAGCGCTACTAAATATTTACTGAAGTAGATCGTTGCTCTAGAAATCCCAAACGATATACTTTGTTTTAATACACGCTTACTCTCTTTATTCGTCAGGAATGAATTGATTACTGCACCTATCATCACAATGAAAAGCCACATTCCAAACACATTGTTATAGTAGAAGTCTGCTCTATAGTATGGGAAGTACTCCCCGTTATGCCCAAAATAATAAAGCGTCAGTGCGGCAATTATCAGCAGCATAATACAGAGTGCATAAGTGATATATATCCCTTTTGTTCTAAGTAACTTATACGCTTCACTTCTCATATAGTTCATCATGGCGTCACCTCTAAGTTTAAGAAGTAATCTTCCAGACTATTCGTCTCTGTCATAATTTCTTTCACATCGATATCATGCTGCATCAATATTCTGTTGATCTGTGCTGCATGTTCTACATGATTATCCAGCTTTAACGTATTATCCGGCAATACTGTATACTTTAAGTCCGCGAAGCTTTCTTCTAATACACGTGCTGCGCGTGATGGATGATCGACAATTAATTTCAGTGATTTACGGTTTCTGTTATGTAATTCTTCTCTCGAGATATCCTCAATAACCTGACCTTTATCGATAAAGAGAAAACGCGTTGCGACGAGTTGTAATTCTGACAAGATATGACTTGATATTAGAATCGTGATATCTTGTTCTTTATTTAACTTGAGCAGTAATTTACGAATATCTGAAATCCCTTCAGCATCTAACCCATTTGTCGGTTCATCGAGTACAAGACAGTCTGGGCCTGCCATTAACGTAAGTGCCAAGCCAAGCCTTTGTTTCATTCCCATTGAATATTCCTTAAAGCGTGTTGCAGGATATTTTGAGAGATCCACGGCTTCAATCACGCGTTTAACCGCATCCTTACTGCTAATACCGCGTTGTAATCTAAAGTAATTCAAATTCTCATAAGCTGTAAGATCTGCAAAGAATTCAGGACTTTCAATCATAAATCCCATACGTTTACGCGCACGATTCGACTCTGCTGCTGCATAATCGAAGAAAGCCATTTCTCCACCAGTTGGCTGTAATTGTCCTGCCAGCAGTTTGAAGAAAGTCGATTTTCCTGCACCGTTCTTACCGATAATCGCACAGATTTCACCTTTGAATAACTGGAAATCCACTGGTTTTAAGCCTTTATTCGTTTTAAACGTCTTCTCGAGCTGATGTGTTCTGATGATGGATTCCATAATACCCTCCTTAAAGATTAATTAATATCATTGTAATGAAACGACTGTTAAAATCCTTTAAGAAAAGTTTAAAGAAATCATAAAGATTTATATGAGCATGAATCCAATCCCCCATACCGTCTTAATATATGGTTCATCAGTAATCTGACTGAATTTCTTTCGTATATTCGACACATGCACACTGACAGTATTATCATCACCAACATACGTCCCATTCCCGAGTGCGTTGAATATCTTCTGCTTTGATAACGGTACTTCCGGATGCTTCATTAATATCGTCAATATATCAAACTCAGAATTCGTAAGCTGAATCCCTTTATTATTCAGAGTCACTTCACGTTTCTCAGTGTCCAGCTCCAATGCTCTATGCGTGATAAGACTGCCCCCTTTCTCCACATTCCTAAGCTGTACCATAACACGCGCCAGCACCTCCTCCTGATAGAAAGGCTTTGTAATATAATCATCCGCACCAAGAGTCAGCAAGTTCACCTTATGTTCAAGTTCATGCTTAGCCGTAATAATAATCACTTTCGTATTTGTATGATGCTTTATCTCGCCTAGCAACGTTTTACCATTCATGTAAGGCATCATCAGATCCAGCAAGATCAGATCAAACGCCTGTTCCTTAATATACATATAACCTTCTTTACCATCATGTGCCAACGTCACATCATAATGTCCGCTTAATGTAAGTGCTAATAAATCCGCAATATCCCTGTCGTCCTCAATAATTAATATATGTGCCATGACTTCACCTTTTAAGTAAGTTTTACTCATAGTTTAACATCAAATACGATGATACCAAAAAATAATCCAGTACACGTGAATGTGTGCTGGATTATTTATACTCTTTAAAGTTACTTTATTCTTGTTCCGGTTCCATACCTTTTAATTTTTTCAGCAATACTTTTTTCTTCGACATTGGTATCCAGAAGATTATTTGTCCATAGCTCCTTAACGGTTAAATTCCTCGTTCTTCTTATAGTATACAACTGTTGAGTAAATAAGTACTGCAGCAATTGCAAACATGGCCAAGTACTGATTTTCCCCAGTAGCTGCTTGATATATTCCGAGAAGCATGAGTATCACTGAAAGCATGAGTATCATAATCTCATATGTCTTTGATAATGAACGTAACATTACTAAGCGTTCACCTTCATCAATGCCATCAATCACTTTCTCCATCAAATTTGGATCTCCAAACTCGATCGACACGTCACTGTTTGTTATCATCGGATATGCCGCTAACACTTTAGCCGTCTGTTTACTGATGAATGTATAAAATATTGCACACGCAATAAAGTATACAGCGAATATGATAATATGTGACGTCTCAGGTTCAATTAATATCGTTATACTTAAACAAAGCGATAATAACAATATATGATAGGCATTCACTACATTTGCTGATGCTTTATTATGATGGGTCACTTGGTAGATAAACCGATCATCTTCAGATAAATTGATATCACTGTTCATCGCTTTAAATTGATGGATAGACTTAAAATATAAGTATAAAGCAATCACAAATAATATGGGCACGATATACCAAAGGATTTTTATATTATATGTTGCTTGAAGTGATGTTACTGCATCGTAGAGTGCAGGAATACTGTATCCTGCGATAGCACCGAAAGCCATTCCAATCATTATTTTTAGAAATCCACTATTCTTTTTCTTACTCATAACTCATCCTCCTCAAATATAAATATATCTTCTACCCGTTCATTAAATATTCTAGCGATTCTAACAGCGGTTAGTATAGATGGCATGAAATCATCGCGTTCGATAAGTGAAATCGTCTGCCTTGAAACATGCGCAAGTTTGGCAAGCTGGGTTTGATTATATCCCTCTCTTGCACGGAGTTCCTTTAATCGATTCTTCAATAGGCGCAGCTCCTTTCAATCATTTATAATCTAATTGTAATTTATGATAGTCATTTTGACAATTATATTAGTCAAAATGACTATCATAAATCCCACATGACATTGTCATGCGGGATTATTTTTATCGTAATTTTTGTATTCATAAAGTGTAACTAACGAAATTACAGCAAGTGTGATAGGTACAAAGCTGACATAGCTTAAGAAGATATTATTGTGATTTAATGAATGATATGTATTTCCATCACTATACATATAATCTATATATTCATTTGCAAACCCTAAAATGTATTGCAAAATCACCATCGTTGAAATAACGATGGTATTAATTATGAACATAATAATTGTAGTGATCAAATAATATTGTTTTGTCATAGCGATTTCCTCTTTTGTTTCTCCTCCATCTCCCGAAACTGTTCTTCAAGCAATCCATCTTTCTCAGCGACGAGTTTCAGTGATAACGGAAATAGCACGATGACTAAAGCAAGCGCGATAATCATCAAGACTGTAAGGAGGGGTATGGGTATTTTAATTAGTGGCGCTGCTATGATCAGTATGAGTTCCACTAACAGCATTAATCCATATGATTTCGCCATTCTTTTGTTTGAGATATATTGTCTACCGCCACACTTCGGACATATGACGATAGTATCCATAGAAGGTTTCCATGCCGCTTTCATGCGTTCTTTAAAAGTGAATTTGTGATTACAGTGTACGCATTTCATCTTTAAGCCCCCTATTATCTTCTGCTGTTTATTTTGTGCATACACATCATGGCAAGACCAATTTTACCTTTATCAGTATCTAGGCGATGAAAGATTTTATAGGTATTCGTAGAGATAGATTGCTATAGTTAACATCAATACAGAAATTGATAAATAGATCATCATCGCCTTTTTGAATTGGTCACTGAGCACCTAGATCACCTCTTACCTAAAATATACCATATCGAGGATAAAATTCTATATATTTTTTAACATGATAATATCTATCTGTTCGTCGTCGCCCATGAAAAATGCATGTTGGTCGACTTTCGTAAAGCCCATCTTCTGATAGAAATCAATGGCGTTTGTATTCTTCTCCCACACACCGAGCCAGATGTGTTCACATGATAATGCACGTGCTTTTTGAAGTGCATGCTGGTATAGTGCTTTTCCTAATCCATGTTTCTGAAATTGCTTCAGAATATAGATACGCTCAATTTCCAGATGATGTTCATCAAAGGGTTCAGTCTGTGCGTCCTTTATATTTAACTTTAAATAGCCGGCAAGCTGTTCTTCATGAAATATAAAATAGAAGAATGAATGTGGATTTGAAAGTTCTCGTTCTACTTTTTCATCTGTAAAAGCCGTCTTCAAGTAATGATCAATATTTTCTTTTTTATTTTGAGCTCTAAACGTTTCATCAAATGTCTGATATGCGATATGCTGCAATGCTTGCTTGTCCTCTATTGTACATGGTTGAATCATGTCATCACTCCTTTTGTTAAAATATAACACAAAAAAAAGACCAGAACATCATGTTCTGATCTCGGTCTACGGAGGGAGAAGGATTTGAACCAACGCAAGCTATAAAGCTTCTAACCGATATAAATATCGGTCCCCTTAACCAGGCTTGGGTATCCCTCCAAAATTCAATTACCTGAATATTATATGATAAAAACAGACATATTTCAAGTTTATTGTTAAATTTTCTTTGTCTAATTTAAAATGTTATTATAAAGTGAAATTAACAGTATATAAAGGAGTGGACACATGAAACGATTAAGCTATATCGTAATATTAACATTATTACTTGCAGCATGTGGGAATGCGAAAGAAAAAGAGGCACCAGATGCATCTGGTGAGAATGTTAAGAAGTATGACCTCGTCTATGCAGAAGTGCTGAATAACGGCAGTGAGAGCAAGATGTCCATGGAAGTCGGTTACAAGGACAACAACAAGTTAAAATCTAAGCGATTTGATACAGAGAATGTCGTAGAACATATTCTTAAAGATGAGAATGCGAAGCCTTATATTTTAGTGAAAAAAGATGATATCCATATCTTCAGACAGCCTTATATCATCTTTGACAACGAAGGCGAATTCGATGCTAAGATCGAGAAAAAATCTGTTGTGGAGTAGATGACTATGAAGTTATTAAAAATATTTGCGATTGTGATGTTATTGATGCTAATACCCGAAACCATTGATGCAGGGGGTACGACGAGTTCGTCGGGTTCATCGTCAACGAGTTCGAGTGCGAGCAGCAGTGCAGCCCGTGCTTCAACGACTTCAAGAGCGGCAATGAATGCATCACGCATCAACACAATGAGTCGAATGAACAGTACATCACGTATGAGTTCTTCGAGAAATATGCAGCGTGCAAAATCAAACGCAGTAACCTTTGCACCTCCTATGCGCAGTAAATTTTCTGGACCAATGAAATATCAAGCTGCTCATAATCAGTTCGTGAACAATCAAATATTTTACGGTGCTATGTACGGACATTCTTCAAACGTGCAAAGACAGCAAGCTTTAATCAGACAACAACTCGGCAACCGAAAAGCGTATACGATAAGCGTTAAGCGAAATGGAAGAGAACGCTTATATGTCGTGTCAAAAGAAATTTATGATCGTATAGAAAGTGGCGATACGGTGCATATTAAAAATGGTGTCGTGACATTGAAAGAGTAAGGTAGGTATGGGAGTTTGTAGCGTAGGAGGGGTTGCAGCGTATGGAGGGTGTCGCGTGTTGGGGTGTAGGTGACGAACTTGCAAATTGTTCGACACTTACACATGGCCGTCGCACATATTTTGACTGCTAGGTGCCGAACTTTCACATTGTTCGGCACTTACACATGGCCGTCGCACATATCTGGGCTGCTAGGTGACGAACTTGTACATTGTTCGACACTTACACATGGCCGTCGCACATATTTTGACTGCTAGGTGCCGAACTTTCACATTGTTCGGCACTTATACATGGCCGTCGCACATATCTCGACTGCTAGGTGGCGAACTTTCACATAGTTCGTCACTTTTTTCATAACTAAATAAAATGTCACATATATTTGACACTCTAAAAAATATGTTATATATTGTATATGTCATATATATACGACATTTCTAGGAGAAAATAATATGAACAATGTACGTACATACAGAAAAGAGCTTAAACTTTCACAATTGGATCTTGCAAAAAAGGTTCAAGTTTCAAGACAAACTATTAATTTAATTGAGAATGATAAGTACAATCCCTCACTTGATTTGTGCATCAAAATTGCGAAAGCTTTAAATACTGATTTAAACACCCTATTCTGGGTAAACATCGAAGGAGCAGATTCAGAATGAAAAAATTAGATTGCGATTATCTTTCCGCATTTACTGGGTTAGATATGACAAATGACGAATACCAACGCCAGCAAGGATATATAATTTTAACTAACTGTTTTAATTATATTTTTTTACTCATTCCTATCTTGTTGTTAGGCAGTTTAGCTTGGGATTTATATCATCAAATTATCTCTGCCGGAACGATAATTTTTTTTATTACACAGCAAGTTTTAAGCATATTTGTTCTTAATCATATTAGAAAAACCAAGGTTGATATATCAGAATATTATACACATGATGACTATAAAGTTGAATTAAAAAAGGTGAAATTACAGAGCGTTAAAATCGGATTATACTGGGGTAGTACGATGTATCTGCTTATGGAAGTTTTATTCAAATTAATTTCTGGAGAAAAGTATGAATTCAGTTGGTTTAACCTGCTTATATGGGTTCTCGGTGGTGCTTTCTTTGGTACAATGATGTATTTTGTAGCTCGAACAAAAATAAAAAAAGTAACAGAAGATGAGGTGGAGTAATGTATACCATCAATGAAAAAGTAATGAAATATCATGTAGGCTATGTCAATGCTCGTGATGAATATCAAAAGTCAATTATTATCAAGATTTTAGCTAAAGCTGCAGTAATTAGTTTCTATTTATTACTTACATCTTGCTACATCAGTTTAATTAGTGATGTAATCTTTAAGCAACTATCAATTGCAACACCTTTATTATTCCTGTTATTCCTTTTTATCTTTTTATATACTTCCGTCTTAAGCAATAAATTGATGAAAACAATTCATAATCAATATGTGGAAGTATATGATGAGGCACATTATAAACTTTCTATCAATTCTTTGAAGTTAAAAAGCGTTCATATATTTCTATTGCTCGTTTTATCCAGTCTTATATACGAATTATATGTAGGCCACTTATTTTTCAATCAACCTATTATGCTTGATTTCTTCGACGTTCTAGGCGCTATGGCTCAAGCATCTATATTGACTGTAGCATTATATTTTTTAGGAAAACTAATGATAAACAAAAAATATTAAAGGAGTCTTTAAAATGATTCTTTTTCATTAATATCTATATACTTCACATCAGTAATTTCGCTGTTCATGTGAATTTCTCCAATATCATCGGCATAACGATAACAACGTAATTCCACTGTTTTATCTGTATCCGGATATGCTAGACCGGTCACGGTATATAAGTACAGCATGTTTTCTCTATCAAGTTGTAAGCTCAACTCTTCTCGCAACTCTCTTTCTAATGATGTACGGTCATCTTCCCCCGTTTCAATTTTTCCTCCCGGTAAATAGTAATGCTCATTCTCTCTAACTTTTACGAGTAATAACTTACCATCTTTCATATGTACTAAATTCGCGCATTTGTAATGTATCATCGTCATCCTCCTCTTTTCTATTATACATTAACACAAAAATAACCCGAGTATTCTTCATACTCGGGTTTCCTCCTCACCCTACAAACACGATTTCTGGTTGTGGGTGTGACAAAAAGTTTATATGGCTGATGTCGTATCCATATGCGCCGGCATTATGGAATATGACCCAGTCTCCTGTGTTTATTGTGTCTACTTCATACTTTTGTCCGAAAACGTCATTTGGTGTACATAGTTTTCCTACGTAATACGTAGAGGCGTTACTCAATGTCTTCTTACGTTTTTGCTGACTATCAGTTTGATATATACTATGTGCATGGTGATGGTTCCATGCTTTTGGAAATCTGAAATGATGTGTCCCACCATTTAGTAGTACAAAGTTTTCGTGATGCATCGTTTTTATGTCATATACATTTGCAGCATAATATCCAACTGGTCCGACGATATAACGTCCGAGTTCAAATTTCATGCGTGGTAATTCATTTACCGCTTCACAAAGCTGTCCAAAATTAAACGTTTCAATTTCCTGATAATCTATTCCAATTCCGCCACCGACATTAATAATTACGTCGCCATCAATTGCAGAATGCTGATAGTTTAATGCCTGTTCAATAAACGCCACGTGTTTTTGTGCATCGAGATTGTTACTCATCGCATGAAAGTGCAGTCCTTCAAAGTGCTGATGTGGCGCATCCTGAATAATGTACATTGCTTCAAATATTTCTTCTTCCGGCAATCCAAATTGCGTTGCGCCTGACATTTTTAATGTTGCATTTGTGTTCACTGCTGCTAAATTGATACGTAGACTTATATTAAGGTCATATTCATAATATGTTGTTAATGTGCTGAGTGTATCAAGTTCAATCAAACTTTCCACCTGAACAGATGAGACATTTCTTGTAATTGCAAATTCCAGATCTTCACTTGTTTTAACCGGTCCACCGTATATAATTGCTGCATCACTTGATATTTGTCTTACTTTTTCAATTTCACCGATGGATGCGACTTCAAAACCTTTTACATATGGTAACAGTGTATTGAGTATTCGATGATGACTGTTCGCTTTCACAGCATAATATACATCGTGATTGAGCATTGATGTAATGCTTTCGATACGTTCTTCTAATGCTTGTAAGTCGTAAATGTAGTAATCTTTATTCGTATTACTTAACACTTTGTATATATGTTCCATCCCTTTTCTCCTCCCATTTCATATAGATGCATAGTAACGTCACACACACTAATCCGATGAACATTGTTGTAAACATAACATTAATACCGAATGTAGTATATAGATACGTAAGCATCATCCCACCAAGTGGTATAAATCCTCGGTCCATCATCGTAACGGAGAGTACTGTTCCTTTATATTGTTCTTCAGTATATTGCTGCACTAAAACGCGGTGCGTCGTTCTGAATCCTTGCGATGCAAATCCCATTATAAAAATTGCAATCATAAATATATAGGTGTGCTGCACCAGCATCATCACGATGGACAGTGAAAAGAGTACCGACCACTGATTTAATGCGCATATCGTTGTCTGTTTATGCTGATCCATAAAGCACATCAGTACGGTAACAGAACCGAGTGCGAGTACCGCTGTGTACACCGCATACATCAGCGCACCTTGATTTAATGTTTGTTTCACTATAATCGGCAGGACAATTGTGAAGGAAAAGCCGAAAAACATCGATATCATACTCGTAATCATAATATGCAGGATGACTTTATGTGTTTTAAAATATTGCACAATATTATGCTCCTTATATTGGACGTTTTGGTGTGGCAATGTTTTATTGAGTAATATAACGCACACACTGCTTAATACTGGTATGAGCAGCAATAGTTCATATGTCGTGTACGCGAGCAATATTCCACCGATGAACGGACCGATAATTCGCGTTATATTAATGAGTAATGCATTCATGCTGATAATTTGTTTTAATTTGTCTGCTGCTGTAAAGTTCGGCAATACTTTATTTCTCTGTATATTATCAATTGACTGAACGTAAGCACGTACAGCAATAACCGCATAAATCATATAAAGCTGTCGTTCATAAAAACTAAAACAAAGTATCACCGTCAGCAAAATGTTACAAGCATGAACAGTATACATCAGCTTAATGGCCTGCATACAGTCCACTACTTTTCCGGTAATAAACGCGAAGATTAATTGTGGTAATAAGCGCATCATATTCAGCAATGCGAGCGCCATCGGATCATGTGTTATTTGTAGTATCGCCCAGTTAAGTACAATAATATCAATCCAGTCACTCGTCCGCTGTATGAGCTGTCCTAGGAAAAAACGCTGCAGCGGCTGATTATTTCTTAATAAACTGCGCATGTAGCGGGTTTTCCTTATAGATGTATAAATCATTTTTGTCGGACGATAAACGCATCGTCATCAATGCTTTTTGTTTGAGATGCGCTGACGTAAAGCTTTCAAAGTCCTGCTGAATATCATTACCACTCAGCATTTCAAATGTATGCATAAGCAATTCTGCTGCAATGCGCCATAGTTCATCGGGGTGCAGTTCATAATCTTGTGAGATGTGATCGATAACGGTCGTTAAATGATTCGCTATCAACGTATTGACGACCTTTTCGTGCATTCCTTCTGTTGTCGTGCATGTTAGTCCTTCATTTAACTGTAATTTACCTGCTGTTCTTGATATATCAATTCGTAATCCACCAAAGTCTCTATAATATAGATGGACCGTATTACCATTTAAAAATGCGATTGAAATATTCTGCATATGTGCCTCAAGACCAATTCCATACGTCGCCATTAAAGGGATCGCCGTATGGAGCAGCAATTTCGTATAACGATAAAACCATGCTGAAGCACTTTGATTGGACTGATAGATTAAGCGCTTATAAATTTTATCGTCTGTCTCATCACGCTCAAACAGACAAGTCGCAGCGAATACATCATCATACTGTTTGAATTCCTGAGTACTGTTCTCTCTTAATATGAAGGATAAATTACGTTGTTTCGCTTCACTTTCATGTTCATATGTCATACCACCATATTCCATTATCGGCGTACTCAACTGCGCAAGTGCATCATCACTCTCATATATCCACTTAAAGTAGTCGCTAATCGCTTTACTGTTGATGACACTATTGTTACTGATGGAACGAATCGTTGATGTCATCTGTGAATGAACAGGTAACTTCACAATCGGATAACGTGCATCAATTGGGCATACCGTCCTGAATGATGATGTACTTTTCACGCGTCCACCTTCGTAATCAAGCATAATAATATCTTGTGCTGCAATCTCTTCTTTGTACACTTCCGGCAATATATGCTCATATTGATACGGATGTACAGGGATCAAATGATATGCATCGTCGATAGCATTCTGATACCCACTGAATGCAATCAACTGCTCTATTTGATCATCTTCTAAATTATTGAACAGTATGTCCTTTTTAACGAGTATCCAGTTCAATTCAAATGTATGATTATACTCAGGCGCATAACGCATGACCGCTTCATATGACATGCCGAGTTTCGTCTTTGCACAAGGATGAATATTGTGACCTGTAACGACCCATTGTTCTCCTTTTAAAAGAGGATGATCCGCCTTTTCTATATGTGCGCAATGAATGAAACTTAATGACTGGTTAATGAGATGATTTTCAATCTCTGCTATAAATGAGGTATAGTCATAAGCTGTTGATTGCGCAGCACACCATTTCAGAAATTCAAGCGGATCAGTAATTGTTTCGTCATTAACAGTTACACTTCCTGTCACTTTATCATAATAAAAGAAAGCATCACTGGTCATAAATGCAGCTTTGTCCTCATGATTTGAAACGAGTGTAAACGGGTGAATTTGTTCTTCTATAATTGCACGGATAATCTTATCCATCGTTAAATGTTTTGCACGCTGTATATCATGTATAATTTTAGAACCTATTTCATTGCTATGAGATTGTACTATGCTTTCCCACATCGAAAGTCCTCCTTCATTAAAGGATTCTTTATTTCTGAATATTTATAATCATAACTATCTCCGTACAGACGCATTTTAAGTAGTGATTTCACTTTAAGTTTTCTTTGTTTCAGAACATTCACAGGTGGCTTATAAGTGTCGTTAATCGTGGCAATCTCCTGATAGATAGTGTCATAGAGTTTTTGTTCATTTGCGAAAGTTGATAAAGGTTTTATGAGCTGGAACAGATGATTGTATAGTACTGCATGTGTGAATACTGAAAGTAAATCTTCAAAATCATCAGTAAATAATCCTGTACGCTTATCAATATGAACAGAATCATCGGATATTCTAATACCTCCAAAGTCACGAATATATATCGCTTTCGGCACACCGTATTCTAAAACGATAGAACTATTCTGCATATGCGCTTCCAGACTGATCTGATGTTCGAGCATGAGTCGATAAGTTGCTTTAAGTAGTATGTGCGTGTACTTTTCGAAGAATATCATTGCTGCCGCTTCACGTGAAATACGCTGATGATGCCTTATAATATCAATCGCCTCAATCACAATTGCCTGATCAGTAATAAAGCTCTTTGAAATTAAGCTTGCACAAACAACCGCATACTGATGATTTTCATAAGAAATGGTTTCTCTCATCATATAACTTAATTTATTTTCGTGTGGTGATTGCTCCAAATAAGTACCGCCCAGATCCTGCTGTATAAAACATCCATCATATTGCTCGTACAATTTGCTGACATATTTCCCAAGTAATACACCGTTATGAATTGATGCTGGGGATACGTTACGCACTGCGCTTGTCGCCTGTGCATTTACAGCAGCTTTAATGACACACTTGAACATTGGTACGTATAACGTTCGAAATGATAACAACGGATAGCCCGTTACTGATAAACTTTCAATCGGGATACATGTTTTGCTATTTAATAACGAGGTATGTTCGTTGAAGTAATGGTTAAGCTGCCATTCATGAATGAATATAATCTCTGGGTGCTTTATATTATATTGTGCTGCTATTTCGTAAATCTGTTCCATATAGCTAACTGGGAGTTGTACAGTTCCGAAGTGTCCTGCTAATGACTTATCGATA
This sequence comes from Macrococcus sp. S115, assembly GCF_030067655.1. Lineage (NCBI taxonomy): Bacteria > Bacillati > Bacillota > Bacilli > Caryophanales > Staphylococcaceae > Macrococcus > Macrococcus sp. S115. The sequence continues at coordinate 20,871 of NZ_JASJES010000008.1, read as the reverse complement.
ATCAGAGGTATAATTTTTACGCAATTTCTGAATTCTGGTGCATAACGGAGTACTGATTCATAAGTTAATCCAAGTTTTGTTTTCGTCATAGGATGAAAAGGATGTCCTAACGTAACACATTGTTCGAATATCGTTGCTTTCACATTAAAATGATGCGCAAATTCGAATATATTTTTAAATTGTCCACCAAATTGCTGTCTGTCTTCTTCGTATTGAATCAAACTTAACGTCAAATTATGTATTGAATCTGTAATTTCTTTTTCAATCTCTCCAAAGTCTTCTGTTTCAATGCGTTCAACAATACTGCATGCTTGAATTCGACCATTGATCTCTCGCTCAGCTTCCGAGTAATATTTCTTTAATGTCTGTTCATCCAAATGTTTAAAGTAATGCAATGCTTTATTTTTTAATGTTTCCGGAATTAAATGCATAAATAAACTCCTTTTTTTGTAAATGAAAAATAAAAGAATCCAGCACAAGACAAGAAAATCATAAAATCATTTTCTTGTCATTGTGCCGGATTCCAATCTATCAATTAACGTTGCTTAAATCGTTTACTAAACAACAAATACATAAAGAATGGTGCACCGATAAGAGCAGTGAATACACCTGCTGGAATTTCAACTGGTAAAAATATTGTTCTACCTATCAAGTCACTTAACAGTAAAATCACACCACCGATGACACCACTCGTAAATACAAACTGCGTAAATGAATGATGCTTTATTTTTTTCGCGATGTGTGGTGCGATTAAACCAACAAACTGAATACCACCTACGAAGCTTACACTTATTGCCGTAAGGATACTGACACAAACAAGCGTTAATATTGTCATGCTTTGATAACTTAATCCTAATCCATGTGACATGCTGTAACCTAACTGATGAATATCCAGATGCCTCGTATAATATGCCATCACAATCATAACGATGATGATGATCAGCGTTATGACAATAACTTGATAATATTCAGCAAGATGTACGGAACCTGTAATCCATATTTGAGCCTGCGCACTTCTTTTATTAGAAGACATAATGAGAAACATTATTATCCCCTGAAAGAAGATATTCATGCAGATACCAAGCAGTATAAGACGTTCCTTTAAGAACGTGCACTTTAATGCGAAGTGATATAACACGAATGTGACGAGAATTGCACCGACAATAGATGCGATACTTTGAAACGCTATCGGAAATAGTAATTGTTCTGTCGCAGTTGTCAGTATAATCAAGAAGAATAAACTACCGACGACCGCTCCTTGTGAAATCCCGATAACGTCAGGTGAAGCCAGTTCATTTTTAGTAATTCGCTGCAGCAAACATCCGGCTACACCAAGCGCCGCACCTGCTATTATAGCAAGCAGTACTCTCGGTAAACGCAGCGAGCGAATAATTAAATTCGTATACGTATCACTCTGACCCGCAAAACTTTTTACAATTTCAACCGGATGAATGAAACCATCACCAAACATTAGTCCTATCATCATTACAAGCAGCAGCAATATAATATTCACGATATATTTCATGACATCTGCTCCTTACGCTTAAGAATCAAATAGAAGAATATCGGTGAACCTATCATCGCTGTTGCAATTCCAACCGGTATCTCCTGAGGAAATAACAGATAACGGCTCAGTATATCACTTGTAACGAGTAGTACTGCACCGATCAGTCCTGCAGCTGGTAACAGCACAATATGATTATGACTTGAAACCATCATTTTCGTAATGTGGGGTGTAATCAGACCAATAAATGCAATCGGACCTGCAATTGCAACAGATGCACCACTGAGTAAAGCAACACTCAGCATAGTAATAAACTTAATACGCAGTATATTCCCACCGACCGACTTTAATGCCGTATCGTCCAGATAATAAACATTCAAATTTTTAATGTTATAAATCGTGAGCGTTATTCCAATAACAATAAAAGGCCATAAATGTGTGAGTATCGATAATTTCTTATTGCTAACTGCACCACTTAACCAGTAGATTACTTGTTCAATCGCTGATTCATTGTAAATGAGTAACCCTTGTGTTACTGCCATACAAAAAGCACTAATACTTGCACCAAACAACGTTAGTTCCATTATTGATAATGGTCTTACCGGTAATGTCGTTGCTCCGACAATCATCGCAGCAACAACACATGCACCGATAAATGCGATAACACTTAATTGAAATGTTCCATTAATATTAAATATGACGATTGCAGTAACAACGAATAAACTCGCACCACTATTAACACCCATAATCCCCGGACTCGCAAACGGATTACGCGTCACGGTCTGAATGAGTACACCACTTATCCCGAGCATCAACCCGATCAGTGCTGCAAGAAGTGTTCTTGGCAATCTTAAGTTCATTAGAATATTGTGATCGTCGATGTGCTGGTTTTGAAATAATGCATGAAACACATCTGACACAGTAAAAACTTTATAACCAAACATTAAACTGCATATCATACTGACAATTAACAGCAATGAAAGTAAAACTAACTTTATGCCATTACTTTGCACTTAAAATTTTGTCCTTTAAATCATCAAGCATCATATGTGCTGATAATACACCACCTGAAGTGTTCCAGATTGAGTCGTCAACTTTCATTGCATGGTTTTGTTTTGAAGCCTTTAATGCTTTGAATGCAGGATCATTAACCCATTCTTTCTCTACAGCTGTAACATCTTCTTTCGGTGTATTGAATGTGAAGTAGAATAAGTAATCGCCATCCATTGCGCTAATACGCTCTTTCGTTAAACCTTTTTCTGCAAAATCATCTTTATCCTGACCTTTAGGACGCTTTAAACCTACTTCATCTAAAATAACACCAGAGAATGTATCTTTATGGTAAATTCTTACGTCACCCGGCATGAAACGAACCATTGAGATTTCTGAATTAATCTTGTCTCCTAAAGCTTCGCGTGTTTTATCAACATGTTTCGTGTAATCAGCTAATACTTCTTTCCCTTTATCTTCTTTGTTTACAGCTTTCGCGTATAATTTGAAGTTCTCTTTCCAGTCACCACGTAACTCTTCAGAGAATACAGTTGGTGCAATCGCTGATAACTTTTTATATTGTGCTTCTTGTCTGAATTTGTTTCCGATAATTAAGTCTGGTTTTAGCTTAACAATACGCTCAATATTGATTTCACTTTCATTACCGACTGGTTCGATACCTTTATATTTATCCTTTAAGTGATCATACCATGGATCTCCAGCGTAAGAATTTGCTGCTCCGACAGGTTTTACACCTAATGCAATAAGCGCTTCAGTACCTTCGTTCGTTAACACGACAACACGCTTCGGATCTTTTGGTACTTCAGTTGTACCCATAGCATGTTTAACAGAAACTGTATCCTTTGAACCGTCTTTCTTCTCTTCCTTTGATGCAGATGGATTACCACATGCAGCAAGTAATGTGATAAATGTGATGAATAATATGTATAACTTTTTCATTCCTTAACCTCCTGTAATTGAGAATTATTATCATTGATAATTCTTCTCAATTGTAAAGATGATAAATAAAATTGTCAACGAAAATTGTACATTTTTTAAGTACATGTTCAAATGATTAGGCTGTTGTCTGAGGAAGTAGCTTTGAGCGAGGAAGATGTTGATTGACTTGGCTCATGTTTTTATTTTATGAGCCAACTTGAGCAGCTCTACTCTGGTCTTAGGGGCATCTTGGCTCATGTTTATTTTTTACGAGCCAACTTGAACCACTATCCATAAACAAAAAAACCGACCATCATTTCTGATGATCGGTATAGTTTAAATTACATCATTCCTGGCATGCCGCCCATTCCCATGTCTGGTGCTGGGTTATCTTCTGGCATTTCTGCTACTACTGCCTCAGTTGTTAAGAACATTGCCGCAACACTTGCTGCGTTTTGTAATGCTGAGCGCGTTACTTTTGTTGGGTCAACGATACCTGCGTCGATCATGTTTACCCACTCATCCGTTGCAGCGTTATAGCCGACACCTGTTTCAGCGTGTTTAATCTTCTCAACAATCACTGAGCCTTCAAGTCCTGCATTCTCAGCGATTTGACGGATTGGTGCTTCAAGTGCTTTCAGTACGATCTTCACACCTGTCGCAACGTCGCCTGTTGCTTCAACTGCTGCAACCTTGTTGTAGATAGATACTAATGCTGTTCCTCCACCTGCAACGATACCTTCTTCTACTGCTGCGCGTGTAGAGTTTAATGCATCTTCGATACGTAATTTGCGTTCTTTAAGTTCTGTTTCAGTTGCAGCACCGACTTTAATCACTGCAACACCACCTGCTAGCTTCGCTAAACGTTCTTGTAACTTCTCTTTATCGAATTCAGAAGTTGTTTCTTCGATTTGAGCTTTTAATTGTCCAACACGTGCATCGATGTTTGAAGCATCGCCGCGTCCTTCAACGATTGTTGTGTTATCTTTCGTTACATGAACTTTACTAGCGTTACCTAACATTTCTACTGTTGTGTCTTTTAATTCTAATCCAAGGTCGTCAGTAATCACTTGTCCACCTGTAAGAATCGCTAAGTCTTCTAACATCGCTTTACGACGGTCACCAAATCCTGGTGCTTTAACTGCTACTGCAGTGAATGTTCCGCGTAGACGGTTCAATACGATGTTTGTCAGTGCGTCGCCATCAACGTCTTCAGCTACGATTAAGATTGGACGTGATGTTTGAACGACTTGTTCTAAGATCGGTAAGATGTCCTGGAATGAAGAGATCTTCTTATCTGTAATTAAGATGTAAGGATTCTCTAAGTCTGCAATCATCTTATCTGAATCTGTTACCATATAAGGTGAAGCATAGCCACGATCGAACTGCATACCTTCAACGACTTCAAGTTCAGTCTTGAATCCTTTAGATTCTTCGATTGTGATGACACCGTCGTTACCGACTTTCTCCATTGCTTCAGAGATGAACTGACCGATTTCTTCGTCAGCTGCTGAGATGCTACCTACTTGCGCGATTTCTTCTTTGCTTGATACTGCTTTAGAGATTGCTGCAAGTTCTTCTAGTGCTACTGCTACTGCTTTATCGATACCTTGACGAATACCAACTGGGTTAGCGCCACTCGTTACGTTCTTCAGACCTTCTTGAATCATGGCTTGTGCGAGTACCGTTGCAGTTGTCGTACCGTCACCAGCAATTTCATTTGTCTTGTTCGCTACTTCAGCAACAAGTTTTGCACCCATGTTCTCATAAGGATCTTCTAATTCAATTTCTTTCGCAATTGTTACACCATCATTTGTAATTAAAGGTGCAACAAACTTCTTATCTAATACAACGTTACGTCCTTTAGGTCCAAGTGTTACTTTAACTGCGTCTGCTAATTTATCTACACCTGCAAGCATTGCTCGTCTTGCATCTTCAGAAAACTTAATCTCTTTAACCATTAGTTAATTCCTCCATTTATTAATAAATTTGTGAATTATATCTTCTATACTTCTATCTGCTATTCTACTATTGCAATAATATCTTCTTCTTTTAATACGATATAAGATTCATCACCAGTCTTAACTTCAGTACCGCCGAATGGCTCATACACGACACGGTCACCAACGCTAACACCAATCTCAACGCGTTCACCATTATTCAGGATGCGTCCTGTACCTACTGCAACTACAGTCCCTTCATTTGTCTTCTCTTTCGCAGAATCTGTTAAGACGATTCCACTTGCTGTCGTTGTCTCTCTTTCAGTCTTTTGAATTACAACACGATTTCCATATGGTTTTAACACGATTTTTTCCTCCTTATAATCACATTAATGATTATATTAGCACTCTCTTATATGTAGTGCTAATATAATTTCATAATAATCAAAGAAGGTCAAAATTGCAAACATTTTACTTTATTTTTATTAATAATATTTGATTGCTTTCTTATTGCTTTCTAATTAATGGATAGTTACGGTACAATGAATAAGGATATTATTTATTAGAGGAGTTTTAAAGTGAAGCATAATAGAAAATGGATTAACATCCTTACCGTATTACTTTATATCGGATCACAATTATTCGTATTAATACCGACCAGTATCTTTCTTAAGCAAGGGCTTGATAACGATGCAGCGTTCTTAAAATCCATCCCATATTACGTCGGGTCATTTGTCGTAGCAAGTATTCTTGTTATCTATATCAATACGAAAATCAAAAATAAGACACACCTTGAACGTTCAGTTAAGACTGATACGTTATCAACAATCGGGTTAATCATCGGAGGATTATTCATTTCATTATTTACGCAGATGATGCTCGGCATGGTCAATACATATATATTAAATCAACCTATGGAAAGTCAGAATACGACGCAGATTATGGGTATCGCGAAACAAGCTCCTATATTCATTATACTGATTGCAATTGTCGGACCGATATTGGAAGAATTCGTATTCAGAAAAGTTATATTCGGGGAGCTTTATGAACTAATTAAAGGAAACCGCGCCGTTGCTTTTACAATCAGCGTACTCATCAGCGGCTTTATCTTCTCAGCAGCGCACAGTGATTTCAATCATACACTCATTTATATGGGCATGTCAGTCGTATTCAGTGGTTTATATGTATTATCGAATCGTATCATCGTGCCAATCGCAGCACATATGCTGATGAATGGATTCGTCGTCTTAATGCAAGTTGTATTCGCTGATAAAGTGATTGAAGCACAGAAACAATTAGAGCAAGCAAACTTTATATGGCATTTATTTAACTAAAATAAGCTTGAGACAAATGTCTCAAGCTTATTTTTTAGGATTTTGCTCGTGGCTAAACGCGTGTCACGTCCTTTTTACGGCGTTCCACTCGCTGACCCTTTCGGCATAATGCAAACAACACAGAAAACAAAGAACTTTTTCTTTGCGTTGTTCACATTATGCTTTGGGTCAGGACGCGCGTGTCACGTCCTTTTACTACCAAAGCTTCTTCACATTCCACAGTCGTTCTTCACATACGGAGATGATGGTTTTCAGTGCTTTAATTCGTGCGGCTCGTTTGTTGTTTGCCGGGATAATTACCCACGGTGCATGTTCGGTTGTCGTATTATCAATCATATCTTTACTTGCTTCAAGATATAGGTCCCACTTCTCACGGTTACGCCAGTCTTCATCCGTTATCTTCCATTGCTTCTCAGGGGTAACTTGTCGTTCTTCAAAGCGTTTCAACTGTTCATCTTTATCCAGAACAAGGAAGAACTTAATCACAATGGCACCTTCTATCGTCAATGCTTTCTCAAATTTATTAATCTCATCGTATGCGCGCTGCCATTCTTTATTCGTTGCGAAGCCTTCCACACGTTCAACGAGTACACGTCCATACCAGCTGCGGTCGAAGATTTCGATATGCCCGCTTCTCGGCACATCTGTCGCAAAGCGCCATAAATAGTGATAGCTCAGTTCTGTTTCAGTTGGTGCACTGATGGCATTCACTTCGTATCCTGTTGGATCCAGACTTTCACGGACACGTTTAATATTACCGCCCTTACCTGCAGCGTCCATGCCTTCATATACGAGCATCAGAGGAATTTTACGTTCATACAGTGCATATTGAAGTTCACGGATACGCGCCTGTAATTTCGGTAATAGTTCTTTATATTCTGCTTTAGACATATCATCCGACGTATCCTCGAACATGTCTGTTGAGAAGTCTTCTGTAAAGGCGCCGTCTCGTTCATCTTGCTTAGATTTCTCTTTAGCTTTAAGCGCTTTTTCAAGTCGCTTAATGATGACTTCGTACATTTCATTGACTGCTTTACCACGTTCTGTATAGTCGATATGTGTCCATGGTGCAATCTCTTCTGTCGCTTTCATCAAATCAATCATGCCGTCCTGGTAGACTTTGGTCGGAATACTCGTTTCATATTCCTGAGCTTTCCAGCGTGTCAATGGATTCTTCTTCGTCTGCTCTATATGCTCCTGACGCTTTTGTTCATTTACTGATAGATAAAATTTAATAATCACATAGCCATCATCTGACAACATCGATTCAAACCCTTTAATTTCCTGCGTTAATAAATCATAGTCTTTAATGATATCTTTCTTATAGCCATGCTCTTCAAAATCAAGCTTCTGGGCATACCAACTCCTAAAGAACAGCGTTACCCCGCCTTTTTTCGGAATGTTGTTCCAATATGGGTACAGGAATGGATAGCGTAATAACTCTTCATCCGGACGTTTCGTCGCATAGAAGTTTGTATATTTTGCATCAAGCGTCAGCAAGAGTTCGTTAGATAGTCGTGACTTTCCTGAAGCTGGTATCCCCTCAAATACAATCATAACCGGAATGCCTGCTTCATGTGTCTTTCTTACGAGCTCTGCTGTCGTAAGCTGTAACTGTTTATCTATTTTCGTCATATGACCCCTCCTCAGCGTATTAATTTAATTATACTATTAAATAACAGATTTTTAAGAATTTTTGTATTTCATTATTTCGATTATTGAATTATTATTAGAATAGTAAGAAAAATTAGACAATGAGGAGCAGCTATATGACAACATTCCAAAACTATAAATATGAGCGACCTGACTTGCATGCAGTTGACCAATCTATCAATCAGTTACTTGAACAGTTTGAAGCAGCATCATCTGCTGAAGCACAAATAAAGCTGATTGATGAGATTAACGTAGTAAGAAAGCATCTTGATACTGCAATGAATCTTGCTTACGTGCGTGCTTCAATTAATACAAATGATGCATTTTATTCTGAAGAGCGAGATTATCTGGATGCACATGGTGGAGAAGTCATTCAGATTGAATCCAAGTTCTATAATGCACTTGCAAATAGTAAATTTAAAGATGAATTGCGTGAAACCTATGGTGACCAGCTGTTTGATCTTGCTGAGCTGTTCGTGAAACAGTACGATGATTCAATCAAGGATCTCTTGAACAAAGAAAATAAAATCTCATCTGAATATAGTAAGCTCGTTGCTTCAGCAGAAATTGAATTTAAAGGTGAAACATACACGTTCGCTCAGATGGGACAATTTCTCGATTCTGCAGACAGATCCGTACGTAAGGAAGCGAAACTTGCAATGGAAGAATATCGTGCTGCGCAGTTAGAGCAGTACGATGCAATCTATGATCGACTCGTTAAAGTACGTCATGAAATCGCAACGAAACTGGGCTTTAAAAACTTTATCGAACTTGGTTATGTGCGTATGAACCGAGTGGATTACACACCCGACATGGTAAAGAGATATCGTGATCAGATTCATAAGCATGTTGTCCCAGTTGCACAAAGTTTGTATCAGTCTCAAATGAAGCGTAATGGATGGGATAGCTTAAAGCCATACGATGAGAACATTGTGTTCTTATCAGGGAACGAGAAACCAAAAGATGATGGGAAAACAATCTTAGAGAACGGTCGTAAAATGTATAAAGAGCTCAGTGCAGAAACAGATGAATTCTACCAGTTCATGATGGACCGCGAACTGTTTGATGCAGAAGCGAAGAAAGGGAAAGAGGCTGGAGGTTACTGTACGTTTATTCAAGACTATAAATCGCCGTTTATCTTCTCTAACTTTAATGGAACAGATCATGATATTACCGTACTTACACATGAAGCTGGGCATGCATTTCAAGTATACCGTTCACAGGACTTAATTCCGGACTATTTATGGCCGACGCACGAATCATGTGAAATTCATTCAATGAGTATGGAGTTCTTCACATATAAATGGATGGATCTCTTCTTTAACAACCCAGATAAGTTCAAATATAAACATATCGGGGATGCCATCAAGTTCTTACCCTATGGTGTGGCCGTTGATGAATTTCAGCATATCGTCTATGAGCATCCTGAATTAACGCCGCAAGAACGTCGTGCTGAATGGACGAAGCTTGAACAGAAGTATCTGCCGCATAAAGATCATGACGGAATCGCGTCTTTAGAAAGCGGTGCATTCTGGCATCGTCAAGGTCATATCTTTGGGTCGCCGTTCTATTATATTGACTACACGCTTGCACAAGTTTGTGCCTTCCAGTTCTTCAAACGTTCAACAGAGGATTTTGAAGAGGCATGGAAAGATTATCTGCACATCTGTGATATTGGTGGGTCATTACCATTCAATAAAATTGTTGAAGCGGCAAACTTACGCTCTCCATTCCAAGATGGTGCATTAGAAGATACGATGACTTTCCTTGAAGATTATCTTGATGAAATCGATACGAGCAATTTTTAGTTCACTATAAAGATATCCCCATCGATATATTGTATCGATGGGGATATTATTTCATTGTGATACGTTATAATCTTCTTAATAAGATTAATCCTGATAACAACAAACTCACAGATGCTAATACATACATGAAGACATTTTCACCTGTATCGGGCAGCTCAGAATGCTTTTTTACTTTTTGTTTTTGCTTTGAAGTCGTTTTTGAATCCTCGTCTTGATGGTTTTTTTTAGATTTACCAATTTCACGTGTCACGAGGTCACACACTTGTTTATCAAGCACTGCATAATACGCTTCGCCATCTGTTGGTTTAAACTTTCCCGGCTTAATGCCAAGCAAATCATCATCTTCTTCAAGAGAAGGATGTTCCGGCTCACTATCACTAGGTTCTACTGGACTCACCGGAGTATCAGGCAACTCAGGAATATCAACTGTGCCTGCTGACGGTTCATTTAAAGGTGACTTCTCTCTCACCGATTGATTATCACTATCTTGTGGAGGCGTTATTACTGAATCTGTAAACTCTTCACCTGTAGGTGATTCTATCGGTTCTTGGATTGCTGGATCCTCTGTTGTTGGATGTTCTGCTGTTGGATGTTCTGTAACGGGATATTCTGCTGTTAGGCGTTCAGTCGGTTGATCGACTTCAACTGAAGGTAATTCTGTCGTTAATGTCTGTTCTTTGGATGGTAATACTGTGGTCATTGCTTCTGTTGTTGGTGCTTCTGTTGTTGGTGCCTCTGTTGTTGGCATTTCTGTCGTCTCATCATCCTTGATAATTTCAGTAGACAAGATTTCAATTACCGGGCTTTCTGAACTTTTGTCTTCAGTCGATTTCAATGAAGATTCGGTATTTATAGATTCTACTTGCTCACTTGATGGCTGTTCTACTGTCACTGAGTTATCTGCTGCTTCAGTCAGCGCTGCATGGTACGACGTTAAACCGAACGTACATACCAATGCCGCAACAGCTTTCACCTTAAATTTGTGCATTTTTAATTCCTCCAATTTCCACTTAGATTAATTATAATGGAGAATGTACACTTTTTCTATGATGAGGATGCATTGTTACACACATTTAACATTTCATATATAAATGAAACATATCAAAATCTAATGCCAGAAATGAATGTTTTGCAATTCTAACAAATTTTAGTATAATTAATATATCAAATATAAAATATATATAATACATTGTAAAGAGGGATAATAATGGAGAAACAATTCTTTTCGAAAGACACACATATTGGTGCTGTACATCTTAACGTTAACTTTATGGATAACAGCGTAAAGTTTTATCATGAAATATTAGGTATGGATATTATCGAGCATACCCCTTCATTTTCAGCACTTGGGGTTAATGATAGCGTTCTAATCTACTTATATCAGACGAATCATGCGCGTGTTCAAACTGCAGGGCTGTTTCACTTTGCACTATTAGTTCCTTCTCGTGCTGCGCTCGGCAATATTTTCTACCACCTCATTAAGACTGAATATCCGTTAGCAGGTGCGAGCAATCATGATGTTTCAGAAGCCATCTATTTGCAGGACCCGGAAGGTAATGGGATAGAGATTTACAGAGATGTGCCAAGCAATGAATGGCAGTTTGAACCAAATGGTGATATCGTCATGGGTACATCTGAGATGGATTATGCAGCTGTTATTGAAGCGAATCATAACCGTCCATTCGATGGTATGCCGAAGGACACAATCATCGGACATATGCATCTATCAGTCATTGATTTAAATCAGTCCATTGCATTCTATAATGAATTGTTTGGATTAGATGTAATGACTCGCTATGGTAGTCAGGCGGCATTTATGGCAACAGCCGGGTATCATCATCATCTCGGATTAAATACATGGCAACATCAGACCGAGCGCGCGCGTCTTGACTATCCAGGATTAAGGAAATTTGATCTGAATATCCCGAACGAAGAAGACCTCCAGCACTTTTTAGAAACATTATCAGAAAAAGGATTAACTCAGTCAAAAGACGAGAATTCAAATATTATATATGACCCTAGCGGCATTGGAATTAGAATAATGACAAAAAATTAGAAGTGTAAACTATGGGATTATTTAAGAAAAATATAGCAAGCTTTTTAGGCACTATGAGAAGAATGAGGACCGTTTCATCATAAAAAATAAAAGCATCTATAAAAAGCTGCAGGTATAGCACCGATAATTCGGTACATACATGCAGCTTTTTATATTATAAGTTCTCTTGTTCGTGCGTAATTTTACGTGTTTCATTTAAATTCTGCATATTAGATAATACTGTATCCTTTAAATACGCACAAACTCTTAAATAAAGTACGTCCACAATTGTAAGTTGTGCTGTACGTACTGTCATATATCCTAAATTGATTTCATTTTCTTCTTTCGCCATCGCAAGTACAATATCCGCCATACGAATAGCAGGAGATGAGAACTTTTGTGTTAATAATATAATCTTAATCCCTTTCTCTTTTGCATATTTACAAATATCTGTAATAACCTTATTCTTACTTGTTTCAGATGTAATGAATAATACATCTCCTGCTTCATAGTGTCCTAATAATGTAATCGCAGATAAAAGATCTGTTGCCAGAATTGCAGACTGATCAATATTCATCAGCTTTACATGCAAATCTGTCGCAACAACTCTTGAGTTCCCGACGCCAAAGATCATAACGCGTTTTGCACTTGTAATTGCCTGGGCCGCTTCATCAATCACTTTAGCAGAAATGACCTTCTCTGTATTATAAAGTGCTTGAATTGTATTGTTGAAGACTTTCTCTTTCATTACTTCTTCATCGTCTGTTAATTCAATCTTCGTCGGTACCTTTTTATCTGCAATTGTGTGAAGTTCACGTGCGAGCTCCACCTTAACCACTTTAATCCCAGATAATCCAAGACGCTTACTGAAGCGTACAATGGCTGCTTCACTTGTATTTGAAAGATGTGCAATTTCTTTGATTGGTAAGTTGACCACCTTTTCAGGGTACTCAATGACAACGTCGGCAATCCTTTTTTCAACTGGTGTAAAGCTATCGTACATCTTTGTAATTTGACCTAATACTGAATACATAATTTCAGCTCCTTACATCTTATTCAATTAATGTTATGCCCTATTTAATTTCAATTCGCTAGCTTCACTTCAGTATAAATATACTATTTGCTGAAAACAATTAAAACAAAAATTTTCTAAAATTTGTGGATGTTTTTATGCATCCTTTAAATCATACTTCCATAGCTTCAAATAAACATCCCCATGAACCGCCGATGTTCTAATGCCATCTGCTGATTCTGATGTATTAATACGCGTGGACATTACTGCTTCTCCATCATTGATAAATATCTCTATCGTCTGTTTATGAACAATGCAGTGTAACTTTGTCAATGGTTCGTGCAACGTAATAAACTTTGTATAGGGTTCATCAATCAAACCACTATCCGAACGATCCACAGTAAATATTCTTTTCTCTGTGTCATAGATCAATACCGTGCGCTCTTTTCTTGAAACACGTAATTCAAGTATATATTCTAAGGCATTATTCTCTATAATCTCAGCGACAAGTTCATAATTATTGCCTTCATAAGGATGCAGGCGAACATTCTTCCTTGTGGCGTAACCTTCTGCTGTTTCAAGTTTGCCTTGCCTACTAGAAGAAAGCAGTGGCCGTTGTCTTAGCTGTCCGTCCTCGATTGACACAATCCTTGGTGTAGCAAGTACATCACCAATTCTGCCGATTAATAGGCAACGGTCTTGTTCATCCAGCATAAAGGTGACGGGCTGATAATCGAATCCATGGTCAGCAATATTATAATTCAATTGTGATGGATACATATCTAACTTGCTGCCGACTTGCGCTTCAAGTTCCTCTAATTCCTGCTCTGTTAATGGCACTATCTGGGATTCCTTCATCATAATTCTCCTTGAAATATATTACTTATATTCTATCAGAAAATATAAAAAAAGAAGTAGCTTTGTCACTACTTCTCAAGTTCTTCTTCAATCAGTTTCTGTTCACCTTTTAAATATTGTCTATAGCCGATCTTGCTTATTTGGATACTCACTTCATACAGCAGTAACATCGGCACAGCGAACATTAAATACGTCATAAAGTCAGCAGGTGCAATTAATGCTGCAAAGACAAATAAAATAAAATAAGCATACTTACGGTTCTTACTTAAGAACATCGGTGTGACGATACCAAGTCGTGTTAAGAACAGTAAAAGAATCGGTAACTGAAAGACAAACCCGAAAGGCAGCGTAAAGCGCAGCATTTCGTTAAAGTACTCTCTTACACCAATCATCTGGTTGACACCAATCTCGCTTGCGAGCCCTAATGTAAAGAAGATGAGGTAAGGAAATACTAAATAATAACTGAACAATAGCCCAGCAAGGAATAATATAATACTGATCGGAATATATGCTAACGTAGCGCTTCTTTCTTTGGGATGCAGTCCGGGTGAGATAAACGCCCATATTTGATACAGAATAACAGGCGAGATTAAGATGAGTGCAATTAACATAATCACTGTAATATAAATTGTCAGCGGATCACTTACTTTAAAGTAATGTAAAGTAATTTCTTTTGGCACATCATCCTTGGTCAAGTACTTTGTGACCGGCTTTCCGAAGTAGAATCCGACGATAACGCCTGCTACTAAGAAGTAACAGACTGTCATAATTCGTTTACGCAGTTCTTCTAAATGCTCAACTACTGTTAAATCATCTTTATTCATGTAAGGAATTGACCTCCTCATACAAAAAGCGGCACTACATCGCCGCTTTAAAATTTCAATTTATTTGATATCTTTGTTATCTTTATCTTCGTGATCCTTCATGATGCCATCTGTTGCATCTTTGAATTCTTTAAGAGATGTTCCCATGGCACGACCAAACTCTGGTAATTTCTTAGGGCCAAAGATAATTAAAGCGATAATTCCTAGAAATATAACAACTGGTCCTGATAATGCTAAACCTAAAAACATATATTTATCCCCCTAATGATTTTTCATAAAGAAAATTAATGATTGTAATTCTACGCCGAGATCAATGTGATGTACATGTACTCCGCTCGGTACATTTAAACGTTCTGGTGTAAAGTTTAATATACCTTTTATTTGTGCTTTTGTCACTCTATTTGCGACGTCTTGAGCAACACTACCTGGAACCGTTAAGATAACGACTTGAATCCCTGTAGCTTCTACAACCTTCTCAAACTCTTTCATATCCTGAACTTCAATCTTGCCAATCTTACGACCAATCGCTTCATCATTCACATCGAATGCTGCTGTTATCTTCATTCTATCATTAATCGAGAAGTTGTAGTTCACTAGTGCTGTCCCTAAATTACCGACACCGATAATCGCGACCTTCGTAATCATATCTTGCTGTAACGTCGTCTTAAAGAAATTTAGCAGGAATTTAACGTTATATCCGTATCCTTTCTTGCCAAGTTCTCCAAAATAAGAAAAATCTCTGCGTATTGTTGCAGAATCAATCTGTAATCCTTCACTTAATTCCTTACTGCTCACTCGTTCAACATTTGAATTATATAACGTATTAACAAAACGATAATATAAAGGAAGTCGTTTCAAAGTGGCTTTAGGAATCTTGATTTGGTCCTTCGACATCCTATTCACCCGTTTCTATTTTTTGTGATAACTTTCACATCGATATAATTATAACATCTATACTAATAAATGACTATGTGAAATTATGAATTAACGATAAATGATTCCCACTGATATCACACTACTGTACAATAAAAGAGAGGTGAACAAAGTGATACTATTACAAGCTAGTAATTTAACAAAATCCTATTCAGGTGAAAATATATTCTCAAATGTAAAATTTGAAGTTAAATCCAATGACCGTATAGCCATTGTCGGCAGAAATGGTGCCGGAAAGACGACATTAATGAAGATTCTTGCTGGAACTGAAGACTACGATTCAGGTCATCTGTCTATTGCTAAACATGTAAATGTTGGTTACTTAACACAGCAGATGACTTTAAATGCTGAAGGTACAGTCTATGAGGCTATGAAGAAACCCTTCTTACATTTAGAGCGCATGCAGCAGGAGTTAAATAACATCGCCACTTACTTAAGTGAACAGAGTGAAGATGCACAGAGTGATGCATATCAAGAGAAATTAGCAGAATACGAAAGACTGCAGCAAAAGTTCGAATCACAAGATGGTTATTTATATGAAACGAAGATCAAATCTGTCTTAACAGGATTAAGCTTCACAGAAGAAGACTTCCATAAGAAAATAGATAACTTCTCTGGCGGACAGAAGACACGTCTCGCACTTGCTGAGATGCTACTTCATAATCCCGACTTACTATTACTTGATGAACCGACGAACCATCTTGATATGGATACAACTGCATGGCTGGAAAATTACTTAACGACGTACAACGGTGCCATCGTCATTATTTCACATGACCGTTATTTCTTAGATAAGGTTGCGAATACAGTATATGATGTCGCGCTCGGACAAGTAACGAAATATGCCGGTAACTATTCAAAATTTATTGAACTGCGTGATCAATTCTATGATAAGATGCAGGCCGAATATGAGCGTCAGCAGGCTGAAATCAAACGACTAGAAACATTCGTACAGAAGAATATTACACGTGCATCGACGAGTGGCATGGCAAAGTCCCGCCGCAAAGTATTAGAGAAGATGACAAAGATCGATATGCCAAAACAAGACGACCACTCAATGAACCTGCGCTTTACTATAGATAAAGAAACAGGAAATGACGTACTGCGTTGTACTGATCTTGCAATCGGCTATTCAACGCCTCTTGCAACCAATATCAACTTTGATGTCTCTAAACAAGACGCAATCGCATTTATCGGCCCGAATGGCATCGGCAAAACAACGCTCATCAAAACAATTGCTAAATTATTAAAGCCTCTTTCCGGAGAGGTTCATTACGGTGCAAACTTGTCGATTGGTTATTACGATCAGAAACAAGCTGAATTCTCATCGAACAATACCGTGTTGGAAGAATTATGGCAGTACTATCCTGCAATGCCTGAGAAAGAAATCAGAACTGTGCTTGGACGTTTCTTATTCGTACAAGATGATGTCAAGAAAATCATCAATGACTTATCCGGTGGCGAAAAAGCTCGACTCCAGCTCGCAAAGCTTAGCCTTGAAAATCATAACGTGCTCATACTCGATGAGCCGACGAACCATTTAGACATCGATGCGAAAGAAGTACTGGAAGATGCACTCATCCATTACCCAGGAACATTGCTCTTTGTCAGTCACGACCGTTATTTTATCAACAAACTCGCAACGAAAGTATTCCATATGGATAAAGAGGGCGGGCGTATGTTCCTAGGCGACTATTCTTACTTCATTGAAAAAGAAGAAGAACGTATGGCCATACTTGCACATCAAGCAGAAGAACAAACGAAATCCGTAAATAAAGAGAACGACTATAACGCATTCAAAGCGAACCAAAAAGAGATCAGAAAGCTAGAGCGACAAAAAGAAAAGCTGGAAACGCAAATCGAAACAAACGAAGAGCGTATCAATGAAATTGAACTCGAACTTACAAAGCCAGAAGTATTCAGTGATATCGAAAAAGCAAACACATTCAATGAAGAACTTATTATACTCAATAGTGAAAATGAAAAATTACTTGAAAAATGGTCAGACATCGAAATGGCATTAGAAGGATAATTTTTCATTAATACACGCTATTTTCTGAAAACAGATATTCACACAGTTATACACAATAAAAATGTTATATTATAAGTAATCCACAAAGTTATTATACTTATCCACAGATTTGCAGCAAAAACATATCGCTTTTAATGTGTAAAAAGTACTATTGACATATAGTTATGCACATTTTGTTAACAACTTGTGTACAAGTACGTATGTTCGTGTTTTTTAATCAATATATATTCTATCGGTTAATTTATAATAAATCAGGCATAGCGTGCATGTATGGGAAGCATTATTCTTTCTAAATTATTAGATTTCTATGCTATGATTTTACAATAAAAAGGAAGTCATCCATTACGATGACTTCCTTTTTATTCTGACAGTTACTTTACTATCAACTTTGTAACTATAGATCGATATTTGAACGTCCATTTAAGTCCATCGTTCCAAGCTTGCCTGCAATATATTGATAATAAGCTGCTGCTCCAATCATTGCCGCGTTATCTGTGCATAGATTTAACGGTGGTATTAATAGTTTAACATCATTGCTATCACACATCGTTTCCATACGTGCACGGATGCCACGGTTTGCCGCCACACCTCCACATATAAGTAACTGTTTAATATCATAATCTTTTAGCGCTTTAAACGTCTGTGTAGTTAATACATCAATAACACTTGCTTGAAAACTTGCAGCAACATCTTCTTTGTTGTAGCTGATCCCTTTTTGATTTAAATTGTGCAGTTTATTAATGACTGCACTTTTAAGTCCACTGAAGCTAAAATCATAATCATCCATAATCGGACGTGGAAATTCTAGTACATCTTCCCCACTTGCAGCAAGTCTATCGACATGAGGCCCGCCCGGATAAGGTAAGTCTATCGTTCTTGCTACTTTATCATATGCTTCGCCAACTGCATCATCTCGAGTTTCGCCAATCACTTCAAAAGCCATATGATCCTTCATGAGCACAAGTTCTGTATGTCCTCCGGAAATGACAAGTGCAAGCATCGGGAATGTCAATCGTTCTTCAATATGATTCGCATAGACGTGTCCTGCAATATGATGTACTGGTATCAGAGGTTTACTGTGTGCGAGTGCCAATGCCTTCGCCGCATTTATACCGACAAGCAATGCACCAATTAACCCTGGTCCTTCAGTCACAGCTACAGCATCAATGTCATCCCAAGTCATATGCGCTTCAACAAGTGCTTCTTCAATAACCATCGTAATATTCTCAACGTGATGTCTACTCGCTACTTCAGGTACGACACCACCAAATCGCTTATGTGATTCAATTTGAGAATTGACGACGTTACTTAATACTTCATAGCCATTACGTACAACACTTGCTGCAGTCTCATCACAGCTTGTTTCTATTGCCAAAATCGTTATATCTTTCTCACTATTCATCGTAATTTCACCCACATCACTTTCGCATCCTCACCAGGACCATAATAGTCGCGTCTAATGCCTCCATAGGTAAAGCCAAGACTTTCATACAGTCCTCGTGCTCCATTATTCTCTACTCTTACTTCTAAACTCATCATTTCACATGTTATTCGTGCATAGTTCATTACATACTCTAGTAATAGCTTTCCATAACCAAATCCTCTAAACTGTTCATTCACTGCAACAGTCGTAATTTGCGCCTGATCTACCACAATCCACATGCCTAGATAGCCAATCACTACTCCATCCAGAACAAGTACAAAGTAGTGCGCAAATTCATTTTTCTCCAGTTCATGATAGAAAGCATCCAATGTCCACGATCCACTCGGAAAGGCCTTTTGCTCAATATCATATACTGACGGGACATCTCCCGGTTCCATCTTTCTAATAACTAATCCTGTTTGTTCAGCCAATTACGTTCTGCCTCCGATATCCTTAAATATGTCGGTTCAAATGTGTGAACATTCACTGGATGATCTATATCAATTAAACGACGCATTTCAGCACTTCTAGGAATACAATAAAATACAGGACCCTTTAACGTATCTTCAAGTTTCACAGCATCCATCCCTAAGAATATATAAGGTAAGTGCTGGGCCTTTAATTTAGCATTTAATTCATCTATAGAAATATAACAATCCTCTTCAACACGTTCTAATCTAACACCTTTATAACGATACATTCCTGTATACACATGATTTCTACGCGCATCAAATATAGGAATTAACAGGAATTCATGCATCCTTACAGTTGCCGCTAACGCAGCTAAGCTAGATACTGAATATAAAGGGACATTCAAAGTATACGCCAACGTCTTAGCAGCTGTCACACCGATACGGAGACCAGTATAAGATCCTGGTCCTGAAGCAACGACGATGCCTTCAATATCTTTCATCGTTAACTGTGTATACTTTAATAAACGCTCGATCTGACTCATTAATGTAATAGAATGATTAATACGCATACCACTGTTAAATTCAGCAAGTACACTATCACCATCAGTAATACTCACGGATAAAGGCTGATTACTCGTATCAATATGCAGTAACTTCATCAATAATCTGCTCCTTTAAGCGATTTCCTCTAGAACCCATCGCCTGAATCTCTATTTCACGTTTTGCATCTTCAATATACTTAAGATTAAGCTCAATATAATCTTCTGGAAGGAATTCTTCAATCATCTCAGGCCATTCAACAATTGTGACACCATCTCCGTAGAAATATTCATCAAATCCAAGATCATCTTCCGCACCTTCAAGACGATAGCAGTCCATATGGTGAAACGGAAGCTTACCTTCGTACGATTTTATAATATTAAATGTAGGAGAAGTAATCTTCTGTTCTATACCAAGTGCTTTCCCAAAAAATTGGCTGAAAGTCGTCTTACCAGCCCCTAAATCACCATGGAGCAACAACACGTCCCCACGCGTAACAAGCGTCGCAATTGTTTGTGCGAGACGCTCTGTATCTTCAATTGAATTTATCGTTATTTTCATGTAACACACTCACTTCAATTTATTTTAAATATCTATTATTGTAACACATTTAATTTACTTAAATTAAGACAT
>NZ_JASJES010000007.1:0-118264 GCF_030067655.1 Macrococcus sp. S115 | reverse complement strand
TCATGTTTATTTTTTGTGAGCCAACTTGGTGGTTCTCTATACGCAGTGAGCAGCATCTTGGCTCATGTTTATTTTTTATGAGCCAACTTGGCGGTTCTCTATACGCGGTGAACGTCATCTTGGCTCATGTTTATTTTTTGTGAGCCAACTTGGTGGTTCTCTATACGCAGTGAGCAGCATCTTGGCTCATGTTTATTTTTTGTGAGCCAACTCAATTCGCTCCCCTATCCGATACTCCCTATAAAAAAATCACCCTCAACTTAAAATTGAGGGTGATACATCGTACTATTTCAACTTAAATTCATTCTCAACAATGACTTTCCCTTTATGAATCACTTTCTCGGCATGGTTAACACCATATTGATATGGTATATACTCATGGTTCTTCGCATGCCACACCACTATATTCGCTTCATCACCTACATCGATTGTTCCAGCGTCTAACCCAATAGCTTTCGCAGCATTGACTGTAACGGCATTCCAGATTTCTTTCGGTGATAACTTGAGTTTCAGTGCAGCAATGCTCATCACCATCTGTAAGTTACTCGTTACGCAGCTTCCTGGATTGTAGTCCGTCGCAATTGCAATGGCACCGTTATTGTCTAACATACCACGTGCGTCTGCGTATTCATTTTTATCGAGGTAGAACGTTGTTCCCGGTAATAATACTGCGACTGTATCGCTATCTTTTAGCATCTCTTTTCCTTTTTCACTTGCTGCTACTAAGTGGTCCGCACTGATGGCATTCTCTTCGATAGCAAGTTCTAATCCACCAAGCGGGTCGATTTCATCGGCATGGATTTTCACTGGTAAGCCATGCTCTTTCGCTGCCTGCATGTATTCACGAGACTGATCGATTGTGAACACGCCTGTTTCACAGAAGATATCCGCAAAGTCTGCTAAATCGTTCACTTGCTCTAAATCATTGATACATTCTTTAATAAACACGTCGCTGTCTTTATCTTTCGGTACAGCGTGTGGTCCAAGGTACGTATGTTTCATGTTGATGCCGTACTTTTCCTGTAATCTTTTTGAAACGCGTAACTGTTTTAACTCATGCTCTAAACTTAAACCATATCCACTTTTACTTTCAACACTGAGTACACCGTGATGAATCATGCGCAGTAATTCATGCTCTGCTTTTTCGAACAACTCATCTTCACTCGCTTCACGTGTTGCTTTCACTGTAGAGTGAATGCCCCCACCTTGCTCAAGAATTTCAAGATATGACACACCTTGGCGTTTCAAGCTCATTTCGTGTTCACGTGAGCCGCCATGCACTAAATGTGTATGCGCATCGACGAGTGCTGGTGATACTGTCTTTCCTTTCGCATCAATCGTTTCACTTGCTACATACTCATCATTAAATTCTCCGGCATAAACAATCTTGCCATCTTTAATAACGACCGTTCCGTTCTCTATAATTTTAAGGTCTGCAAGTTCCGCACCCTTTAAAGGTTTGTCTGTCTTCTTCGGTAAGATTAGTTCACTAATGTTCTGAATTATTAAATCGTTCATCATAACCATCCCCATCTATTATTTGTCAAGCATTGGTACATTTATGCCTTTTTCTTTCGCAACATTAACCGCAATATCATATCCCGCGTCAACATGACGCACTACACCCATACCTGGGTCTGTTGTGAGCACGCGTTGTAATCGTTCTTCAGCGTTTTTCGTACCATCTGCTACAACAACCATCCCAGCATGTAATGAATATCCCATACCTACGCCGCCACCGTGGTGAAATGAAATCCATGATCCACCAGCTGCAGTGTTGATCAGTGCGTTCAATACTGCCCAGTCTCCCACTGCATCACTGCCATCCTGCATGCTTTCTGTTTCACGGTTCGGACTTGCAACACTTCCTGCATCTAAGTGATCACGACCGATAACGATAGGCGCAGAAATCTCTCCAGTTTCAACAAGTTTATTTAGTGCTAACCCCATCTTAGCGCGTTCACCGTATCCGAGCCAAGCGATACGAGATGGTAATCCCTGGAATGCAATCTTCTCACTTGCTAAGTCTAGCCAGCGCATTAATTTCTTATTATCAGGGAATAATTTACGCATCTCTTCATCTGCGCGTTCAATATCTTTTGGATCCCCGCTTAATGCTGCAAAGCGGAACGGTCCTTTTCCTTCGCAGAATAGCGGACGAATGTATGCTGGTACGAATCCTGGGAAGCTGAATGCATCTGTAACACCTTCGTCAAATGCAACTTGACGGATATTATTTCCGTAATCGAATGCAACTGCGCCACGTTTTTTGTACTCAAGCATGTATTCAACGTGTTTCGCCATCGATTTCTTCGCTAGACGAACAACTTCTTCAGGATTTTCCTTACGCATCCTCACTGTTTCTTCGGATGTGTATTCAACTGGTACATAACCGTTTAATGGGTCATGGGCACTTGTCTGATCTGTTACGATATCAACTTTAAAGTCTTTATCTAATAGTTCTTTATAGACATCGACAGCATTACCAACAAGTCCGATTGATAATGCCTCCTTCTTGTCTTTCGCTTCAGTCGCCAGGCGAATCGCTTCGTCTACACTATGCGTCTTCACATCACAGTAACACGTTTCAATACGTTTATCGATACGGCTTTCATCGACATCTATACCGATAACTACCCCACCATTCATCGTGACAGCAAGCGGCTGAGCTCCGCCCATACCACCAAGTCCTGCAGTTAATGTAATCGTACCTGCTAAGTCTCCATTGAAATGCTGATTTGCAAGTTCTCCGAATGTTTCGTACGTTCCTTGCACAATCCCTTGGGAACCGATGTAGATCCAGCTTCCTGCAGTCATCTGCCCGTACATCATCAAGCCTTTTTTATCTAATTCATTGAAATGCTCCCAGTTTGCCCATTTCGGAACTAATACAGAGTTGGATAATAATACACGTGGTGCCTGGTCGTGCGTCTTAAACACTGCGACAGGTTTACCAGACTGAACGAGTAACGTTTCATCCTTTTCTAAATTACGCAAGCTTTCAACAATCGCATCGAAGCTTTCCCAGTTACGTGCTGCTTTACCGATACCCCCATAGACAACTAAGTCTTCAGGGTGCTCTGCAACTTCTGGATCTAGGTTGTTATAGAGCATACGTAATACCGCTTCTTGCTCCCAGCCTTTACATTCGATTTCTAAACCTTTCTTTGCTCTAATATTTCTCATTATAATCGCCTCCATTTATTTAAATTTTCAGTTTATTGTGCTCGTTATTCATTATAATCTGCTATTATATAGTTATCTAATATAAATAAACTAATTATTAATAGGATTTAACTATAAAAGGAGCGTGAACTGTGAAAATTCTACATTTCGAATATTATATTGCGGTTGTTGAACATCAAAGTTTCACGAAAGCGAGTGCGTATCTGCATATTAGTCAGCCATCGTTAACGGCTGCAATCAAGAAGCTGGAAGCGGAAATAGGATACAAGCTATTGACGAGAAGTACGAAGGAAATCAAGATTACGGAGCGTGGTATTCTGTTCTATCAGTATGCAAAAGATATTGTACATAAATATCAGCAGACGGTCGAACAGATGTATGACTTAAATTACAGCAATAACCCTAAAATTAAAATCGGTATATTAGAGTCTGCAAGTAAATGGGTAAGCACTGTTATCGCGCAGCATAAAGAGCATGATACAGATCAGCATTATATGATCAGAGAAATATTGACGACAGATGCGATCACACAGGCCATCACCAATTATGATGTCCATATCGCATTATCAAATGAACAGCTTATCCATGATGACATTATTTCACTGCCGTTATATTCAGAGGACTATATCATCACTGCACCAAACGATACATTTAATAATAAAAGAAGCGTCAATCTAGGCGATCTGCCGCTGATTCTGCCGAATGACTCCTTTCAAGTCCGTAAACATCTAAATGATTATTTCTTAAGGCATAATATCAGGCCCCATATCGTGCTTGAAGTGGATCGTTTTGAAACGGCGCTTAACTATGTGCATGAGCGTATCGGTTATGCAGTCATCCCTAAAATATACTATCAGTCTCATAATGCATCTCATCTTAATGCGATTACGATTCGTCCGAACATCAGTCGCACAATCTATATCAATTACCACAAAAAAAGAAAGCACTCCACGAGAGTACTTTCTTTAATAGATGGCTTTATAAAATATTGGGATTTCGGTGCACTGCAAAAAACATGATGTTGCCGACAAGCTTTGCAGTGCGGCCATCTATATCATATTCTGGATTCATCTCAGCAATGCTTAGGTGACGCGTCTTGCCATATGAGAGTATTTCTCTTATAAGACGCTCTACTTGCTGAGGTGTAAGTCCGAAGCTGCACGGTGCACTGACACCTGGTGCATATGCACTGTCAATCACATCGAGACATAGCGTCAGCATAATAATGTCATACTGCTCGATAAATGACTGGATGATTTCATCTGTCGTATCATAGTCGATATCTTCAGCGAGCACATATTTCACGTCATACTGTTCCGCCACTTCAAATAAATGCTGTGTGTTCCCCGCTTCCTGCAGCCCAAGCACGAGGTAGCCGGCATCTGCATCTTCATCAAGTATCTGTTTAAACCCTGTACCGCTCGTTGCATATTCACTATCGCGCAGATCGAAATGCGCATCAATATTGATGACACCGATTGACTGCTCCGGATATAAAGCTTTCAATCCTTTAAAATGCGCATAAGAAATATCGTGTCCTCCACCGATTAACAGGTGGAACTTAGCATAGTCATTCGTCTTATCAATGAGTTCAGCATATTCATGCTGCACATTCTCAACAAACTTCTCTTCAGTCGTCACATTCCCGAAGTCAGCAATTGATAAATCATGCATCAGTGGCAGGTTACCAAACTTTGTACGTATCGCATCAGGCCCTTGCTTCGTACCCACCCTGCCTTGATTCAGATAGACACCACGATCAACCGCATACCCGAGTATACCAACATCAAATCGTTCTGTAAGCTCACCTTCTGCATCTACTACTTGTGCTACTTGAAAATTTCTAAAATGTGCACGATTATCATTATCATCTATTCTGCCACTCCATAATGCAGCATCTGCTTTACTATACATCCAATCCCTCCTCTTCAGCTAGAGCTTTAACTGTTCGTTTTGCTTCATCAATCAGTTCCATTATACCGTTATCTAAGTAGTTGACACCAGATGTCTTCTGTCCAAGCATAAAGAAGCGTGACATGACACCATCTCTCATAATAACCTGATTGCGGATCGGCGTTACATAGAAACCTCCATCTGGATGCTCAATCAGCAAGTCCTGATTCACAAGGTTTTCAATCAAAGGATTAGGTTCAGTTGCATCCTTGTAAGCTTTTGCTGGGCCTGTCGCATTAAACACATAATGTACACGTAGCTCTTTATCCTTTGTGTGAATGCGGAACTTATTATATTTATACTCAATGTCTGTTATTCCGCTATAGATCTCTACGCGTCCACTAGAAAGGGCATCGAGCAGTTCCTCTGCCGTTCCTTCAGGCATTGGATTCGCATAATCATCTAGTATCGGTGCATAGTGTTTGCGATATGCTGCTTTATCTTCTCGTGTCATAAATGGCCATATATACGATGCGATATGGACTATTTCAAGGACGAATGACTGCATCAGCCCGACCTCTTCTGGATGACTCAAGTCAAATTTTAATGCTCGTACTGGATTTGAACGATTAATACGTAGTTTCTCTACATCTAAGCCAAGTCCATCAAGCTCTTTTTTGAACCTTTCTACTAATTCCTCCAATGGAATATAACCATGATGCGCCACTTTAATTTTCTCAAGTTTCTTATGCGTTATATATTTAAACTTGACCTCCTGCATCTTACCACGGACCGACTGTACCTTACCATCACGGCTGATAAGTGCTAACTTGTTCGTACTATGTGCGATAAAGTAACGCACAATATCGAGACTCGAAAGGCCTGTCCCAATAACCGCATAATCTTTGTTCGCTTCAATGCTCTTCTCATGCAGTGGATACGGCCATTTATAATAGCCCGTTGTTCCTTCAAGCTGATAAGGATCCATCGGTCCAAACTGGCCTGGAGATAAAAATATAGCATCAAAATAATATTTCTCATGCTGAGTGGAAACGACATATTCCTGACTAATAAACTCAACATTTCGTGCATGGTCTGTTATAATAGATACGTTCTTCTTGTTCGCAAATTTCTCAAAGTGTTCTTGCATGTATTTACCGAATAATTGTCGAGAATAATAACGATTGGCTGAAGTGTTCTCCGCTTCATCGAGATGAATCTCTTTGTTTACGTTGCTTTTTTGGATCCAGTCGATGAAGTCTCGTTGCTTATTAGGTTTCATACTGATGAGATTTCCAGGATAATTCATCAGCAGTTCGGGGTCGTCGTACTGAAATGCACGTCCACTCCCCATATACTTCTTATCATCAAAAACTGTAATCTCAGCTCTCAGTTTTTTTTCTTTATGCAGATACTTCAACACAGATATGCCACCAACGCCTGCACCTATAATTGCAATTCTCATTATATCCACTCCCTTACCTATATATTATCAAAAAATTGGGTAAACAAACTTATAGTATATAATTTTTATATTTATATAAAACTTATTCACAAAAAATATTTTATGAGGTGAAGACATGTTAGAAATGAATAACGTCTCGAAAGTTTATAAAGGCGGTAAAAAAGCAGTATCAGATTTAAACATTTCAATCAAACAAGGAGAGTTTATCGCGTTCATCGGTACGAGCGGCTCTGGTAAGACAACTGCGATGCGTATGATCAACCGTATGATTGAGCCAACTAGCGGGACGATCACTCTGGACGGGAAGAATATCAAAGAACTGAACCCCGTACAGCTTCGCCGTAAAATCGGCTACGTCATCCAGCAGATTGGATTACTGCCTCATATGACTATTCGTGACAACATCACGCTTGTACCGAAATTGCTGAAATGGTCAGAAGTGGACAAGAACAAGAAAGCTGAAGAACTGATTCAGCTCGTCGATCTTCCATTATCCTATCTTGACCTCTATCCCTCTCAGCTCTCAGGTGGACAACAGCAACGTATCGGTGTCGTACGTGCACTTGCTGCAGATCAGGATATCATTCTGATGGACGAACCTTTTGGTGCACTGGATCCACTTACACGTGATACTTTGCAGGATCTAGTGAAAGAGCTACAGGTCAAATTCAATAAGACTTTCATCATGGTCACGCATGATATGGACGAGGCTATCAAATTAGCAGATCGCATCGTCATTATGAGTAATGGTGAAGTCGTACAGCTTGATACACCGAACAATATATTAAGACGTCCAGCAAATGATTTTGTGCGCGATTTCATCGGCGAAAACCGTCTGATCCAGACGACGCCTAACGTTAAAACAGTTGATGAAGCAATGGTCAAACCCATCTCTGTTACAGCTGAGAAGTCAATAGGTGAAGCGATACAGATTATGCGTGAGCGTCGTGTAGATACATTGCTCATCACAGACAATGATAATGTCTTAGTCGGCTACGTCGACATTGAAGACTTATCTGAAGCAGCAAAGAAATCATTAAGCCTGTCTCGCATCATGAACCATAATGTCTATTTCGTGCGTTCTGGTGTGTATCTTCAAGATACAGTGCGTACCATCCTTAAGCGTAATATTCGTCTTATCCCAGTGCTTGATAAGCACGATAGACTGCTCGGCGTCATTACTCGTGCCAACTTAGTAGATATCGTCTATGACACTATCTGGGGCGAAGAGTTAGAGGAGGTATAATATGTTAGCATTCTTACAGGAAAACCAGGCCGAACTACTCGAGAAGACGTGGGAGCATATCTCCATTTCACTGCTCAGCCTACTTGCAGCAATCATCGTTGCAGTACCGCTCGGCATTGTGCTGACAAAATCTGATAAGCTAGCAAAGGTTGTACTCTCTATAACGAGCGTGCTACAAACCGTACCTTCGCTAGCGATACTTGCGATGATGATCCCCTTCTTTGGGATAGGTACACTACCCGCTGTTATCGCACTGTTTCTCTATGTGCTGCTTCCGATACTCAATAACACTTATCTCGGCATACAGTCTGTTAACAAAAATGCACGAGAAGCAGGTCGTGCAATGGGCATGACTCAGAACCAGCTATTACGTATGGTTGAGCTACCGCTTGCAGTCCCGGTCATTATGAGCGGTATCAGACTTTCTGCTGTCTATGCCATTAGCTGGGCGACGCTTGCTTCATATATTGGCGCCGGGGGACTTGGAGACTTTATCTTTAATGGGCTCAATCTCTACCAGCCGAAACTGATTATCGCGGGTGCTGTCGTTGTAACACTTCTCGCGCTCGTTACAGACTTCGCATTAGCATATATAGAAAAGATTACGACCCCACGTGGATTAGTTGTGTCGAAGGGGGAAAAATAAATGAAGAAATTACTCATACTATTATCCTGTCTACTCGTGCTTAGCGGCTGTGGACAGAACACCCAAAAAGAAACTGTCAAGATCGCCTCAGTATATACGACCGAAAGTCAGATCCTTGCGAACATGATCAAGCTTCTTATAGAAAAAGAGACTGATCATCCTGTAGAACTGATCAATAACCTCGGTTCAGGAACAGTAGTACACCAGGCGATGATGCGTGGCGATGCAAACGTCTCTTCTGCCCGTTATACCGGCACAGATTTAACAGGTCCACTCGGTAAAGAGCCGATCACAGATCCAGACAAAGCAAGAAGTGTTGTCGTCAAAGGGTTTGAAGAAATGTTTGACCAGCACTACTTTGATTCTTACGGCTTCGAGAATACATACGCTTTCATGGTGACAAAAGAGACAGCGAAGAAGTATAACCTGAAGACGGTCAGTGATATGAAAAAAGTTGCACAAAACTTACGTGCTGGCGTAGATTCATCGTGGATGAAACGTAAAGGTGATGGGTTTGATGCATTCAAAAAAACTTATGGCTTTGACTTTAAAGACACTAAGCCGATGCAGATTGGACTTGTCTATGAGGCAGTGAATGCAGGCAAGATGGACGTCGTCCTTGGATATACAACGGATGGACGTATCCAGAGTTATAACCTTGTCGTACTAAAAGATGACCTGCAGTTCTTCCCGCCTTATGATGCGAATCCAGTGGCGACTAATGAACTGCTTAAGAAAGATCCAAAGATTAAAAAGCTGCTAGAATCGATGAAAGATCAGATTTCAACAGAACAAATGCAAAAGCTCAACTATGAAGTTGATAATAACCTGAAAGAACCTGCAGTAGTAGCAGAAGCCTACTTAAAATCACATAATTACTTCAAAGGAGGTGCGAAATAATGGAGAATCTTAATACATTCGAACAGTTCATCCATTACTTCCAGGATAATGCAGGATACGTCTTCCAGCTTTTTCTTGGGCACTTTCTAATCAGTATATACGGTGTACTGTTAGCAGCCATAGTAGGTATACCAATCGGTATATGGATCGCCAGACATAGACGTCTTGTAACACCTGTAATCTCGATTGCGAATATCATACAAACAATTCCTGCCATCGCTTTACTTGCACTACTCATGCTGGCGATGGGGCTTGGTAAGAAGACTGTGATTATGGCCGTATTCCTCTATGCCTTATTGCCTATTATTAAGAACACATATACAGGTCTCAAAGCGGTTGACGAACATATCGTCGATGCTGGCCGTGGCATGGGGATGACAAAACGCCAACTGCTGACCATGGTAGAGTTACCCCTCAGCCTCTCAGTCATCATCGCAGGTATCCGTATCGCGCTCGTTATCGCAATCGGAGTCACTGCTATCGGCTCATTTATCGGGGCACAAAGCTTAGGTGACATCATCATCCGCGGAACAAACGCCACAGATGGTACATCAATCATCCTAGCCGGTGCGTTACCGACTGCGCTGATGGCTGTGCTTGCAGACATTATACTGGGTCTTATCGAACGTAGACTGGACCCGACAAAACGCAAGAAATTAAGTCAGACTGCACCGAGTGCAGACGAATAATCATATCCCTTGGAGGTCTTTATGCAATTTAATAAAATTTTAGCTTCAATACTAATTTCATCAATAGTATTAACTGGATGTAATACAGAAGAAAAAAATGACTCTCAAAAAAACGAAGAAACAAAAAATACAAACCAATCATCAACACATTTGAATGCTTCTAATATAATAGAAAAAGCAAATGAAAAAGCAAAAACTATCAAGAGCTATAGAGTCGATAAACAAATCTCTATCCAATCTGGTAATGATAAGGAAACTCAATCAGAAAGCATGATAGTTGATAAAAATAACACAATAAAATTAACAAATAAAGTTGGATCAAAAAAACAAGATATTTACATTTTCGATGATAAATATATAGTTTCTCCAGATGGTCAAAACTACTTCGATGCTAGTGAATCTTTGGATGACAATTCAAAGAAACAACTAAAAAACCAAAAATTTGAAACTCAATTTAATTTTAATGGTTACGATGATGCTACAGCTAAAAGTACTAAGAATGGCTATGAAATCTCAAAGCATTATAAAAACTTTGATGGGTATAAAAAATTAATTAACAAGACTGGCTCGAACCCTATTTCAAAAAAAGATGAGAAAGACATTCAGTCTTATAGTGGAGTTATTAGTTTTACTTTTGATAAAGACTATAAATTATTAACCTCTAAAGTAAAAGATAATATTAAAAGTAAAGATAAAGAATTTGTTAAAATTCAAAGTGTCGATTATAGCAAACATAATAAGGTCAGTGATATAGAAATTCCAAAAGAAGCTAAAAATCCTCAAAAACTAGAGGTATCTAAATAATAATAAAAAGTGATCCAAATCTTCGAATGATTTGGATCACTTTTTATATTCATAAGTTGTAAAGTATTTTCCTTTAAGCTTCAGCTTCTTATAATCGTCTGCAATGCTGCGTGCATTATGATGTGCCCATCTGACGTCTGTTGCATACTGATGTTGTCCTGGATTTACAGGGTTAAAGCGCATACCATATAATGTGGCCTGTGCTTCATCATTTAAGAACTCTGTCTTGATAAACTTTGCCCCACCGACTATTGCTTTTTCTGGTGTGTCCCAACCATGTCTAAATGCATATTTAGCCGCTTCATTCACAGGATCATGGTCGTAGGCTCCGATACCAAAGAAATTATAATATTTCTTATTCCCTTTACCAACCCTTCCTTTGGCGTCAACAGCGACACCTTTGGCAAGCTTACTCTTACCCTTACCTGTTTCCAGTAGTGCATGGTTGATCAGATAGATTTCGTTAACATCATGCAGCCTGGAAGCTCTTGCGAAACTTGTTCCTTCGTTATTAAGAATCTCCTTGCCTTTTAACAGCTTATCCAATGTGGCGGGATGAATCTTCTGCGTCTTACTCAGATTTAAGAACTGATATTGCTGGGCGCTGTCTTCTGTTAATTTATCGATATTCATATACGTGTCAATCTGTTTACGTGTAGCAGCTTTCCATACGACTCCATTTGAATACATCGCCTGTGCTTTCATCTGTTTATCAAGTGCTTCTTTATAAGTATGCGACACATCAATGTGACGATTTTTAAGTGCATTGTCTTCTGTCTTCTCACTGATCATAAGCGCGATAAACCCTAAAATAATCGTAGCGCATAACCCCAGTCCAACTAATGATTTATTCTTATCATTCATCTATTTATAACCATCAGCAAGTAGCGGCTTCCCGTCTTTGTCGACCAATACTGTCATACCACCACTGTATCCCATCGCCGAAAATAGATATTGTACACCTGTCTGTTCATCGACGACAATATAATTAGACATCATCTTAGATGGTTTACCAGATGCAGCGTTATAGTTAGTAAATCGTTTTTCTTCTTTATTCCCAAACATATAAATCACCCTTTAATATTTAATTACTTTAGATTACCCTCTTAAAGGATAGAATAACATTTAACAGCGACACTGTAGCTATAAAATCTCTTATGTGATTACAAATTTACTTCTTCCTTTCTGTTAATGTATAATCATAAAAAAGAAGGAGGGATGTCAATTGCCAGAACTTCAGCTCGTAAAACCGTCAATTGAATACAAGACAGATATCATGCGATATCGTGCAGATTTCGCAGTAAATAATGAGATCATTCATGGCTCATCGTCACTTCATAATTTTGATACCTTTGATCACTGGTTTGAACGTATTCAAGATGAGGAGATTCTAGATCGACTCCCAGAAGGATTTGTACCTTCTACACAATTTCTATGTATCAATGAAGATCAGAAGATTGTGGGTATGATTCATATCAGACATTATTTAAATGACTATTTAAATAATGTCGGGGGGCATATCGGTTATTCAGTAAGACCGGATGAAAGACGACAAGGTATTGCAAAGTGGATGTTGCATCAAGCACTGCTATTCCTTCAAACTAAAGGAGTGAAGAAGGCTCTTGTGACTTGTGACCATAATAATATTGCTAGTAGGAACACCATTCTAGCTTGTCGTGGCGTCTACGAGAATAGCATACATGATACACATGATGATATTGATGTAGACCGTTACTGGATCAATCTACAAAAAATTTAACATTCATTAATATAACCCACAAAAAAAGCAATCCGCTCAGGATTGCTTTTAGTTATTCTTCATCCATGGCTGGTATGCCACGTTTGAGGCTTCACAAGCGAGCTTGTCTTTATCACGATCATGTTTCTTGTTATAAGAGATATGATGAATTGTCACGCCATATGGATAGTATTTTTTCATTGCCGTACAATTTTTAAATGTCTTCGGTGCACCTTTACGATATTTTGAAGTTGGATAGCCAGCTTTTGTTGCAGGCTGTTTCGCAACTGGTTTTGCAGCTGGCTTTGGTGCTGGTTTTGGTGCTTGTTTAACGACGGGCTTCTTCGGATTATAGATAAATCCTTCACCACGTGTATTCACATACCCAGGAATCGACCAGATACGAAGTTTCTTAGCCTTCGCAACCGACTCGGTTTTCTTAAGTGCATTTAGATAATACTTCTGAGAATAGACGTAGCCTATACGTGCATATCCTGAACGTACCATTTCATCATTGACTAAACGATTGTTGGCATATAGATATACAAGATGACGGCCATAACGGTCTGTCTTTTGATTGTTATCATACTGCATCGAAAGCTTCGCATAACGTAAGTAGCTATCCAAATACTTCCCCGCTTCTACCGCATATGGCTGGACAGGTTTCTTTGGATCCTTTGATTCAGGTGTATCAATAAGCAACAAACGTAGTGTGATTGCTTTGTTACCTTGCTTAACGCGTACAGTATCACCATCAACTACTGATACAAACTTCACCGGAATTTTCTTTGAAATGGCGTGTGATTGAGTAGCTGGGTAAAAAGAAAACAATAATAATAAAATAGTAAAAATTTTAATACGCTTCATTTTTTCCTCCAGAATAATTTATTTTACTATTATTATAATCAACCTGTACGAAAAAGATAGACTAAAATTTAATATTTTTTATTTTTTTGTTAAAATATAGAAAATACTGTTAGGAGGCTTCATAATGGCGATTAAAGTCTTATTCTTGTTCAACTTTATTATCATACCCATCGTTTGGGTCGCTGGCAGCTTGATATTTGCAGCGATAGGAAATAGAAGTTTATCAGAAGCATATGTCGATGGGCTCGGTGTATGTGCATTTTACTACTTCTTCTTAAGCGTGTTTGTATATATATTCTATATTAGAAAGAAGGTTCGGGAATGAATGAGGAGCAGAAGAAAAATAAAATTGAAGTGGTACAAAGTATATTCCTAGGGTTATTAGGACTTGGTTTAATAATTAAGATATTTATCCCTGTATTTGGATATGTTATGGACATTGCAGCAGTTGGTTTAGTGACTACACTGCTTTATAAAGCAACGCTGGAAAAACATACAGGTAAAGCCTTTTTATATTCATTGCTGTTAATTTTAATATTTATATTAATGTTTACGCAACGTATGAATTAAAATAACCATCCCATAAGTTATTCATGGGATGGTTATTTTTCACATATATCCACGCAATAATGCCAGACACGATACAGAGTACAATTATACTCTATGCGATAATAATTTAATTGTCTTATTCGTTACTCACCATACCACTCTGCTTCCGATATCACTTCATCGATATCGAAGTCTTGTGCATATTCTCGTTCAAACTCACGCTTGATCCATTCAATGACTGATGTATCTTCAGAGATGACATCAATATAGAATGGACTGAGTCTAATGAAAGTCTGCTCGTTATACAAATAACTGATAAATGGATGGTTTTCTTTAACTTTCGTATATTTGATATAGTTTACCACATCTGATTGACTCAGATGCTTAATATTCGCCATCATCATAACTAGATCATCGTGCTTCTGTTCTATGTTATATTCCTGATAATTTGTAATATTCATTACCGTCCATAACCTGAAATTACATTTATTGTAGGCACTTGATAAATATAATAGATTAACATCTCCACCAAAGATATGACCCACTAATCTTCGATATTTAAAATACGTTAAATGCGATTTGTAAAACCTCACGCGATGTTCATTCTTAAACTGCATGAACGGCGATAGCTGTTTATTTAAAATATCATATCCTGCACTAATAATAGATGACATGGTATTACTCCCTCCATTATAATCCATGTTTTAATAATATATATAATTTTCAACTTTAGCAAAGTATGTTATAATAAATATACAAAAAAATAGCTCGTATCTTATTTAGAGTAGGTGGAGGGACTTGGCCCTATGAAACCTCAGCAGCAGGCTTATGCACTGTGCTAATTCCAACAAGATGTAATCTTGAAAGATAAGAAGTTCTTAACAAAGCTCTTCTTACTTTAAGATGAGCTTATTTTTATTGTAATCATTTTATAAGGAGTGTTTTGTATGAGAACAAGAGCAGATGTATTAGCAGAATTAAACGAACAAAGACAGATTAAGCCGAACAGTTATTCGTCTAACATGATTAAGGTCCACAAGATCAGAGAACTGGAGCTCGAATTAGGTAAGATTGAGGCTGAGGCTAATTTTACTAAAGTACAAAACAAAGAACACGCGCAGCAGAAAAAGTTAGAGTTCGTTGTCGATGGCTTTAAGATTACTGTAGAACGTTGTTAAGTATAATACAATTAAAAAAGAAGGTATCTGAATTCATAATACCTTCTTTTTTAAATATTAAACTCCATCATTACGAATCAATAGGCATATCAGATTCGAACACTTCAATTTCCTCGATATGATTTCCATCTCTTTTAATAATTTTAAATAGATAGTTATCATGATAGATCTCTTCTTTACTTTCACTGATAAATGATAACATCCAGCCACCGATAGTGTCGACATTGTCTACATCAAATTGAACACCTAATAGTTTTTCTACATCACTTATTAATACACTTGAGTGTATCTTGTAATGATTGTCATCTATTTTGATTATCTTTTCTTTCTCATCAGCATCGAATTCATCACGTATTTCTCCGACCAGCTCTTCGATAATATCTTCTATAGTAACTAATCCACTTGTACCACCATACTCATCCATCAGAATTGCTAAGTGTACACGATTTGCTTTCATCTTATGCAGAAGTTTAGTTAAAGCTACTGTTTCAATTTCTCTCATCACTGGGTGCATGTAATCACTTAATTGCTTTTCTTGAACAAAATGAATATCTTGTAATGTTAAATCTATAAAATCTTTGATATGAACATCCCCTACAATATTGTCTTTATCAACTTCATATACTGGGTATCTTGTGTAACGTTCCTGCTGTATCAATTCAATAACGTCAATAATATTAGCGTTGATATCGAATGCAATAATTTCATTTCTTGGTGTCATCACTTCTCTAGCAACTTTATCATCAAATTCAAAAGCATTATTGATGACTTTTAATTCATTAATATTAATTTCGCCAGATTGATAACTATCGGCAAGTAACATCCGTAATTCTTCTTCAGTATGTGTTAATTCATGTTCACCAACTGGTTTTATACCAATTGCTTTCAATAATAATCTTGCTGATCCATTTAATAACCAGATAAACGGATAAAGTATTCTATAGAAGAACATAATCGGTTTACTGAATGCTAATGTCACTGCCTCAGCTTTCTGTATCGCAATCGTTTTCGGTGCCAGTTCACCAACAACTACATGTAAAAAAGTGGCGATAATAAATGCGGTCACTAAAGTAAAAATATGAATTAAATCAGTTGGTATTCCCATCATTTCAAACATAGGATGCAGGATAAATTCAAAGGTCTTCTCTCCAACCATACCTATACCTAATGCTGTAATTGTAATCCCTAACTGACAAGCACTTAAATATTCGTCTAAATGATTTACTACTTTACTAGCAGATAAAGCGCCTGGCTTGCCTTCATTAACAAGTTGATTTAATCTAGAATGTCTTACCTTGACGATTGCGAATTCTGTTGCAACGAAAAATGCTGTTAAAATAATCAGTATCGTAAAAATAATTAAATTTATAGTTGTTTCCAATAATATATTCTGTCAATAGACAGAATATTCACCTCCGTTAATTTTGTATAAATAAAAGTAATGCTTTAATTAAAGCTAAGTCTTTTTTAGCTAAAGATCTTGCTTCGGCTAAATCTTCTGACTGTGCAATATGCTTAATATCATGTTCTAATTGATTGATCTTTAACCTTAGATCTTGAATATCAATTACTTCATGTGATGTAAATTTATTTTTAATTTCATTTAGATGCATACCTTCTTGCTTAAGCTGCTCAATTTCTTTAATTCTGTCCACCATTACGTTTGAATAATATCTATAGTTTGATTCACTTCTGTTAAATTCTAATAATCCAAGATTGGTGTAATAGTCTACGGTTCTATTCGTTACCCCTGCCAATTTAGCAAGTTCACCTATTTTTAATTTATCCTTCCCAATTAGCTCTCCTCCACCCAAACCATCACGTGATAGTTTTTATATTAAAGGATTTATATATTTATTACAATAATAATGTATATATTTCACTATATTTGTTTGAGAATTGTGAAAATTTTAGACATATTTTGCACTTATAATTAAATATACTCGTAGACAGATTATTAAACTTAAGATATCTAGAATTATATACTTGTTTTAATTAAAAAGATGCATAATAACAGCAGCAGATGGATATCATCTGCTGCTGTTATTTATTTTTATTCTATTCAGGCTTAAGTATAACTTTGATATTGTTGTCTTTCTTCTTATCGAATACTTTATAAGCTTCATCAGCTTTTTCTAGCGGGAAAGTATGCGTGATGATCTCTGTAGGATCAAATACTTCGTCTTTAATCATCTGATAGAGTTTAGGCATTAAGTGGATTACAGGTGCTTGTCCACTTGTCACCTTAACGTTACGGTTAAAGATCAGATCAACCGGGAAATTATCTGCAGGAGTACCATAGATTCCCGTAAGCTGGATTGTACCGAACTTTCTTACAGATTCAGCAGCTGTAATGATCGGGCTAATTGTGCCGCGTTGCTGAGAACGTCTTGATAACTTCGGTTCTGGACTTGATTGTTGTCCGTCCATACCCACACAGTCAATGACAACATCTGCGCCACCTTGTGTCTTTTCTTTAAGCAACTTTCCGATTTCCTTTTCTTCATCGAAGTTATACACTTCAGCACCGTTATACTTTTTCGCATGATCAAGACGGTGTTGTACATTATCGATTGCAATAACTCTTTCAGCACCTTTTAACTTTGCAAACTTCTGTGCCATTAATCCAATAGGACCACAACCTAACACAATTACAGTGTCTCCTGGTTTAACGCCTGCATGTTCTACACTCCAGTATGCAGTAGGTACAACGTCTGATAAGAATAATACCTGCTCATCCTTTAAGTTGTTATCTGGCACCTTAAATGAAGAGAAATCAGCATGCGGTACTCTTAAATACTCTGCCTGCCCTCCCCAATGATTACCATGAAGGTTACCGAAACCAAATAATCCGCCGTTATCTAACTTCCAGTTAGCAGGCGTCTCATTAGAATTATCACATTGAGATTCCATATCATGCTGACAGTAGAAACATTCACCACAGCCAATATTAAACGGAATAACGACACGATCACCCTTCTTCAGGTTCTTTACATCCTTACCTACTTCTTCTACAATCCCCATAGGTTCATGTCCGATAACAAAACCAGGTTCCATAAATAAGTCACCTTGGTGATATAAATGTAAATCTGATCCACAAATACCTGAAGCTGTTATCTTGATAATCGCATCAGTGGATTCGATAATCTTAGCATCTTCGACTTCTTTCGTTACCATCTTCTTGTGTCCTTGGTAAGTTACTGCTTTCATATATAGAAACCCCCATCTAGTACAAATTTTGAATCTGTTACTATATACCTCTCTTACATATTTCCAAACATGTATTTTATGAAAGCGTATGCCTAATCAAGAAGACACATAGAAGAGAGACAGTGGCGGAGTAAGTAATGAAATTTACAAATAAGGATTACTGCTACTATCATAATATCTTTATTTCTTTGAATTCCTACCTTCATCTCTATTAATGAAGATATTCGCAATTCTTCCGAGTATGCCATCATTAAAATCAGCTCCACCAAAGGCCGCTTTTGCATAAGTTTCGTCTTCTCTCCCCTTTAGACCCGATGCATCAAAATCAGTATTACCCGTGCGGCCGGCAGGATTATGTTCACCATGATGCTTCGGTGGCCAGTTATTATTTCTCTCGGTCATAATAATTTCTCCTTTGCATTTAAAATGTATATTTCATATATTGTATTGAAAGTAAAAATTAAAACACAAATTGTAACTATCCTATATTTATTACATTAAATTAAATTTCATATTATACGATAATTTCAATATACAACAATGATTTATCAGCCATTTGTACAGTCCACCTAAATAGATAGTGCCATAAAGATATTCCCGCTTTCGATATCACATATATAATTTTTATCGAAAAACAATAAATTTATTGTTTTTCGATAAATATCATGTTATATTTTTTATTGATAAACAATAAAGGAGATATTTTAATGAATAAAAGTATCACATCTTTAAAATTCACAAAGTACTTTGTAATTTTAGCATTTATTGTCACACTGCTTACTTCTATAGTGACGATTTCAGAGTTCTTCTCAAATTCAATTAGTAATGATCTATGGCATTTTTCAAATCGAGGTTTATATTACCTTGTAGTCTATATTATTCAATGCATAATTTTATTAATGATTTTAATATTCACTTTTCAACTTATGCAAAAAGTGGATATTGCAGATTATTTTAATACAATCAATCATGATAAATTAATGCTCATTGCGATATTAACGATTGGCTATGGAGGTCTTAACTTAGCTAAGAAATATCTTAATGCATCTGTAGAATATTCAACATTATTAAATACTACAGTAGAAACAAATCTGTTATTATTTATTTTAGGTATAGTAATTCTTTCTTCACTATTTATATACGAAGAATCAAAAAAAATTAAAGAAGAAAACGACTTAACAATATAGGTGTATACTATGATCAAAATAAAGTTAGATGAAGTATTAAAAGAGCGAGGTGTTTCTTTAACCGAATTATCAAAGGCGGTTGATGTTACAATCGCAAATCTATCCATATTAAAGACTGGAAAAGCAAAGGCAGTTCGTTTTAGCACTTTAGAAGCAATATGTGACTATCTTGATTGTCAGCCTGGTGATATTATTGTCAATGAAAAGAAGGTAACTGAGTAATTTTCAGATACCTTCTTTTCATTTTTTATATATGACAACGCCCCGATCATCATAGGGGTAGTAAAATATATCTTCATCTAAATTTGTAATTATTGTTAAAATCGATGCTTTTCTAAAGGTTTGAGATTCATACGCAAAATCTTGATAACAAATATCTTTAACTAATTTTTGTAAATTCAAATCACTTTTGTTAATAATATATGCATATTGATGACAATTATCACTTAGTTCATTATGATAGAGACTAAAATTAAATCGTTCAAATTGCTTAAAATACTTTATTAAATTTAAACGATAATACCTATCTTTATATGCAACACAAAATATTATCTTTATCTGTTCAACATCTTTGAATAAAACATGAAAATAATCCGCCATTTCAAATCTTACCTGTTCAAATACAGCGTGATTGAGTTTATCATTATCTATAAAACGACTTTGATTTTTTACGAGTTCAATATGTTCAAACTCTAAATTTTGTTCGATAATATCTCTGGACATAAATTGATAGTAATCCATAAAGCCTCCAATGTCTGTTATGTTGTTACATATATATGTTAATTATATCTATAAGAGGCAGTTAATCAATTATAATCCTCTTATCAAACTGCAATATATCGTATTTTACATCCTCAACAAAACGTAATTCAACTGAACTTCATATCATATTATTTCCTTTTTTAATACAAGTGTATTAAAATAAGATTGTATTATTTAATACACTTGTGTTAAAAAGGAGATTGACGATGCCGAAAATAGTAAATCATGAAGAGAAAAAGCACCTAATATTAGAAATTGCTTATCGTAATATTCAGGATTTAGGTAAACAAGGTACATCTGTTAGAAGTATAGCCAACGCAGCGAAAATGACAACAGGACAAATCAGGTATTACTTTCCAAACCAGTCAGCATTACTTTCAGAAATACTAAATATGCTTACTGAATCAATTGAATCAAATATCAAATCAATATTTTTGGAACGAAACTT
This sequence comes from Macrococcus sp. S115, assembly GCF_030067655.1. Classification (NCBI taxonomy): domain Bacteria; kingdom Bacillati; phylum Bacillota; class Bacilli; order Caryophanales; family Staphylococcaceae; genus Macrococcus; species Macrococcus sp. S115. The sequence continues at coordinate 97,496 of NZ_JASJES010000007.1, read as the reverse complement.
ACCTCTTGAAAAAAGAATTGTCGATGCAATATTACTAACAATGCCGCTCGATAAGAAAAGGACTGCGGATATGATTGTGTGGTTAGCGGTGCAGGAGGAAAATAACGCAATAGATGAAAACACAATGAGTGATGAAATCTATATATTAGTACAAAGATCATTTGAACTGTTGCATCAAGCCAATAAGATTAATCAGTCAATTGACAAAGAAAAAGCCATCACAAAACTGCATGCTTTAATTGATGGATTAGCGTTACATAAACTTTATCAGCCGAAACAATTATCAAACACTTTAGTAGAACAAATCATAACGGAAGAAATTCAATCATGGATGGAGTGAGTAAAGTGAGTATCATCATAACATTAATCATTGCAGCTGAAATTCTATTTTGGATGTTCATAGTTCTCGGATTAGCAACAAGATATATATTTCATAAAGAAAAACTTAGTATGTCACTATTATCATGTACAATACTAGTTGACCTGTTTTTAATTATCGCTACAACATTCAATCTATACCAAGGTGGAACAGCAGAAATTGCACATGGTATCGCTGCTGTATACATTTCTATTTCAATTGTATTCGGTAAAGACTTTATCAATTGGGCAGATGAAAAATTTAAAGTATTATACTTAAAACAAACGCCTCCTCAAAAAATATACGGAAACCAATATGCAAAGCAATACTTAAAGAGCTTTTTTAAACACATCATTGCATTTCTTATCGCATATGGACTTATCTACCTGATGCAGGTTGTTGCAAACAATCCGTCGTCTCTGAATAATTTAATGGGCGTAATAAATATATGGAAGATTGTCCTCATCATCGATTTTATCATCACAATCAGTTATTTTATTTGGCCCAAGAAAGCGAAATTAGATACTTGATAATTATTGAAACAAAATAAATAACCGGATCAAATTTTTAAAGTATTTGATCCGGTTATTAAATTTACATTTTCCGCTACATTATCGCCAATTATATTAGAGGATAATACTAATGAAAAAAGAATTTAATCCATAGTTAAATGACTCAATTCTATAGAGTTAACCCCATTGGTTTCGTAGTTTGTCATACAGCATAATTTTAGTGCGATATAAACACACTAAAATTATGAATAAAAATTACACAAAGTATCTTGACCTTTTTTGACCAATTTGATATAAATATAAGTGTAAGATATATAGTTTGTTTAGGAGGCGATTATATGACATTAAATCTTAATCAAATTAATCATCAAGGCGGTGCACAAACGCACAAACGGTGTTAGTTTTAAACATGCATTGAATGATCCTATGAATTTTGTTGAGTTTGAAACACATAATAGCTGGAATGAGTACCTCAAATCTTTGGAACTGATTAAATCAATTAATTTAAAAGTAAAATAAAAAATTACAAGGAGTGGTTTTCTATGGCTTATGAATTAGATCGTTTTAATAACAGTTTATTAGATATGACACCAAGCTCATTATTCAGAGATTTTAGCAAGCAATTCTTTAATACTCTACCAGATATGCAAAGTATGAAGACTGACATCGAAGAAAAAGATGATCAATATGAAATGACAGTTGAATTACCTGGTTACACAAAGGACTCACTTGATATTTCGTATAATAATGGTTATCTAACAATCAAAGCAGAAAATAATATCATAAATGAATCAACAGATGACGAAGGTAAGATGATCCAGAAAGAAAGATCGTACAGCAACATGCAACGTGCGTATGCACTAAGTAATGTCGATAGCGACAATATCCAAGCTTCCTTTAAAGACGGTGTCTTAAAAATAACATTACCTAAAATAGAAAAGACTATTAAAAAATCCATTGAAATTAAAGAAGGATAGCTTTTAAAGGAAGTTTAGTTAAAATAACATGTAAACATCACTGAGAACATAATTCTCGGTGATGTTTTTTTGTATACAATTTCTAGATAACTGCATTCCTCTTGTGGCTATAGCTAAGGATAAATAATAACTTCTGCTTAGCGAATTCACTTAGTCTCCTACCCTGCTTAAAACTAAACCGCACCATCCAGGAAAGCAGTGATAAACAGTTCCCCTTTACGCGTTACAGAGATGCGCATAGACGGAGATAGTTCTGTACCGATGAAATAATCGATATGCAGTTCGATCATACACAGTTCAACAAGGAGACTAATAAGCTCAATATCCATCTGTGCGTTGAAGTAATTACGGTGTGCATTTGATTTCATTTCAATTAATAGCATATGTATATGATGCAGTGTATCGTCCATGGATGTCCTCCCTATGCTGTGGTGTAATTTTATAATATTTCGATTGTTGAAATATAAGTAAGAAGTTGCGAATTTGGAAAGTTTTCACATAGCGACCTGCATGCACGGTACAATAAATAATTAAGATTAAAAATACGAAACCAATAAACCCTATATTATATAACAAATGAAATGTATTGCGTCATTTATTGCCAACATCGCAACTATCCCCAAACACATAACAAATATTGATACTTTCACGTAAAGTGAAGGTGATCAGATGGACAATATTACAGTTGCTGAGGCACTGAGATGGCATAGAGAGAATCTGGATTATAGCGCGAAGGAAGTTGCCGCGCATATCAATGTGACCCCGTCGATCTATTCGAAGATTGAAAGCGGCAATCGCATCGTGACGGTCCCGGAGTTTAAACGTATAGCAGAATTGTATGGTATGACGATGGAAGAACTGTGCGTGATACCAAGCAGAAAGAAGAGACAGTCCTGAGCTTAGGACTGTCTCTTCTTAATTTTCGATATCAGTTCGAATACTTACCTCGTTCTTCACCATGTTTACCATATGCAATAGATAAAACTTTATCCTTAACATCTCTCATTCACATTTCATATTCTAAACCTGGTTCGTCTTTAAATACAACCTCTTCGTAAAATTCATTCAACTTCGAATCATAATGCGTTTCTCGTATTTTCACTTGTTCTACTGCATCTCTTTTTTCAAGAAATTCATCTACCGTTTGATGTAATGTGTATCGTTCATAAGCAATATATCCACCAATACCCATAGCTATAATAATAATTGCTGAAATGATGAATAATAGAAATTTCTTCATATACACACCTACTTTCAAAAATGAGTTTATCTTTTACGTTTTTTCTCAAAAATTAAAACGAAAAAATCAATGATATGCATAAATAATATTGAAATTAATTGCATAACACCATCTCCTATTCGCAATGATTACTATAGTTAATATTTTACATTTTTTAAATATTAATAAATATTTAGTATTGGATGAAGTTTAGTCAATTCAATGAGAATATGAGTCTATTTACTATATCAAATTTAAAGAAAAGACTGTCCTAAAATTAGGACTGTCTCTTCGTTATTTTCTCGATGATTAGAATGATGAAATCGATGAGGTGGAAGAAAATTGTGGTGAGAAGATGCATGATACACCCTTTCTATAATTAAATAATTTTAATGTGATTATTTAATATTATAAAATAATTCTAAATCATTATACTTAATATCTACCTTATAAGCCTCTATTTTCTCATGTCTTTCTTTATAAAACTTTTGTACCATTTCACTTTTATCTGATTTAACACCATAATGAATTCTGCGATGACAATTAGGACATAAACATATGATATTGTCAGCAAAGTCGATATTATACTTGAACAATCCTTGTGTCGCCATTGGAATTAAGTGATGTGCTTCGATATAAGGATTGTTATCAAAATTGTTTTCAAACGTTACATGCTTATTATCATATTCGCATAGATAACTAGCAAAATCTTTCGCTTTCCTAACTTCTAACAAATTTCTTCGATATCTCTTTATATTATTAACAGTAACTGGTTCAGGTCTTTTTTCAGGACTTTTAACATCATTTTCAATAAACAGCTTTGAATTATTAACAGTGTTTTGCTTGGAATCAATTAACTGTTCACTTAAGTTATCAATCTCTGTTTCTTGATCTATTAATATCTGAGATACAAAAGATAGATAATAATTTATTGAAGATTTAGGAAAATAAGATTCTGATTTATTATATGCTTTATAAGCTTCTAAATATGATAAATTTTCTACTAACTTAAAAGTATCTAAACTAACAGGATTTGATATTTTCACCTTGAAAATTTCTTCTATAAAGATAAATATTCTTACTAAATAACGATGATATGAAGGACCTTTCCCTGTATTTTTAGTGACACCTTTTGTATATCCTAGTTCGGTGTTTACAACAAAGTCCTCATAACTATTAAAAAAACTTCTAAAGCGTTGATTCATTTCATTGAACTTAGGATTTTTTGCAGAAATTTTTCGAAACATATAATCACCTTTTCAGAATAATCGTGTAACAAGTTTGAATATTTTATCTTTATTATACATTACAACCTATTATTTAAAATTGTTTAGAGAGAAAAATTAAAATATATTCTTATTTATAACTCATTAACAATCATCTCATATAATGCTTCCAATGTCTCTTCTCTTTCTAGTGGTTTAAGGCCACATTCCCACACAACTATAACGCGTATACCAAGTTCAGTTAATTCTTCGATATTGCGTTCGTCTCTTGAAACATTTCTATTAAATTTCTTCTGCCAGAATTCTTGGTTGCTCTTAGGCATAACAAATAAGTCACAGTTATGTACATGCCAAAAACAGCCATTTACAAACACCGCTGTTTTATATTTAGGTATATAGATATCTGGAGTTCCTGGAAATCTTTTATCATTCTTTCTGTACCTAATGCCTTTGGAGTATAAGAATTTACGAACGGTGTCCTCAGGTTTACTTTTCTTCTTTGAATTAGCTACCATCGTTTTATTAAGAGTATGTTCTTCCATAACAAACACCACCCCTTCATAATTATATATACCCACATCTTTCGAATAAAATGTAATGCTACATACTTTACAACACGAACGGTCGTTCGTATAATTAAGATGGTAATAAATTCGATATATCAATCAATCCAGATCTTTGATAAAATATAAAAGTTAATCATAATTTATAAGGAGGCCCACTATGGAGAAGATAAAAGTAGCGGAAATGTTTGCAGGTGTCGGTGGTTTTCGTATCGGTTTAGAAAACACTAACAATAATATGTTTGAAGTTACTTGGGCAAACCAATGGGAACCTTCTAGAAAAGTGCAGCATGCTTTTGATTGTTATTCACGAAACTTCAAAACAGGCATTCATAGTAATGAGGATATTACAGAAGTTCCAAATGCTGAACTTGCTGCGACGAATGTCGACATGATTGTTGGTGGTTTTCCTTGTCAAGATTATTCTGTAGCACGCTCATTAAATGGCGAACTCGGCATGCAAGGAAAGAAAGGTGTATTATTCTGGGAGATTACGCGATTCATACAAAACGTTGCACCAAAATACATCTTACTTGAAAATGTCGATCGTTTACTAAAATCTCCTTCTAAACAAAGAGGAAGAGATTTCGGAGTAATGCTTTCTACATTAAATGAACTTGGTTATGATGTTGAATGGCGTGTTATCAATGCAGCAGACTATGGTAATGCACAACGTAGAAGACGTGTATTCATCTTTGGATATAGACGCGAAACGAACTACGCTAAGTCAATACTCAAGAAAACACAGGAACAAATTGTATTTAAAGATGGATTCTTTGCGAAAGCATTCCCTATCACTGATGAAATAGTTAAGAATCGTGTTTCTACTACTTCACTTTCGAGTGATATTGTTAGTGTTTCTGATAATTTTTCTTATACATTCCATCCATCGGGTTATATGAAGAATGGAGAAGTTTATACAGCTCATACTGTACCGAAATACGAATCTCCAGCTACACTTGGATCTGTCCTCGTTGAAGAAGTCCCAGAACAATATTACCTTCCAGAAGATAAAGTTGAGAAGTTCAAATATTTAAGAGGCTCAAAGAAAATCGAAAGAATTACAGCAGATGGTCATAAGTATATTTATAGTGAAGGTGGTATGTCAGAAAGCGATGACATTAATTTACCTGCAAGAACGATGCTAACGAGTGAATCCTCAGTAAACAGAAGCACACATTTTATCAAAGAATCAGAAAATAAATTTAGAACACTTACCCCTGTTGAAGCTGAACGATTGAACGGTTTTCCTGATAACTGGACTGAAGGTATGCCAGAGAAGATGAGATTCTTCTGTATGGGGAACGCATTAGTTGTACCATTAATTACGAGAATGGGAAATCAAATTGAGGAAATCGAAAAACTCTATCCAGATGATATTACGCAATTAAATCTTTTTTAGTCTACCAATTGATGGTAGACTTTTTTATTTCAGAAAAATATACTTGTAATAAGTAACCTAGATAGGAGATGATTGATATGAGTAATTTTAATTTGGATATCTATATCGAGCATGAAATTAATAAGTATTTAGATACACATATATATCCCCTTCTAGAGAAAGAGTTTGGACTAGTATTTAATAGAGTTACAGATATGAACTTACAACACGCTGGAGTAGATATTGTTGGCAAACATAAATTATTTAATAAAAAATTGAATATAGATGAAAAAACAGCATCACATCATTTTGCTAATTCGATTAATGATACAGGTCTCCCTACTTTCGCTTTAGAACTTTCATACTTCAAAGAAGATGATGAGAAAGTTGGTTGGTTATTTAATCCTAAATATAGTAAAACAGATGCTTACTTATTCAGCTGGGGTTGGCGCAACTCTGAAGATAAAGATTGGAAGACCATAAAATATAATGATATCGTGCAAATGGAATCTGTATTGGTTTTAAAGAAAGACTTGATTAAATATTTGGATAAGCATTATGACTTTAATTTAACGAACTATGAGTCATTCATTGATAATAATTCGAACAGTAATAGTCATAAGTATTACATTAAAGAAAGTAAAGGACCATACATATATAATTCAGGCGAAAAATATAATGAACGTCCTATCAACTTAGTATTTCCAAAACACGAGCTTATTAAAATCTCTAAATTTCACACAATACATAAAATAGAAGGTGATCAAAATAGCTAAATTTGAATATGAGACAGTTAAAGATTTAATAATGTATGCCAAAGAAGCAGAAGGAAAATATTTGTATGAAATTGATAAGAAAGATATGTTGGAGAATACAAATGTAAAAGGCTCTGTGGGACATATTCTCGAAGCTAGTTATTTTGGTTATGAAATAAATTCAAATGCAGAACCTGACTTTGCAGATGTAGGAATAGAACTAAAAGCTACTGGTATCCAAAAGATGAAAAAAGGAGACCTGAAAGCCAAAGAGCGACTCGTATTAAATATAATCAATTACTGTGACGAAGCTACAGTTGAATTTGAGTCATCAAGCTTTTGGAAGAAAAATAAACATTTACTTCTCTTCTTCTATCAATATAAAAAAGATGAAAATAACAAAATGGATCGTAGAAACGCTCAAATAATTAAAGTTGAAGACTTCCAATTTCCAGAAGAAGACTTAAAAACAATAAAACAAGATTGGAATATAATACATAACAAAATCATCAATGGCGAAGCCCACCTACTTTCTGAAGGTGACACATTAATACTTGGTGCATGTACCAAAGGTTCCACTGCAGCAAAATCTTTAAGAAAACAGCCTAATAGTAATGTTTTGGCTAAGCAGCGAGCATATTCTATTAAGCAAGGGTACATGTCAAATCTTGTTCGAAAGTTAATTACAAAAGAGCACTTTGAAGCAATTACGACTGCAAAAGAGGTAAATGAAAAGTCTATCGATCAGATATTACATAATAAATTTAAGAATCACTATGGTAAATCTGATGTTGAAATAGCCGAACAATTAAATATCACTCTTAGTGATGGGAAAAATCGTATCGCACATCTGGTAAGTAATATGTTAGGTGTTAAGAAGAATGATTTAAGTAAAATCGAGGAATTTGAAAAGTATAGCATTAAATTTAAAACGATTACTTTAAATAATGAAGGTAAGTTGAAAGAACACATGTCTTTTGAGAACATTGATTTTGATGAGTATGCTACTTCCGAGTGGGATGATAGCCATTTAAAAACGATGTTCGAATCAACAAAATGGTTATTTGTTGTATTTAAAGAAGATGATAAACGTAATAAAATATTTCTTGGGTACAAGTTATGGAACATGCCAATGACTGATATCGAAGGACCGTTACAAGAGTTTTTCATGAAAACACAACGCATTCTTAACGAAGGTGTTATACTTACACAGACTTCAAGAGGTATACGTAATAACCTGCCTGGCGCAAAAGATAATCCAATTTGTCATATCAGACCAAAAGCTAGAAATGCTCAAGATAAAGTTAAACTTCCAGATGGACAATGTATTACTAAACAGTGTTTTTGGTTGAATAAGGGGTATGTTATCAAAATTATTTTGGAATAAATTTAATAGAAAAGCTAATTAATTAGAATGATATTGATAAAATATTAAGAAGTTAATATAATAACTTCTTAATATTTTCTTTCTGATTCAATAATATCTTTCATTACTTGAATTTCATCATCTTGGAATTCTGGAATTAAAAATTCCCCATCAATTGCTTCTTTCATAATTTTCTCTTTATAAACCAGTCGATTATAAATTTTTTGATCAATAAAATTATAGTAATCAAGGTTACTTTCTGTTATTAAATAATAGTATTTTGTTTTATCACTTTCTTTTAACCCTAATCTGTGAATTCTATCTCTTGATTGAAGCATAAAGGTTAAATTGTAGTTGAATTCAAAATATACAGCATTATGTGCAACTGAATGTAATGAAACCGATTCACCTAATGTGTTAGGATTTGATATTAGGACAGGTAATTCCATGTCATGTTGCAAAAATTTGTTGATAATTTTCTTTCTAGAATCTGTATCAACTGCTCCATAAACCACATCAGAACAAATACCTACATTTTGTAATTCTGAATTTATTAAAAGCAATGTATCCACAAATAATCCCCATATAACCACTTTCTCACCTTTTTTCACCAAATTAACAACAAGTTCGATCCCTTTTTCAAATTTTGGTGATTTTACTTTATTTAATTTATACTTTTTAGCATATTGCTCAAATTTATCATCCAAGCTATTTGATAAAAGAGTTAATGCTGATTTATTATAAATATTATTTTCACTATCTTCTTCATTTGAATATCCAAGTTCATTAAATGAAATTTTTTTTGACAATAATTTCGGATTAGTTGATAACTGTATCATCCTTATAATGGTAGCTAGTGGATTCTTTGCATTCAAATAAATTTCCTCAGCTATTTGTAATTGTTCATTTGATGGTAGAACTTTAATCAATATATCTTCTTCGGCCGGAGGTACATTTAAATCATCTTTGTTAATTCTCCAAAAATATGGACTTAGTTTTTCATTTATAATAGAAACATCATTTTTATTAGGGTTAATTAATTTTTTTTTATCAAAAGCAAAATGACTTTCATATTCATTATTAAATAATATATGCAAGAAATTATAAATGTCTAAATAACTATTTGGTATTGGAGTTCCTGTCAAAACATATTTATATTCTGTAAACATCGAAACATTTAATGCAGCAACGCCCCTTTTTGATTCTACACCTTTTACTCTATGAACCTCATCAAAAACCAACATTGTATGACTATCATTTTTAAGTAATTTAACTAGAGTACCTTCATACTTAGGTAATGACTCATAATTAATCAATATTAAATTAGAATTAAACCAAATATTTTCTAATTCATTACGTTGATTTATATTTTCTGTACTATTACATTTCAATTCTTTTTTATTTCCGAACACATTTTTAAATTCTATTCTCCATGGATCAAAAGCATTTTTAGGACAAATAACTAATATCCTTTCAATAGGTTGCCCTACTTGAAAAGAATTTAAGTACGCAAAGACTCCTAATAACATAGAAGTTTTTCCTGATCCTGGTACAGAAAAATTCGCTGCTCTTTTTTGAACTAACATATAAAATGCTGCATCTAGCTGTTTTGGTAGCAAAGGTCTATCTACTTCGAAATTTACTATAGATACGAAGTTTTCAAATTCTTCTTCCCAATTCTTCTTTCCATTCTTTAGTGTTAATCCAGATTTTCTAAATTCATCTATCGAATATCTCTGACTATTAATAAAATCAATTACATTTTTTGAAATTTCAAACTGTTCATTATTTCGTTCTACTTGTTTCTTAACTTTTTGAATCAATTTTTCAATTTCTTTATAATTTATATCTTCTTTAAGGTATGGGTAACCTTTTAAATCAGATATGTAATAAGTTAATTTGGATTTAAATGATGATTTGGACAAAATTTTACTAGATGTATTATCTATAAAATAGAATTGGTTATTATTATCCATCTCTAAAATTAGTGCACTATTAAATATATTCATTTTATTAATTTGTCCTGTATTATATTTCTTAATACTTTCATAAAGGATTTCATTCCCATTTATACATGTAATATTTTTATCAAGTCCTTGCCATACATTATCGAACTTTTCTCTTTTTTTCTTTATCTTCTCTTTGACATGTTTACTACTATCCCATGAGAAATCTAAGTCAAATGATTCATAATTTCTTTCTATTGCTCTAGCAGTTTCATTATTAGAGCCAATAAAATATATAGAATCTAAATTTCCATCTGTAAAAATCCCCCATTTTGAATGGAACAAACCATTTTCGACAAATCCAAATTTTACATCGGCTTTTCCTAGCGAAATCATGTAGGCTAAATTTCCAAGGGAAGCAATTTCTTTTTCAGTTAAATACATTTCATCATTTCTTAATTTGTAACCTAATTCAATTTCGTTGAAATCGTCATAGCTAATATCTAGAGAGATTAAAAGTTGTAAATACCCACCATTTTCACAAAATCTATCTAAACCACTAGAATACATTGACAAACTTTTAGATGAAAAATAGCAGCTTACACGCTTATAAATTTTTGCATTTTCTAGAATTGGATTATAAAAATCATTGATTATATCATCTTCCAATGAATCATAGCTACTCAATAATTTTTCTTCAATATTTTTAAACATTAGTTTATCTCTGATTCAATTTCTTTTATTTTATTAATTATTTTTACTAGTGGCTCTTTTAAAACTTCTTTTTGTAACAAATCCAGTGATTTAATGCTACTAATATCTATCGACTCTAATGATTTTAAGGCTTTGTTTATGAGCTCTTCAGGTTTATTTTTATTTTTAATATTTATTGCTGTCTCCGAATGTTCATAACTTACTTTTTTAACTTCTTTCAATGCTTTTTTCAGATTATCATCCTTGCCAATTCTTTCAAAAATTTCTATTTTATTTGAAATTTCTTCTCTTTCTGCAAAAGTATCAACAATTGTATCTGTAGTATCTTCCATATCTTCAATAAATGAATCTTGTTGACCTGTACCAATAACATTTTTAACGATATTTCTAAATTCTTTTTGAAAATTTTCATTATCAACTCTTATTTGAATAATCTTACTAAAAAGTGAATTTAATAATACCTCTTCCTCTTCAGTACCTTTAAATTTTTTATATTGTGGCTGTAAATCTTGTAAAGGTCCATCTAATTCTAATTCCTTGGCAATTGAATAGTTATTAGTTGGTGAATTAGTGAATCTTAAAAATTTTATTATCAGTTCTGCAACAGTGATTCTTTTTCTAACTTCGTTAATTTTTATATCAGAAAAATCAGCATATTCTTTTTCAGTCATAATATTATTCACTTTAATAGTTTTATAAGCATCTATCGCTCTATCTATCGGGTCATAATCTTCTTTCCCTAATTTTCCAAATTGAATTTGTAATTCTAATGACTTAATATCTTTTTGATCATTGTGATTATTTACATTTAAATCTTCTAATATCACAGCTTCAAAATATTGTGTCTCTGTAATATCTAAATCTTGTTGTAACATTCTTTTTGCTGTAAATCTTCTGTTACCGTCTATAACTCTACCATCAATTAATACATATCCAACTTCTTGTTGCCCTTTTTTATGTATATCTCTAACCAATATTTCCATATCCTTTTTTACTTTTTCATTATCTAAAGGATATAACATTTTCTGAACAATATTATTATATTCCTCCTTATGGCCTGGAACTAGAGTACCATTCTCACTTTCATACTGTGACAAAGCTACTCCAATTCTTCCATTTTGATTATTATAATAAAGGTAATCCAAAGGTATCATATAAGTTTGTCCATTATATTTAGTACCATTTGGTTTTTTTATAGGTACATTTACTATATGTGAACCTTCTTTTATAATTCCTTTTCCAATTAAGTCTAATAAATTTATATCTTCCATTTTTACACTCCTTTATAATCCAATGATTTCTTCAATATATGACTTATTAAACCAAAACTTTTGCTTTACTAATTTTTGACCTGTTGGCAAAACCTCTATATCTTTACCATCCTTTGCTCCTGGTCTAAGATGTCCTAAGTAATTAAATTTAGATGACGGTAGGTTATTTTTATTGATATATTTTCCATTACTTAATTTTTTTTGAGTTATGATTAATTTATTATTTTTTATTAATTCTCTTACATAAATCCATATATCTTTTAGACCATGGTTCAAATCATATTCTTCCATCTTCCAAATAGCTATATCTTTAAACACTATATTTTTCTCGCTTATAATTTTTTCAGATGTAAATTCTTGAAAGATAAAAAATGCAAAATAATTATTATTAAAATAATTATAAAGATAACTTTCTTTAAAACCTTTGTCTTCAGTCCATTCATCAAAATCAACGGGAATAAAGGACATTGATTGAGCTAATTTTCCATTTGCTTTTATTCTAACAGTTTTCATAATAATTGAAGTTTTATCAATATTAATTCTGTTATTACTTTTATTATTTAGTTGACCCAACATTTTTCTTGATAAATTTACATATAATACTCTATTCGAAGTAGACGACTCATTTAAAATGTCTCTCAACTCAAAAACTGTTTTTCCCTTATATTCTTCGATTATATTATTTATATCTACATACATAGTTACTCTGCCTCACCAATCATCTATACTGATTTAATAAATTAAACAACTTATCTATATTATGGTATTAAAATAATCCATTATCAATATTATTTTATAATTTACAAAATTATCTTACAATATACATAAAATATACTTCATAATAAAAACAATTACAAAATATGCAAAAAGGGGTGCTACTATGAATTTACAATCTGCTCTACCATCTGAAATTCGCGCTTTGATTCGCGATAATAAACTTATCCAGCATACGTCTGGCATGGCTAAGGGGTACATCCAGGCGAATGTTGTGATATTGCCTGAACGTTATGTTTATGATTTCCTTAAGTTCTGTTACCGTAATCCAAAGTCCTGTCCTTTACTTGATATTACTGAGGTTGGGGAATTTTCTTTTCCTAAGTATGGTCCTCATGCGGATATTCGCACTGATGTGGGTGAATACTATGTTTATCGTGATGGCGTACATGTTGAGACACGTCATGATATTAAGGATCTATATCGTGAGGATATGGTAGCTTTCATTATTGGCTGTAGCTTTACATTTGAGCATGCATTGCTTGATGCTGATATTCCTGTGCGTCATATAGAGGAAGGTCATAATGTACCGATGTATATTACGAACATTCCTACTGAACAAAGTGGTGTCTTCCACGGTCCTACAACGGTGAGTATGCGTCCGATGACAATGGCTCAGGCGATTCGAGCGTCTGAGATTACAACGCATTTCAAAGGTGCACATGGTGCTCCGCTTCATATCGGCAATCCTGCTGCAATCGGCATCAAAGATATTAATAACCCTGACTTCGGGGAAGCTGTAGAGATACGCGACGGCGAGGTTCCTGTATTCTGGGGATGCGGTGTAACACCTCAGTCAGTGTGTCTGAATGTTAAGCCTGAAATGATGATTACTCATGCGCCAGGGTACATGTTTATCACCGATATTAAAGAAAGTGAATTGCTGTATTAAAATAAGAGAAACCCATCACTTATTGTGGTGGGTTTCTCTAATTTTGAAATTGGCGCCATGCCAATTTCGCTCCCCTATCATATGCCACGATAGAGCTTAATCAGCGATTCGACATCCTCAAAGTGATTCTCAGATTGATGGACGATCAGCCCATCTCTCAGAACATACAGTTCATCTGCGATTGCCTGCGCAAAATCGAGTTGATGTGTCGTTATGAATAGCGTCTTCCCTTGTGCCTTTTGCTCACGAATTATATCCTCCAGCTTGAATATCCATAATGGATCTAAACCATTTGTCGGTTCGTCCATAATGATAAATGCCGCATCTCCAATTAAGCTTTGTGCGAGGTTGAGGCGTTGTCGCATGCCTTTAGATAATGATTTAACAAATTGTTCTCGATTATCATCTAGTCCAACTTGTGCTAATGCATCATTTGATGTGCTGTCTTTAATTCTTTGAAGCATCTTAATGATTTCGCTGATTTTCAAGTATGGTGGAAACTGCAGGTCATCAGGCATATAGTTGATTTGTTCTGGTACTTGCAATGAGCCTGTCTTCGCTTTCAGTTCACCGAGCATGAGTTTGATAAGTGTACTCTTTCCGGCGCCATTTTCTCCTATCATCACGTGCACTTTACCTGTGCCGAGGTGCATTGTGACGGGCCCGAATGTCTTCTGTTTATTATATTTGAATTGTAATTGCTGTATGTCTATCATTTGCTTCTCCTCACCCTTAACATCGTAATATAGCTCAATACGAGCGGTACACCAATAAATAACATAATATTGATATATAAGATGTAGTGACCAATGCCTTTCAGCCAGTTACTATAATTGTAGAATCCTGGTCCAAGTAGTGCGAGCTGATCTGTCCAGTAATAGTACAGCATGCGGATAAGGTCGACTGGATTGAGATGAATATTTGCTACTAACGCTTGAAAGAGCATCTGTCTGTTCAATTGATCATTCAATGCAATGATTGTAAATGGGATGATAAGTAGCCACAGCGTCCAGAAACAGAGTGCAATACCAATTGCGCTGAGTCGATTTCTTGAGATGATGCCAATCCATACTGCGATACTTGAGAATATGAGAATCATGATGAATGATAGTAATATGAAGACGAATTCCATATGTACACCGATAATGATACCCATCACGATACTGATGGCGAGCATCATTGTATAGAGCAGCACGATAGTAATATAGTGGCCAAATATATAGCTTCTATAACGCATCGGATAAGTCTTAAGTAACTTCAGCCATCCTGTTTCATTATGATGTGCTACAGTCATACTGCCGATAGCTAGAATGAATAATGGGACGATCAGCAGTTCAATACTGAGCGCATAGTTCATCTGAAATAAATTGGAGTGCTCTGTCCCTGTTTGAAATAAGCTTGCGAGTATAAATGTAATAATATAGATGATTGCTGTGATATAGAACACTGGATTACGCAGACTCTGCTTGAGTTCCATCCAGATCATGCGTGAATGCCCCACTTAAATGATTTCAGATCATTGAATTGCAGCTGTTTGCTATTTTTATACTTTTTCATAAAGGCATCTCTATCTGCTTCAGTTTCAAATGCTGCTACACCATAGTTCATCGGAGTCCAGATGTCTTTGTTGTAAATGTAGAATGCTTTCGTTGCGTCTATCCATTTATCTTTCTTGTAGTCTTTCACATACATCATACCGATATCGTCTTTATTCTCTTTATTATAATGTTCCATCATACAGCCGATATCATCAAAGATCAGATGATCTTCGTTGTTGTAGACCATCTGCGTTGCCTGCTCCGGATGATCGATCATCATATTGCATACGACACATTTATCTGTCTTCTGATTGATGTCACGCGGACTTAAGTCAGGTTTGCCACAACCTGCGAGCAGAATTGCTGTAATCAATAATGTAATGATATATTTCATCGTATCCTCCTTAATGTTAATAGAATGATTGCTAAGCTGCATAATAGAATGGGGAGCCAAATGTTAAGTTGTATATTGCGAGATAGCATTTGTGGACTTGTATCCTGATAACCGGATTCTAACGTAATACTCTTATCTTCTATCCATTGCAGCAGAATGTGAAGCGGGCCATTCTGAAAGAAATTTAATGTTGTATCCTTCACCATCGTCTCTCCTAATAAGTTGCTGAAACGCTTCGGTGTATCTCCTATGCCATCACCATCCAGATCCATTATAGATGGGTCGTCATACATATTATTGCGGAACTGATGCTGCTGTTCATCGATATTCGCAATCGATATATTATTGCTGAAACGATTGTCCTGTATCGGGATATCCGACTGATAAATTTCGATACTATTGAGATTACGTTCGAAATCATTTTTAGTAATATGACTCTTTGTCATCTCTTGTACGCTCAGAGCCGTACTGTTTTGAATGAACTGATTGTTCTTTACGTGTATATCCGTACTCTTATAGAGCGTCATCCCTGTTGCGTTCAATACTTGCTGATCCACAATCTTATTATGTGTAATCTTAATGTTGTCAGATACCATCAGCATAATACCTGTAACGTTATTGCGTACGACACTGCGCTCTAGTTCACCATGATTTACATACATGAAATGGATGCCATACCGATTATTTCTAGAAGATATATTGCGCATATTAACGCGTTCAACATGTTCAAGGTAGACGCCATCCTTTGTATGAGAGATATCTATATTATCCAGTTTTATTTGTGATGAATTCTCAATATGAATTCCATTTGCTTTTCCATTGCCGATTATCTTAATATTTTTTAGTGTAACGTCGCGGCTATTCGAAATGGTGATCGGTGGTGCAGAACCAGAATAACGTATCGTTACATCTTTAATCGTCGTATGATCCTTAGTAATATGAATTGGTTCTGTCACAATTTTCTCGCTATGCACGTTCGCATGTGCATCCATATGACACAGAATAATCGCAAGAAAGAGACAAATAAAGATTATCTGTCCCTTCGTTGTTCTATTCACTGTGATGTTCATGACTTTCGTGACTTTCATTCATATCTTTCATCTTTTTGTGCTTCTCCATAAAGCGCATCATCGCTTTCTGATCAACAGCAGCAAGCTGCTCTACTTCAGTATGATGCTCATGTGCGAATGCCTGTGCATCCTTATCTTCTTTAAAGCTCGCGATACCCACATTCATCGGTGTCTTAATCTCACCTTTAACAAACTTCGCATCGCTGACATTGATCCATTCTGATGTCTTGTGGTCACGTACAAACTTCGCTTTCATCTTCTTGTCCGACTTACGCTCATAGTTTAAGAGACAGAACAGGTCATCGAAGAAATAGTTCTTACCATCTTCTCCTATCGCTTGTGCTGAATATTTACCCATAGCATCAGACTTTTGATAGACTTTCATATCACACGCAGCACATTTTGTATCTTCTTTCGGCTCTTTTAAAGAATAGCCGTCTACTTTAGTCGTCTGCTGGTCCGCTTTAATCTGCTCAGTCTTAGCCGCCGTCTTCTCTTTCGTCTGTTCCGATTGTTTCGTTTCTGCATTACCACACGCCGCAAGTAGTAATGATGTTGCAAGTAGCACTGTTGTCTTTTTCATCTGTATTCCCCCTAATCAATAATTACAATGATAATTTTATAGGAAGGGAGATGCCTTATTTGTATATAAATGTGAATAAATCATGATGAAAGTAAGTCAAAATTTTAAAAATTAAAATCATCGCGTGTAAATTCATGATTTGTCTATGGACATTTGTAAAACTTAGAACAACACTAGGAATTAATGGAAGATCGGTTGAAATTGTTTTCTATCTTGAAATTAGCGTCGTGCCAAATTCACACCTTAATTCCTTACCAAAAAAACACCCCACATGTGTGAGGTGTCACAATTATACTGTCCAAGACATTGGATTCTTATTCTTATTCAAACTTTTAATATTACTCGTCGGTAAGTTTTCTCTTTTAACGACTTTCGGTGTCATGCCTGCGTTAATTCGATTATATAACTTCGGGTCCATATGGTTTGTTCTGAAACTCTTGAACACTCTCGATGTCACTTGAGAACATTCCGGACATTCATCCTCTTTCAAGTTGCTATTCATTGATTTCCACGTATCATATTGTCCGCATGCTGGACATTCAAATGTATACTTCGGCATTATTCATCAAGCTTCGGAATAATATTATTTGTAAAGATTTCCTTAGGCAGAGATAACGTACAGCATGCATTTGGAATATCTACGATGCCACCAATATTCCCTTGTACAGGTGCTGACCCAAGTAACATATATGCTTGTTCTCCTGTATAGCCACATGTCTTCAAGAATTCAATCGCATTTAAGCAGGCATTACGGTATGCAGTGTTGGCGTCAAGATAAAGCTGGTCTCCAGAGAATTCATTAACAGAGATTCCTTCGAATACGAGATATTCATTATAATGCGGCATTACTGGCCCTGGTTGGAATGCCGGGTTCTTCTTAATCTTATATTTCTCCATGCCACCTTTAATCACATGGACTTTAAGTTCAATCCATCCAGGAATTTCAATTCCTCCACAGAATGTAATCTCTCCATCACCTTGTGAGAAATGTAGGTCTCCTACTGATAGCTTCGCCCCACCAACGAATACTGGGAAATAGACGCGTGAACCTTTTGATAAGTTCTTAATATCACAGTTCCCACCGTTTTCACGAGGCGGCACTGTTCTCGCACCTTCTTTTGCTACGCGCTCGAAGTCCGCTCCTTTGAGTGTTCCGAGCACACATGAATCTGGATCTGGCAGCTCTGCAAGCGCTGGTACACGATTCGGGTTTGTGTCTACTAGTGCTTTTTCACGGCGATTCCATTCATCCAGCATCTCTTGACTCGGCGCAACACCCATTAATCCTGGATGAATAATACCTGCGAACTTAACATTCGGTACGTGACGACTCGTTGCATAGATTCCTTCAAAATCCCAGATAGATTTGGCAGCTTTCGGATAATGATCGACTAAGAAGCTTCCCCCATTTTCTTTCGCGAATATTCCATTGAATCCCCACTCATGTGCACTGAATGTTCCAATGTCGAGAATATCCACGACAAGCAAGTCTCCTGGCTCTACCCCATTGACATGTACAGGTCCGCTTAATACATGGACACGCTTTAAGTTTACCTTTTCAATATCTGAAGGGTCATCGTTATTGCTTATCTGTCCATCTGTCCAGTCCAGACATTCCATCTTGAAGACCTCACCAGGCTCTACCGAGAATGCTGCCGGAATATCAGGATGCCATCTGTTATGTCCAGGATGTTTTTGCTCATGCATTTTCTTCGTTAAGTCAATTTCAAAAATCTTTTTCGCCATACAAAATCCCCCTTAATTTTTAAAATTACACTTTTAGTTTACTTTAGTTTTCAGAATATTTCAAATTTAATAAAGAGTTTTTGAAATTACCGTCGTTCACAGCTAATACCCATTCATACCAACAATTTTCTAGATTTATATAGACATTCATCTATATAGATGTTAATCTATGTTTGTATTAAATCAAGGAGGTTTATTATGACTTATAAAGCTTTAGCAGCAACACTGAAAGTATTATCTGACGCGAGTCGACTTGAAATATTGGATATACTTTCTTGTGGTGAACGTTGTGCTTGTGATTTACTCGAACACTTCCAGTTTTCACAACCCACACTCAGCCATCATATGAAAACACTCGTGGACCAAGGTTTCGTGACGACATTTAAAGATGGTAACAAACGCATGTATCAGCTGAATCACGATAAGCTGAAGGATATTAACGATCACTTATCTTCACTGAACGCATCGCAAGAAGCATGTATCTGTAACACGATGAAAAGAGGTGCGTGCCAGTGATGACAGCAGTCGCGATTGCCATATTTCTTATTACGTTAGTCTTTATTATCTGGCAGCCGAAAGGTCTAGACATCGGTATTACAGCAGTTGTCGGTGCAATCGTTGCAATTCTTACAGGTGTCGTCAGTTTCTCTGACGTACTTGAGGTCACAGATATTGTGTGGAATGCCACGCTTACGTTTATCGCAGTGATCATCATCTCGCTTATATTAGATGAGATTGGTTTCTTTGAATGGGCAGCCATCCATATGGTCCGTGCCTCACACGGTAATGGTTTCAAGATGTTCGTCTATATTATGCTGCTTGGTGCTATTGTTGCTGCATTCTTTGCTAATGATGGTGCGGCACTGATATTAACACCGATTGTTCTCGCCATGGTGAGACGTCTCGGGTTCAATCAGAAGGTTATCTTCCCGTTTATTATTGCAAGTGGTTTTATCGCAGATACGACGTCTCTGCCTTTAATCGTCAGCAATCTCGTGAATATCGTCTCTGCGGATTACTTTAACATCGGATTTGTTGAATATGTCAGCCGTATGATCATTCCGAATCTCTTCTCACTTGTTGCAAGCATCGTTGTTCTATGGTTATATTTCAGGCAATCGATACCACGTACATTTAATACGGATAATATTGGGACACCTGAAAGTGCGATCAAAGATATGAAACTCTTCAAGATGTCATGGATTGTGCTATTTATTCTCTTCATCGGTTACTTAAGCAGTGAATTTATCAATATCCCTGTTTCACTGATTGCAGGAGTCATTACAATTATCTTTATTGTATTAGCAAGCAAATCCCCTGCTGTAGATACAAAGCAAGTTATTAAAGGCGCACCGTGGAACATCGTCTTCTTCTCTATTGGGATGTATCTCGTCGTCTTCGGGCTTAAGAACGTCGGTATCACGACCGTGCTAGCAGATGTGCTTTCTACGATTTCTACATATGGCTTGTTCAGCAGCATCATGGGTATGGGCTTTATCGCTGCATTCTTATCATCTGTGATGAACAACATGCCCACTGTGTTAATTGATGCCATTGCAATTGGTCAATCCGATGCAACCGGATTATTAAAGGAAGGCATGATCTATGCGAACGTTATCGGTTCAGATCTAGGCCCTAAGATTACACCGATTGGCTCACTTGCCACACTGTTATGGCTACATGTACTCTCACAAAAAGGTGTGAAGATTTCATGGGGAACATATTTTAAAACAGGGATTGTCATCACGATTCCAGTTTTATTCGTTACATTGTTCGGACTTTATTTAACATTAATATTATTTTAAAGATTTGAGGGATTTTCATGGAGAAGAAGACACTTTATTTTATTTGTACAGGAAACTCCTGTCGCAGTCAGATGGCTGAAGGATGGGGAAAGCACATTCTAGGAGATACATGGAACGTTTATTCAGCAGGAATTGAAACACATGGTGTGAATCCTAAAGCCATTGAAGTGATGAAAGAGGTGGAAATTGATATCTCTCATCATACATCAGACTTGATTGATCAAGATATTCTAAACAACTCAGACCTCGTCGTTACTTTATGTAGTGATGCAGATAATAATTGTCCAGTTCTGCCACCGAATATAAAGAAAGAACACTGGGGATTTGATGACCCTGCTGGTAAAGCCTGGTCAGAATTCCAGCGTGTCAGAGATGAGATTGGTCACGCAATCGAACAATTTAAATTAAGATAGCAAAATGACTGTGCTTGTTATAAGCACAGTCATTTTTTAGCTATATTATCCTAAATATTTAGCTATTCCATAGATCAATCAATGCCTGGATTGAGAAGAACCCAGCACCGATTGTTGCAAGTACTGCAATTACACCGAGGACAAGTAGCCACGTTGGATGTTTGTAATCACCAACGATACGTTTATTTTTAGATGCAATCAAGATTGCTGATAATGTAATCGGTAAGATTAGTCCATTGAATGCGCCTGCTAAGATTAATAATTTAACAGGTTTACCGATTGTTACAAATACGATTGTAGAGAATACGATAAAGATAATGATTACAATATTGTTATATTTCGAGAATACCGGATGAAATCCTTTCAAGAATGATGCACTCGTATAAGCAGCACCAATTACCGATGTTAATGCGGCTGCTAATAATACTAATCCGAATATACGTGGTCCAATTGGTCCTAATGCATGCTGGAATGCTGATGCTAGTGGGTTATCAGGGTTTAATGATACACCTGTTGCCACTACACCTAATACTGCTAAGAATAAGAAGAAACGCATCACACCTGTTGTAATAATCCCTAAGTTTGCTGCACGTGATACGAATGGTAAGTTCTTCTGTCCCACCATGCCGTCATCAATCAGGCGATGGGCACCGGCGAATGTAATATATCCTCCTACTGTTCCACCAACGATTGTAATGATCGGCATAATAAGTGCTGCTGGATTATCCGGCATCACCATCTTTGTCACTGCTTCTCCATATGGCGGTTGTGTCTTAATCATTACGAATGCTACTGTCAGTAACATGAGTACACCCAGAATTTGAGTGATGACGTCCATGATTTTAGCGCCACTCTTACTTGAGAAGATGATAATTGCAAGGATTGCCGTGATCACTGCACCGAGACGTACATCAATGCCAAATAAAGCATTGAACCCAAGGCCTGCTCCAGCGACATTCCCGATGTTGAATGCAAGTCCGCCCATCACAATCAAGATTGCAATGAAACTTCCGAGTCCTTTAAATACTTCGTTTGCAATATTCTGGCCACGTTTCCCTGTCACAGTTAAGACGCGCCAGATGTTAAGCTGCGCACCGATGTCAATGACAATACTGATCAGGATGGCAAAGGCAAAGCTTGCAAGATGCTTTTCAGTAAATACAGTTGTCTGCGTTAAGAATGCCGGCCCGATTGCTGATGTTGCCATCAGGAAGATTGCACCGAAGAGCAGACGCTTCTGTGCTGCTGTCATGTTTTGTTTTTCCATAGTATTTCCCCTTTGATTATGTTATATGGTTTGAATCTTGATTCCTTCGGTCTGTAATGCTTCGATAATTGCCTTTACAAAGGCTAATGCTTCTGGTCCGTCACCATGCACACAAATGGAGTCAGCCCGTAAATCGATAAGCTTTCCTGTTTCTGTCTTCACCTTGTTATCACGCACCATTCGTAATACATGTTCAACAGCAGCTTGTTGCTCATGAATCATCGCATTATCTTGTTTGCGTGAAACTAATGTCCCTTCATCTGTATAATTACGATCTGCGAATACTTCATTGATTGCAGTCATGCCTTTCTTTTCTGCTGCTTTAACGAGCGTACCACCTGAGATGCCCATGACCTTAAGTTCCGGGTTAAAGTTGTAGATGGCATTGACGATAGCATTTGCCAGTCCTTCATCACCACTTGTCGCATTATAGAGTGCACCATGGGGTTTAACATGGTTAATAGTAACACCATGTTTCTTACAGAATGCGTCGATGGCACCGAGTTGATAGGTGATTAAGTTTTCTACTTCATCATACGTCATATCTAGGTTACGTCGACCGAACCCTTGCAGGTCTGGATATCCTGGATGTGCACCGATACCTGTACCATGTGCTTTACAACGTTCTATCGTCTGATTTAATACATTAAAGTCACCTGCATGCATCCCACAAGCAATATTTGCTGAAGTAATCAACGGAATAATCGCTTCATCATTGCCTATCTTATAGTTACCGAAACTTTCGCCTAAATCCGCATTTAAGTCAATGAACATATTATCCCTCCAGGAAGTGATTTTTCTCTAAGAATTTAATATCAACTAAGTTTTCATGATATCTTGGATGCTGTACGATACGATACTGGTAATCTAAATTCGTCTCGAATCCCGCAATAACTGTTTCATCAAGTGCGGCAAGCATCTTCTTGATTGCGCGGTCACGTGTCTTATCGAATGTAATGAATTTACCGATCATCGAATCATAAAATGGAGATACCATACAGTCAGGATATAAGAATGTATCGATACGTACCCCTGGTCCTGCAGGAAGATGTAATGCAGTTACTTTCCCTGGACTCGGTCTAAAGCCATGATTCGGATCTTCGGCATTAATACGGCATTCCATACTAAAGCCCATGATTTGAATGTCTTCTTGTTTCAGATCAAATTCATCATATAATGCAATCTTGAGCTGTGCTTCAATGATATCAACGCCAGTGATCATTTCCGTTACGGTATGTTCTACTTGAACACGCGTATTCATCTCAAGGAAGTAGTATTCTTGTATTTCTTCTACATATAAGAATTCAAGCGTACCTGCGCCGCGATAGCTAATATTTTTCGCAGCGTTAACAGCATCTGTCGTCATGCGTACGCGTACTTCGTCCGGCACGATAACAGCAGGTGCTTCTTCAATTAGCTTCTGGTTGTTACGCTGAATCGAACAGTCACGATCATAGAGATGTACAGCATCTCCATGACCGTCACCAATGACCTGAACTTCGATATGACGTGCTGTACGAATGAATTTCTCGATATATATACGGTCATCACCGAATGCTTTCTTTGCTTCGTTCTTTGCAGCATGGAATAAGTTATCGAAATCTTCTTCACGACTCACGATACGCATCCCTTTACCACCACCACCGGCAACCGCTTTAATCACAAGTGGCACTCCGATTTCACGCGCTTTTTCACGAGCTTCTTCGATCGTTGGAATGACATCTTTAGAACCTGGAATAACTGGGACACCTGCAGCAATCATTGTCTTACGTGCCTCTGCTTTATCACCCATTTTGTCGATAGTCTCAGGCGTCGGTCCGATAAAGACGATGTCATGCTCAGCACAAAGGCGTGCAAACTTAGAGTTTTCCGCTAAGAATCCATATCCTGGATGGATGGCATCTGCATGTGTAATTTCTGCAGCGGCAATAATATTATTCATATTAAGATAACTTTCTGTTGAACTCGCAGGGCCTATACAAACCGCTTCATCTGCAAGTGCAACATGTAAGCTGTCAGCGTCGGTATTAGAATAAACTGCAACCGTCTTGATGCCGAGTTTCTTACATGATCTGATAATACGAATCGCGATTTCCCCGCGATTCGCGATAAGAACTTTCTTCAACATATTTCCCCCTTACTTCTCTTTAATACGTACAAGTGGCTCGTCATATGCAACAGCAGTACCGTTTTGTACGAAGATTTCTTCGATTGTACCGTCAACATCTGCAAAGACATCATTCATCACTTTCATTGCTTCAATAATACCGATGCGATCACCTTTTTCCACTTTATCTCCTACACGAATAAAAGGTTCCTTCGATGTTTCATCCTGCATATTATAGTATGTTCCGACAAGCTGAGATTTTTGTACATGATCGCCTGGCGTTTCTCGTTCAGCTTGAACTTGTGATTGTGGTACTCCTGCAACAGGTGCTTGTGGTACGTATTGTACTTCTTGCACCGCTTTTTCTACGTAATACTCATCTTTCCCTGACTTTACTTTAATGATCTTTAAATCATTGTCGTTCATCATATCGATTAACTGCTGTAACTTTTCTGAATTCATTTTACTCCGCCCTTTGTATTA
The DNA here is from genome assembly GCF_030067655.1 of Macrococcus sp. S115. Taxonomy (NCBI): domain Bacteria; kingdom Bacillati; phylum Bacillota; class Bacilli; order Caryophanales; family Staphylococcaceae; genus Macrococcus; species Macrococcus sp. S115. Next base: position 72,136 of record NZ_JASJES010000007.1, on the reverse strand, counting down.
ATTTTTGGATTCTGCCACTCGTATGTCTTACATCATACGCATGTAGGCCAACTTCATTAATAATGCTCATCATTTTCTTCTTCTCTTCAATCGCTTCTTCAAGCGTTCCTTCTACAAGGCGTACTTCACTGCCAGGTGCTTTTTGTACAAGTGTCGGGATATCTGCAAAGTATACCGTCCCAATCTTCGCATAACCACCGACAGTCTGACGATCATTCAATAAAATAATCGGCTGCCCGTCAGATGCAACTTGTATGCTACCCAATTGGACAGGTTCTGAAATAATGTCATAGTTCGTCTTCACTTGAAGCGGTTCACCTTCTAGACGCATACCCATACGGTCAGATGTATTTGAAATTTCATAAGTGTTCAGCAATGTTTCATGAACATCTTTAAAACGTTTATACTGACGACCAGGTATAAAACGGATCGTACTCACCTTATCGATAAAATGTGTCGCTAAGCGCTGCGTCTTGCTATGCTCAGGCTTATTGAACTCGAGAATATCATCTTTACGTAATGTACGCCCTTCAACACCACCGATACCAATCTTAGTGTGTGTTGCATAACTATTATTCACCTTGTCCAGCTTAAAGCCATTCTTTACTGTTAAATACGTTCTATAGCCGTTCTTCACTGCTTTGAATGTTAAGATATCTCCGGCTTCAGCGTTATGTACAGCACGATTTTCTACAGGTGTATCATTAAGTTCCGCAAGCATATTACCTCCTGTAATCACAAATGCACATGCTTCTTCAAACTTAAATATCCCCCCTTGCATCGTCATCTCGATACTCATAAATTCATCATTGCCTAGGAGTAAATTACCAAGCATGACTGCACGATAATCCATTCCGCCAGAAGGACTAAGACCGATATTCTGATAGCCGAATCGACCGAGATCTTGAATGGTCGTGAACAACCCTGGATTAATAACCTGTAATCCCATCATTTCTCCTCCTTCACTTGTATCTCATACGTACCCGCTTCAACTTGACGCTTAATCTCGTCAAACTGTTCAAGCGTAATCGGTTCGTATTTAATATAATCACCCGCTTCATAATAAACGACAGGATTTCTATTTGGGTCATAGAGTTTCAGTGGTGTCTGCCCGATAATATTCCAGCCTCCTGGTGACTGAAGTGGATACATTCCTGTCTGATTCGCAGCGATACCGACAGAACCTGCTGGAATCGCTTTTCTAGGAGATGACCTACGCGGCGTCGCGATACGCTCATCCAGACCACCAAGATACGGGAACCCCGGCATAAATCCTAGCATATAGACTAAGTATTCATTTTCAGAATGAATCTGAATCACTTCTTCTGTCGTTAATTCATGTGCTGCTGCAAGTTCTTCCAGATCAAGCGCATACTTTTTGTCATAACATACAGGTATTACAAACGTACGCTTCTTTTCAGTATTACTGTCAGCTATCTTTAATTCTGAAATGTGCTTCTTTAGTTCATCATGTGTTGTTATATCATCATTAAAATATATTACTAAAGTGTTATATGAATTGACCAGTTCAGTTATCCCTTCAATCTGTGCCTGTTCGATCGCTCGACTTAGAGCAATCACAGATTTGTTAATATCAGGTGCGATTTTTTCGTTAAATACGCAGCTAATACAATTTTCACTAACATCGAAAAATTTCATCATGTAACCCCTTTCTTTACAACATTAATATGTTACCATAATTTTCTGATTATTAGAAACTATTTTCTATCATTTAACGCGTTAAGGCGACTATATAGAGGCACAAGGGGGATGCGAATTTGGCACCATGCCAATTTCATACATCAATTCTCTCCCCTTTAAAACAAAAAACCCTCCCGACATAAATTCGGGAGAGCTTATATTACTTCAATCCAAATGTATTAAATTGTGTAACCTGGATACCATATTGTCCAAGCTTCTTATCGTACTTACTTGCGACGCGTTGGTTAGCGTCTGCATTATATACATTCAGTCCTCTGTTTCCTTTAATATATAACGCATAAGGTCGTACTAATGATTTCACTTCTGAATCTCCAGCTTTAACCAGTACTTGAACTGCATTCTGATATGTGCTGTCTACTTTTTTAATCTGTATCGTTACATCTCCATATTTGCTCAGTTCATTCATGTTTGCTGAATTTAAACTGACAGCGTGCAGCGATGTATTTAATACGATACTTTTATTCTTCTTCATCTGTGAAAGTTTAGCAAGCTGTGATTTAGTAAAGGTTACAGCTTTGTCACCTTCCACTGTTAATACTTTTTGCTTTCCGTTAACAAATTGATTGACTTCGCTGTCTGTTAACGTCTTAGCTTCATCAACTGGTGTCCCAGTGTTATCTTTGATGTCTTTGTGTCCTTCTGAGACCTCATTCGTATTCGTGTTCACCGTATACTTAAAGCTGGCTTTATTTCCTGCAACATCCTCAACGTTTAATGTGAGATGATATTCACCTTTATCGTTGATATCGATCGTTCCTTCACCACCATCAGATATTACGACTTCACCTGTTTTATTATTGCTTAGTTCATAGCTAGCTTTTAGAAATTCAGAAACATTGTAGTTGATATCATAACTTGCAAGTGTTTCTTTAGCATTGATGTACAGGTCATCAAGTTTAAATGATAGCTTTCCATTATTTAAAGCTAATGATTTTATTTCTGCTGGTTTCGTCTTAACAAATAATGGATAGTCATCTGCTGTGGCATTTCCATTATCACTCGTCGTAATAGCATCTACTGCATATACACCGTCTGCAAGCTTCCCTTCAACGCGATTTGAGCCCTCAATATTGTACAGCTTACCGTCCAGCACAACTTCTTTCTCTCCATCTAAACCAGAGAATAGATCAATACTTCCTACGTAACCGTCACCTGCTGGTCCACTCTTCTCATTCAGTAAATCATAATATTTTAACAGCGTTAAGTTTTGTTTATTATATACTTTCATGTGTACTGAAGAAGCGTCATTATTACCATCACCGTTTGGTGACATATGGTAGTTTGTCAGGGCAAATTTTTCAAAGCCTTTCTTCTTCACTTCAGATAAGTTCGCTGCAAATGGCAGAGCATAGGAACGATTGCCTTTAAAGTGAATATATCCTTGAATTTCGTCACCTTGAACAGGTGTGCCTGCTGGAATATTTAAGTTTACAGTAACTTTACCTGACTGGATTGATTGCACATCTGTAGTTACTGTTGCACCAGATTTTGAAGGTCGTGTTGTTTCAACTTCAATTGCATAGTTATCATCAGATGATAACTTCTGTACATCAATAGTCTTCGTAATTACTTGTGCTTTACTTGTCGGAACTTGGTTACCAAATGCAATCGTTCCACGTGTATGTGTTTGTTTCACGCCATTTACTTCTGTTTCATGCGCCACTTTGAAAAGTGATGTTGCAGTTGCAGCTTCAAGTGGCTGAACTAGACCCGCACCTTGACTGAAGACGTCAAATTTAGATTTATCAAGATGTTTCGCTGTATTGCTCAGTGCACTCTTAATATCAAATGGTGTCCATTCTGGATGTAATTCTTTCAATAGGGCACTCACCCCAGAGATATGTGGTGTAGCCATCGATGTTCCTGTGTATTGTGCGTATGCCTTACTATAGTTATCGCCTACTGCAAACGAAGGAATTGTCGACAAAATATTTGTTCCAGGTGCACTCACGTCAGGCTTAATATCAAAGTTTGGCAATGATGGTCCACGAGAAGATGAGTCATTCACGTCATCTCCTGGTGTCGTCGTAACGTTGAATTTAGTGAAATCAATCATCACCTTCTCTTTTTCAAGCTTCGCTTTCAGTGCTAAACCTTGTGTGCGGTCCATATCAACAGTCGGGATATAATCGAATGAAGCACCCACGAAAATATCTGCCGGTCCTGGGCTATTTGACCCTGTCTCTGAATTGTAAACAATAACCGCCTTTGCACCTGCATCTTTTGCATTTTTAATCTTCTCTACAAATGCAATTTCACCACGTTCTACAAGTGCAACTTTATCTTTCACATTCACTTGCGCAAAATCTTCTTTCTTTCCAAGTCCTGGTATATTTACAAGTTCATATTGATCCTTTAACGTTGTTTCTGGATTATTTCCAAACTCATACGCCATCAACTTGTAATTCTTTGTTTCTTCACCTAGCTTTAAATCAACATCTATACGTTCTTCAGGTAGTGTTGTATTACCTACGCCGATTCCTAACGGACTCGTTGCCGGTCCACCAATTGTTGAACGCTCTGGTCCGGAATTTCCTGTTGCAACGTTCGCCGTTACACCAAGGAGCATCGCATTGTTCACTGCCATCGAGTTCGCTTGATTTTCTTCTGGACTTGAATTACCTAGCGATAAGTTGATGACATCCATATCATCCTTCACCGCATCTTCAATGCCACCAACAATCCATGACGTACTTCCACGACCGTACGCTCCAAGCACACGATATGCATATAAATCGACATTCGGTGCGATACCATACATTCCGAATTCATTCTTACCTTGTGCAGCAATCGTCCCTGCAACGTGTGTTCCATGAGTTGTATAATATTCGCTGCCGCTTTCATTGACTTCCGGCAGGTGGCCTGGACGTTCTTCCGGTTTCGTTTCATAAGGGTCATCTGCATTACGCTTCGTATTGTAGTCACCACCACCAACATAGTTGCGGCCACCCTTATAGACATCCTTTAAATCTGGATGGTTATAGTCGATTCCTGTATCAATTACTCCGACTTTAACACCCTTACCTTTATTACCTAGCTCCCATACTTTATCTACCTTCAAATGTGTGATACTCGGAATCAGCTTTAAGTTCAGCTCATCTCCCATCGTATCTTTGGCCACATCTTGTTGTTTTGAAGCCTGCATTTCAGAAGGATCGATTTGGATGACATCATCTTTTTCGACGAGTGCGACATCTTCAATTTGAGCAATCTTTTCAATATCTTTAGCATCAACCGTCATTGCCTCAGCGTTAATTACCGTTTGATATGAATGATTCTTCTTATATTTGATGCCTTTATTCTGCATCTTGCTGTTTGCCTTCTGCTGCTGTTTTGCAATCTTTTCTTTAACCTTTTCATCTGAGAGCTTTGACCATTTCTTGCTCTTGGTCTGTTTTAACCCTCGTTCCAGTCCGACAGAGGGTTCATCATAGTGTACGATAACATTGACTTGTCCGGAAATCCCCTTTAAGTCATTATCAATTGCCCCTTGTTGGCTCAATACTTTCAGCTGACTGTCAATCGCTTCATTTTGGGCAATGTTTGTACTATTTAACTTTGGTGTTCGAGGTTTCTTGGTGTCAAATTCTGCACCTTGAACAGGTGACACCAGTGTTGTTACAAGTCCGATCGATAATAATGCCGCTTTTAGCTTAAACTTCTTGGTCAATGAAATTCCTCCGAATCATATAATAGTCTGAAAATTTTGTATGTTTATTATATTATATCGATTTTCGAAAGAAAGCAATACCTTTTTTTTATTTTATAAAATTGTGTTGTCATCATGATCACGTTCAATATGCAGAACATAAGGATTTTGAATAAGGAGGCTATAGTCTTCCTCATTCAACTCTACTAAATATTGCTGCATCATTTCGTAATGACGAATGACGTCTATATATGCTTCTTCAAAAAAAGAGTCTTGTGCGTCAGGATGGAGCTGCACTAAATATTTCATAAAATCACCTCACTTGTAAAAAAAGTCTGAGACGAGAATGTCTCAGACTACTGTTATTTTGTGCGAGTGGCCGTTTTTTGGACACTCAGACGTATTTGGGTACGCGAGTGGCCGTTTTTTGGACACTCAGATGTATTTGGGTGTGCAAGTGGCCGTTTTTTGGACACTCACCACATCACCTACTCATCACAAATCAATTATAAAATACTCAAGCCGCTCGCTTTAATATCTTTTTCGAATCCTTTTACAGTATCTACTGAAAGTTCATTAATGTCACGCCCGATGTTCGGGATCTTGTTTACAACATCTGCCGGACACGTAATAATATCACAGCCGATTTCATCTGCCTGAATAACATTGTACAACTCACGACAGCTTGCCCATAATAACTTCACGCCGTCTTTACTGTGACAAACTTCAACCGCCTGTTTCATTAAAGGCATCGGATCTACACCTGTATCCGCGATACGTCCAGCAAATACTGATACGTATGACTCAACGCCCGGTTTAATCGCATCCACAATCGCTTCTACTTGTTCAATCGTATATACCGCAGTGATATTCAGTTTAATATCTTGTTCAGATAAGCGTTTGATAAGCGGAATCATTGACTCTCCCTTTGTGTTCACTACAGGAATCTTAACAAATACATTTTCACCGAATGACTGGATGATGGCTGCTTCTTTCTCCATCATCTCCATATCATCACCGAACACTTCAAATGAAATCGATGCATCAGGAATTGCTTCTACTGCAGCCTTTGCAAATGAATTATAATCTTCTACACCTGCTTTAGCCATTAATGATGGGTTTGTCGTAAACCCATCTACCGTCTTGTTCTGATACGCCTCTTTCATCTGATTGATATCGGCACCATCTGCGAATACTTGAACATTTAACTTAGTCATAATTGACCTCCTCTTAATTGATATCTTTATTATAACAATTTCTTTCGTGTACGCTACATTGACAACTTATAAAAAAACAATACGGAACAATATAAATATGATAAAATATAAGAATTAAAATATGGAGGTTTATTATGAAAGGGAACAAATACGTCTATCTGTCCATATTCTTCGTCCTTTTAAGCATTATCTGCAATGGCTACAATCCTTTGATGTCTATGCTATTTGGTTCTTTAAAGTCTATCGTCTTATTCACAGGTATCTCCAACTGCATTATGCTGATCATCAGTATCATAATGATTGATAAAGGGTTAAAAAGTGAACTCTCTTCAGGCATTCGTAAAGTTGCAAAAGTATGGCCATTTGTCATACTGATCGTTATTTTATTACAATTATTAAGTATTTTGATATTATTCGGCATTCTAGGATAGGACTGAGGTCCTGTCCTTTTATTATAGGAGGTTGAAATATGCTATTTATCGTGATGAGCATGCTCGGTGCCGCGAGCAGATATGGGCTCAGCTTAATATTCGAAAATATATGGGCTACACTGATCGTCAATGTTATCGGTGCTTTCTTAATGGGTTATAGTTCCACTGCGTTAAAAACACGCTTAGAGCCCCATCATTATAAAGCAATTACGACTGGGTTCCTTGGCAGCTTCACAACATTTTCCACGATGAGTAAAGAGACGTATGTATTATTGTCAACAGGCGCGTATAGGATGCTAATGCTTTATCTAGTGCTTACCATCATTGGTGGATTTCTGCTCTGCCTTCTCGGTGTAAAGGCAGGTGCGCGATGATCCTTGTAATGCTTGGTGCTCCAATCGGGGCTTATTTAAGATTATTACTCAGCAAATATAACGATGCATATCCGACAGGGACGCTCATTACGAACCTGCTCGGGTCATTGCTGCTCGGACTATGTGCGGCATTAAGCGATGGCTGGAGTTTATGGATATGTGTCGGTATTTTCGGCAGCTTCACGACATTTTCTACACTTAATCTTGAACTTGTTGCACTGTGGCAGTCGCATAAACGAAAATGTCTTACCTATGCGCTTTCAAGCTATATATTCGGACCCTTACTGTTTACAGTCGGCTATGTTTTAATACATATTACAAAATTGTAATTTTTTTGTGAAGACAGTAGTAAACATGATAGAAGCATTGACGAAAGAAAGTACCAGATTAATCGATAATCTGGTACTTTCTTTTTGTTTTTTATAAGTTTCTTTACGTAAGCACCAGAAAACGCAATAATCTGGTACTTGCGCATCTGAATTCACTCTACGGATTCAAATGTTCAATTGCTGCACGTACTTCTTCTAATTCTTCAACTTTATACTGGAATCTGCCGTGGAAGACAAACTTCTCGAAGAAATGTTCCAATTCTTTCTCACCGACAATTACCTTCACACTATTATCGCGAGAGTAGTTCGTAATATGCTCGCTTCCTACTCCTTCTGCATTGTAGTAAGCAATCGGTGTAACCGGATATGGTAATTCGAATACTTTCTCTAATCGTTCTGCCTTTAGCTTCAGTTCTTCTATCGAATGTTTGTATGACCTGAACTGTGCTGAACCGTCTTCTCCCTTATCGAGACAGATTGTCTGTTCAGATTTCGAATCTAGTTCTAATATGTTGAATACTGTTTCAAATATCGGTTCCCCATCAAACTGCATCTCACTAATACCGTGGTATAGATGTCCTGTCCAGTAGTTAGAATCGATTACGTAAATTCCTGTACGTGTTAAAATAACGTGATCTAGCTTATCTGTACTTTTCACACGTTTTCCTGGAATATAGATATTCGCTAATACGTGCATATCTTCTGGACGGATGCGTTCTTGTGCGACAAGATTATCTTTAAGGTTAATCAATGTTAAATCCGTTAAATATTCTCCCTTATCTCTAGAAAATAATTTCAGTGAATCAATCTGTGCATTTTGTGTCGATAACTGTGTTTCGTATGTATCTTTCTGTTCAGCAAGTTCCTTCTTAAACGTTAATCTTGATTTTTCACTAGATTCCTCGTAGTTACTTTTCATTTCTGAACGTTCTTTGTTCAGTGCTTCTTCCTTTGCACGTATTGCTTTCTTCTTGCTCGATAGTGCATATATAAAGAGCACGATGAATAACAACAGTGCTACTGCTAATCCAAGTGCGATATAATGCATGGGCTGTAAATTTGATAAAGACATAGCTCTCACCTTTCTAATGTTTAATAGTTTCATTATAAAGAAAAAGAGACACAACTTCATTGTTTTAGATAAATTAATTTAAAAATAAAACTGCTTTTCACATCTTAATAGAAATTTCACACTATTTTATAATAGATTAACAATACCTTAATATCTAAATGGAATACTTGCAGTGTCCATACCTATACTCGGACAAACTACATTGGAGGTTTTGATAATGGCAAAGTACAAACAAATGTTACTGGCAGGATCATTCGCGTCAACTCTACTACTAGGAGCTTGTGGTAATGAAGAGAAATCAGATGATGCTAAAACTGAAGATGAAGCAAAAGAGGAAAGCACTGAAGAATCTACTGAAGAAGAGACAACTGAAGAATAATAATAAAAGCTGTAAACCTCATTGGTTTACAGCTTTTATTATTATGATAAATTGGCTTTTAATGTATCGACGCGATCTGTCGCTTCCCACGGTAAGTCAACATCAGTACGACCGAAGTGACCATACGCTGCTGTCTGTTTGTAGATTGGACGACGTAAGTCTAACATCTGGATAATTCCTGCTGGACGTAAATCAAATGTTTTACGTACCGCTTCAACAAGCTGCTGCTCCGTGTAGTCTGAAGTACCATAAGTTTCAACAGAGATAGATACAGGCTGTGCTACACCGATAGCGTAAGCTAACTGTACTTCACACTTATCCGCAAGACCTGCTGCTACGATATTCTTCGCAACGTAACGTGCTGCATATGCACCACTACGGTCTACTTTAGTAGCATCCTTACCACTGAATGCACCGCCACCGTGACGTGCATAACCACCGTACGTATCTACAATAATCTTACGACCTGTAAGACCCGCATCCCCTTGAGGACCACCGATTACGAAACGACCCGTTGGATTAATGAAGTATTTTGTTTCATCGTCAATTAAATCCGCTGGAACAACCGGCTTGATCACGTGTTCTTTAATATCTTCCTGAATTTGTTCAAGTTCAATCTTCTCATGGTGTTGAGATGAGATAACGATCGTATCGATACGTTTCGGTTTCCCTGCTTCATCATACTCAACAGTAACTTGTGTCTTACCGTCTGGACGTAGATAATCTAACGTACCGTCTTTGCGTACTTCTGTTAAACGACGTGCAAGTTCATGTGATAAAGAAATTGGTAATGGCATTAAGCTTTCTGTTTCGTTACAAGCAAATCCGAACATTAAACCTTGGTCACCTGCACCGATTGACTCAATATCAGAATCCGTTAATGAATCACGATCTTCTAACGCTTTATCCACACCTTGAGCGATATCTGGTGACTGCTCATCGATTGCCGTCAGCACTGCCATCGTCTGGAAGTCATAACCAAACTTTGCACGTGTATAACCGATTTCTTTAACTGTTTCACGCACGACTTTAGGAATATCAACATACGTTGACGTTGTGATTTCACCTGCGATTAACGCCATACCTGTTGTTACAGATGTTTCACAAGCAACACGTGCTTTAGGATCTCCTTTTAGGATTTCGTCTAAGATAGCATCACTAATCTGGTCAGCAATCTTATCCGGATGTCCTTCTGTTACTGATTCTGATGTAAATAATTTACGGTCTGTCATATATATTACACTCCTTGAATTTAATTACGGGACTATAAAAAAATAGCCTTCTCTCCTAGTAAGAGAGAAGGCACAATAAACGACCATTCTACTCTTATCGTTCAGAAATTAATCTGCAAACGGTTTGGCACCTTACTTAACACATTGTTAAGGGTTGCTGGGCTTCAAAGGGTCCATGTCCCTCCACCACTCTGGATAAGAGAATCCGCAAGTTAGATATTACTAAACTTTATGTTCACTGTCAACAATACCGCATATATCAGAAATTTTCTGAATAATTTCGAATATAAAGATTATACATAATTTATATGAAACCTTCAAATTGATATGTTATACTATTTCATGAAACTGCTTACAAAAGCAGAACAATAACTTTTTGGAGGCTGACCATGGGGGAAAATACTCAAGTAATTGAGCAACTGAGCAAATTAAACACTGGAAATCTAGAACGTCAATTATCAAGAACACAATTGATTACGGAAATTCTATTCAACGGTGAAGGTGTGTTAACAGAATCCGGTGCGGTACGTAGCGAAACCGGTAAATATACTGGACGCTCACCGAAAGATAAGTTCATCGTGCGTGAAGCTGAAACTGAAGATAACATCGACTGGGGTACAATCAACCAGCCTATCGAAGAAGAAGTATTCTTAAACTTACTGGATAAAGTGACAGACTACTTAAGCAAAAAAGAAAAGATCTATGAATTCCAAGGCTATGCAGGTGCTGATAAATCATCCCAACTACAACTACGCGTTGTGAACGAACTTGCTTGGCATAACTTATTTGCACGTACAATGTTTATCCGTCCTGAAACAACGGAAGAAGGACTAAACATTACACCTGACTTTACAATTATCTCTGCACCACACTTTAAGGCTGATCCATCAGTTGATGGAACGAAATCTGAAACATTCATCATTACAAGTTTCCGTCATAAGATCATCTTAATTGGTGGTACAGAATACGCCGGCGAAATGAAAAAAGGTATCTTCGGTGTGATGAACTACTTATTACCGACACAAGGCATTATGAGCATGCACTGTTCAGCAAACGTCGGTGAGAATAAGGACGTTGCGTTATTCTTTGGATTATCTGGTACTGGTAAGACGACACTATCTGCAGATCCACAGCGTAAACTTATCGGTGATGATGAGCACGGATGGAATGACAACGGTGTGTTTAATATCGAAGGCGGTTGCTATGCGAAGACGATCGACTTATCTCGTGAGAAAGAACCTCAGATCTACGACGCAATTCGTTACGGTGCCATCCTCGAGAACGTTAAGGTCGATGAAAAAGGTGTGCCGGACTACACGGATAAATCTTTAACTGAAAATACTCGCGCAGCTTATCCAATCGATAATATCGATAATATCGTTCTACCATCAATTGCAGGACACGCGAATACAATCATCTTCTTAACTGCTGATGCGTTCGGTGTGTTACCTCCAATCTCTAAATTAACGAAAGAACAAGCGATGTATCACTTCTTAAGTGGATTTACATCTAAATTAGCAGGAACTGAACGTGGCGTAACAAGCCCACAACCGGTATTCTCTACATGCTTCGGCTCACCGTTCTTACCGTTACATGCGACAGTATATGCGAACATGTTAGGGGATCTAATCGATAAACATGATGCAGCAGTTTATCTTGTGAATACAGGATGGACTGGCGGAGAGTATGGTGTCGGTAGCCGCATGAACTTAACGCATACACGTTCTATGATTCGACGTGCGATTAGCGGCGAACTGAAGACAGTTGAGTATCATCAGGATGAAATCTTCGGACTTAATATTCCGAAGCATGTACCAGGTGTACCGGCAGAGATTCTGTATCCCCGTCATGCATGGGTATCCAAAGATGCTTATGATGAGAAAGCAAAAGACTTGGCATTACGCTTCCAGGAGAACTTTAAGAAGTTTGGTGAGAAGTCCGCTGAAATCGAAACTAAAGGTGGATTTAATTTTAGAGGATAGCACAAAAAAACGTCGCTTTTTTTAAAGTGGCGTTTTTTTCATCTACTATATTATGATTTTATTTCCCTTTCCACTTCTTCCATCCACTTTTCAATTTCCTGTAATACATAGCGTTCATTGTCTGGACGCATCACATGCTGCTCCCCTTCAATAAATAACACTTTATGCTTAATTCCGAGCTGTTTTAATTTATCGATCAGCATATATGCATGCTCTATACTGACAAGTTTGTCTTCTGTACCATGTACAATCATGATTGGCGGGCTATCTTTCGTTACGAGATTAATCCCTTCTCGTCGGTCATACGCCGCTTTGTTACTGATTGGTCCGACAAGGCGTTTCAGCATACTGCGAAGATCTTGTCGTTCATCATACATATAGTAGATACTCGACACTCCTCCCCATGTGATAAAGGATGTCACGTCAGCTTCCTGATACGTTACTAACCCTTGTATTCCGCCTCTCGAAAATCCAACGAAGTGTATCGGTACGTCGTACTGTGCTCTTAACAGTCTTACAAGTGCATAGACGTCTTCTCTATCTGCACCTGCGAATTCATCTTGACCATTCTGGTGTGTACCGCGATAATAAGGTGCTGCAACCAGTGTGTCCTTATACGCAAACTGCATCAGTCTCGCTGGTCTAACCGTTCCGACTGCACCTTTCCCGCCTCTTAAGTAGATGACGATGCGTTTCACGTGTTTCGGTTCATAGATCATTGCTTTAACGATATAGTCATCTGATTGATAGTCAAACGTCTCAAAAGGAATGCCACCGAGTTGTGCGTTAATCTTCGTTCTATTGAACATCATATTCCCCATCTTTCTGTAATATCCCTACGATATAGTTGACGCAGTCGTCTTTTAATATAAAGCTTTTATCGCTCTCTGCCACTTCATCAAGTTTTGTCACGATCACTGGCCCGTTCGTTTCCATATAATCGTCTTGTTCTTCTATATGTTTAATTTGTGCATAGTACACGTCTTTCTTAAATGGCTTCCCTGCATAAACAGTGTATGTCCCAATATAGCGTATCGTATCGATTATTCCGCCTGTCTCTTCATACAGTTCGCGCTTTGCCGCTTCTAGTGACGTCTCCTCTTGTTCAACTTTGCCACCTGGAAACTCCACACCACGAAATTTATTATGCGTGAGTAAGTATTTCCCGTTATAATTTGTTATGATAAGTACATGTTTATTATCGCTATCCGGCTGATCATTTAAAGTCAGTAAGACTTTATTTCCGGCATGGTCATGAAATTCCATAGCAGTCTCCAATCTATTATTATTAAGAGGTTATTTGATGAAGAAATTTTCTGTAGTTATATTTATTTTAGCATTAATTCTCGCAAGTTGTTCAACGAAAGAACAAGAAAAGAAGCTGACGAACGATGAACTATTAACAAAGCTTCAGCAGCGTGTTAAGAATACAGAAAGCTTAACACTTCATTCTGAGAATGAAACGATTGCGATGTATGATAAGTTCACGACAAAGTTTACACAGACGACTGACTCTGAATATGATTCCATCAATGAAAGTGCGCTCAAGATAGACGCTAAGTCTAATCATGCGAAATATGATGTGAAATCTGTTATCTTTAATTTAGATAATGGAGATGTTACAACATATCCGAAAGCGAAGTATTTGAATTATCGTGCACGTCAGGCAGATAATGATTACTTCTCAGGTGTGCAGTCACAGATTGTAAATATTACGCACCTACTACAGGATGTCATAAAACCAACGATTGATAATGTAAAGCAAGAGGACAATAGATTAACCTATAAGGGTAAGTCTAAAGCGCTGTTAGCCCTTTATCAATATGGGTTTCATCAATCAAGTATGAACCAGATTAAAGTATTTAATGATATTACTGACTTGACTGTTGAGAGCGGCAGCTATGACATAACGTATAATGCGCAATATGATCCAGAGACCCTCAACTTCAAATTGAAAGTGAGTGGCAAGCATGGGAATAAACCTATTGAGATCATAATGGAGCAGACGACAGAATATTCGAAACTTAATGAAACGAATGTGCAGATGTACAGTGAAGAATAGAGGAATGTTATGAAACAACTATTATTAACCTTGATTAAGTTTTATCGTAAGTTTATATCGCCGATGACACCCCCTGCGTGTCGCTTCCATCCAACATGTTCTCAATATGGATTAGAAGCAATAGAAACACATGGTGCAATGAAAGGTGGCTACTTAACCGTGAAGCGCATTCTCAAATGTCATCCCTTCCATCCAGGAGGATTTGATCCGGTACCACCGAAGAAAGAACGTTAGAGTAAAACGCTCACTACATCATTGTAGTGAGCGTTTCTTATAGTTGTGTTAATTGTTCTTTCTGTACTACGGGCGGTGTCATTGTTAAACAGCCGTCTGATACTGCTTCATCGTACGTTGTAAAATCATGCTCAAAATAAGTGCCTCTCTTTGTAACGTCAGGCACTGTGCCAAACTGTTCTCCAAGCATCGCTGTAACATATTTGCTGAGACCAAATTCATACATCCCTCCTGATACGTAAGTCATTTGCTTCGGTAATGACTGTACTTTCGTAATACCGCCGATACGACTATATTTAACGACTGCTGTCGTCACACCGATATCTCTAAATGCTTGAATCGTTTGACGATCTGTTGCACTTTCGTCGATGGCCAGTGGAATATGCGGGTGACGTTTCAGTAATGCATCGTACAGTTTAATGTGCTTAAACGGCTGTTCGATATATGATATGTCGTATTGTGATAGTGTATTAAGTAATTCGAAGTGATCTTCCTGTAACAGTCCGTTCGCATCGATTACAATCGGTATATTGCTGGACTCACGTATCGTTTGCACCTGTTCGGCAATATTATGATGCATCTTTAGTTTTATGCGCTTTGAATCATGATTAAATGAAGAAACCCCTTGATGCAGTGTCTCACCGATTGGTACAGTAACACTCTTTAACGGATTGAAATATTGATAGGCAATGACATCAAATGCACTGCTTGCGTTCGGGGCATCCACTTTTAAGTAAGGCTGCAATGCTTCGATCGAGGGTATATCAATATGCTTTACGCTATTAAAGATATCTGTACAGTTATCAATCGATGTTGCAATCGTCTCGTAATGATACCATGGTGTCTCAAAGCTGTTTACTTCAGCAAAATATTCCACACCGTCGATAACAACGCCTACTACAAGCACTTTACGTTCATTCATCTGAACGAGATTTGTCTTAATCGGTACTTTGAATGGTGCTTCATATGTATATAAATTAAGCTCAGTACATTCCATCAAACCATTCCTTCACTTTATGACGTGATACTTTACCGTTTGATGTGCGTATGAGTGAATCTGTTCTGATAAATTGTTTCGGATGTTTATATTTCGCAAGACGGTCACATAGGACATTTATAATCTTCTCATCCAGATCGTCATCCGCTTCATATACACAGACCGGTACTTGTCCCCACTGTGCATCACTTTTTGGTATAACAGCTATTGCATGAATTTCTGTATTGTTTAATATGACTTGCTCTATCTCACTCGGGTATATATTCTCCCCACCTGATATAATCAGATCTTTCCTGCGGTCTAATATATATAAGTAGTCGTCCTGAATATAGCCAATATCACCTGTCATAAAGAATCCGTCACGAAAGGCGTGAACGTTTGCTTGTTCAGGATATAAATAACCGTGCATCACATGCTCACCACGCACGCCAATTTCACCGATGCCATCTACACAGTCAAACAGTTTAAAGTTATCATTGATGCGTCCGACACTATTACGGGCTTGTGCGATATCATCAGGCGTTGCTGTGATCATTTGAGAGCATGTTTCAGTCATTCCAAACGACGTATAGATTGGAAGATTGCGTTTAAGCGATTGTGTTAATATACGTTCATCCAGTTTCGCGCCCCCTACCAGAATTCCTTGTAAATAGGATGGCTCAAGGCCATGATGTAATAATCGTTCAAGTGTCTGAGGGACGAGCGATAGATGAGTCACCTTATATGTATTCAGATCGTCTATGATCTGAGCCTCATGAAATCCATCATGCAGTACGACCGTACAATGATCCATTACCGCGCGCAGCAATATGCTGAGCCCACTAATATGGAAGAGTGGCAGTGTATCAAGCCATACGGACTGACTAGAATACGTAAACGTCTGCTTGCATAGTGCAGCACTTGCCTCGTGGTTACCGTAAGTTTGAGGCACTGCTTTTTGTACCCCTGTCGTACCGGACGTGAACATAATCGATAATATATCATCTTTATTATTCTGAACTGGTGTATAAGTCGTATGTGCACGCAGCGCATCGTTTACAAAAGTATTCGTATTTATAGCGTCTATATTCATTTCTTTAGTCGTAAACAACGTATCGACTTGCACCGACTTCATTTGTCGCACAACTTCAGCTGCAGTCAGATGTTTGTTGATCATCACAATTTCAGTCCCGGCAAGCATCGCACCGTGAATCATATAGACATTAACCAGTGTATTCTCTGCAATTAACGCGATACGGTTATAATGATGTAGCGCATGTGCAACTTTCAGTGCATGTCTATATAACATTGCATATGTAATTGTATCGTCGTTATAGATTATCGCTGTCTTATGCGGCACTTTAGTCGCACTATCCTTTAGCCACTCCATGACCATCATCCTTTTGTATAAAGATTAAAATATAAACTTGCAATCCAATAAACGGTGGAACAAATGTTGCCCCATGCGGCAAAACCCGGATAACGCAGAAAACAAAAAGCATTTTCTTAGCATTATCCGGGTTTTGCTTCGGGTCAGAACACATTAGTTCCAACCTCTCTTTATGGGAATTTCGGGAACTGATCGAAGTTTGGCTCGCGTTTTTCTTTGAATGCGTCACGGCCTTCTTTCGCTTCATCACTTGTGTAGTAAAGTAATGTCGCATCTCCTGCGAACTGCTGAAGTCCAGCTAATCCGTCAGTATCCGCGTTCATCGCTGCTTTTAAGAAGCGTAATGCTGTTGGTGAGTGCTGTAAGATTTCTTTACACCATTTCACTGTTTCATCTTCTACTTCAGCTAATGGTACAACTGTATTCACAAGTCCCATATCTAGTGCTTCTTGCGCATCATATTGACGGCATAAGTACCAGATTTCACGTGCTTTCTTATGTCCGACAATACGTGCTAAGTAACCTGAACCGTATCCTGCATCAAATGATCCTACTTTCGGTCCAGTTTGTCCGAAGCGTGCATTATCTGCTGCAATTGTTAAGTCACAAACGATGTGTAATACGTGTCCGCCACCAATTGCATAGCCACGTACCATCGCAATAACTGGTTTAGGAATAACTCGGATTAAACGTTGAAGATCTAAAACGTTTAGACGTGGAATGTTGTCGTCTCCTACGTATCCGCCGTGTCCGCGTACTTTCTGGTCTCCACCTGAACAGAATGCCATATCGCCTTCACCTGTTAAGATGATAACACCAATTCTTTGGTCGTCACGTGCACGTGAGAATGCATCGATCATTTCCATTACTGTGTTCGGTGTAAATGCATTACGTACATGAGGACGGTTAATTGTAATCTTACCGATTCCTTCGAAATATTCGTATTTAATTTCGTTATATTCTTTAATTGTTTCCCAAACTCTAGTCATGATTTTCCTCCTTGATAAACGATACTATTATTGTATCAAATATTTGTGAATTCTCCACATGAATTGTATGACCTGCGTCAATTATTGTATGTGTGCTGTTTGGCAGCATTGTATGCATGCGCTTTGCGATAGTGCAGAACTTCGTGTCAAGACTACCGGTCAGTAATAGTACGGGTTGTTTAAGCTCAGGTAAATGTGGCCAGAGATTTGGCTGCTTCCCTGTTCCGTAATCTATCAGTGCTTTCGCGACAGCTAATGGTTCATGATTGAGTCGTGTATTGCGCTGTCTTACTTCAGCAACGTGTGATAATGGATGGTATGTCTTGAACAGCGGTAACTGTTCCCAGCGTTTAACGAAAGCTGCGTAATCCGTTATCATTGATGCTGACTGCTGTAAGTCTTGTTTAATGCGCGCTATTTGTGCGTCTGTTGTTTCCAGTCCTGGTGTCGATGATTCTAATATGAGCTTATGAATATAGTCTCTATAATGGATGGCTGTATACAGTGCAATGCGTCCACCCATCGAGTAACCATATAAGTAGACGTTGCTATAGTGAAACTGCGCGATAGTTTCAATGAGCGCCTGACTGATATATGGAAAGTCCCACGTTGCTTTAAAGTCACTTCCTTCTCCATGCCCTGGACATTCAACCAGTATGATATCAACATGTTCTTCAAGCTTGGCAATGTAAGGTTCAAAGGTATGTACATTACCGAGAAACCCATGAATCATGACAAGGACATCGGAGTGGTTATGCGTAATGCGTTTATAGTTCAGCATTGAGCTTTTCCTTTAAGGTATGCTGCAGCTGTCTATGTGCATTTAAGTTCTCTTCTCGGTCGGTAATGACTTCGATAATATTTGCCCCGCTTTTTGGCAGTGTAATGTTATCGAACACATTATATTTATAGTAGTTAAATTCATAGAGTGCCGCTGCATGTTTAAAGTCGATGTCGAGCGGTGTACCAAACAATCGCTCGAAATACGTGCCGTCCTCTTTTTGTGGCAAGTAGCTGAAGATGCCACCACCATTATTATTGAACACGACGATATTAATATTGATGCCTTCAAGCTTCTTCATAATGAGGCCGTTTAGATCATGGTAGAACGATATATCACCGATAATGAGCGTGACCTTTTTGTGAACTGCCATCCCCATCGCCGTACTGACAACGCCATCAATACCGTTCGCACCGCGATTACAGAAGGGTTTGCCGTTAAACTGGGTAAAGAATGTATCACAGTCACGTATCGGCATACTGTTGCCGAGAAAGATCACTTCATTGTCTTCTATCTGACTGAAGATATGATAGATGGCACGACCTTCGTCCGTCACAACTTGGGTATGCTGATGAATCTGATTGGTAATGAAGTCATTCAGCGTCTGCCAGTATTTAAGCCATTCTCGGTTATCAACAGGCTGCTCCTCTGCCAGCTGTCTGAAGAAATCATTAGCAGTCATCTCAATAAAGAGATCCGGCACTTTCGGGAAAGTATCCGGTGTCGTGCGTGACTGCACCAGTACTTGCGGGACATCAAGCGCTGCCAGCCACTGATTGATCGGCTTTGATACGACAGCGTGGCCCACACGAATGACGTAGCCTGGCTGAACATTGGTCAATGCTTTAAACGCACTATCACCGGTCGTTATCACGTTCGGATGTCGTGTATCACGCAGTTGACTAAGCGGATCTGCAATTATCGGAATATGATGTATCGTCGAGAAGATAAGCAGCTGCGTCAAATCTTCCTGCTGTGCATCTCCTGCGATAATTAATCCATTACCTAACGAAAGTACTGGACGCATGAGGTGTACATTAAAGGACTTTTGGTAGAGCACTTCTGGGACAGGCATATAGCTGAGCAGATGCTTCTGTTTTATGTCTGGCATCAGTGGCTCTCTAAAAGGTATATTAAAATGCACAGGCCCACGCATCGGCCCTTTGAAATGTGCACTTGCCTGCTGCATCACGTGTTCGATGAAGTTTACAGTGCCTGTCGTATCATCTGCGATTGGAAAGTCACGTTCATACATGATGAAGTTCTGGAACATTCCGACTTGATTGATTGCTTGTGGTGCACCGACATTGCGCAGTTCATGCGGACGATCGCTCGTCAGCACAACAAGCGGCAGATGACTGATAAACGCTTCTGTAACTGCCGGTACGTAGTTGCTTGCAGCAGTACCAGAAGTGCATAATATCGCAACAGGCTTATTTGTTGCCTTAATCAGCCCAAGCGCAAAGAAAGCGGCACTACGTTCATCCGGATGAATATAGGTCGTCATTTGCTCATGCAGTTCACAGGCGATGGCTAATGGTGTCGAACGCGATCCCGGTGAAATCACAACCTCTTCAATCCCGTAATCACGCATACGTTTAACTAAATGAAATACTTGTTGCGTCAATGCATCATTCATGATGTGGCACTCCTAACATTTGTAACATCGGTTTAAATTTAATCTCTGTCTCATACACTTCACTCTCAACTTCACTATCTTCAACAATCCCACATCCAGCAAACAGTATCGCACGATTGTCCTCAATAACCATCGAACGAATCGCAACGATAAACTCACCGTCACCTTGAGCATCCACATAGCCGACTGGTGCACCATATAGACCGCGGTGCTCTCCTGCTTTTTCTAGAAATGCCATCGCCTCAATTTTCGGATAACCGCCTAGCGCAGGTGTCGGATGCAGTGCACGTGTGACACGTAGCGTACTGCCGTTATTCAGCTTTGCTTTGATCGGAGTATAAAGATGATAGAGAAATTGATTCTCGAGAATTTCAGGATAATCTTTCATAATAATATTCTGACTAAAAGGCGCTAAGTCCTGCTCAATACTTTGTACGACGATACGATGTTCATGAAGATTCTTCTCATCGCTCTGAAGTAAATCTTTAGCATCACTTACTGTCTTCGGCATCGTTCCAGCGATTGCATTCGTATAGATGACACTGTCCTTAACTGCGACGAGCTGCTCTGGCGTCTTAGAGATAAATGTCTTACTCCCTGACTCCATCACCATCGTATAGCTCAGCTCGTGATTACGTGACGCTGCATCAATTAACGTCTCAACTTCAATCGGTGACGTCATCGTCAGTTGTCGCTTACGAGACAGCACTACTTTATCGAATGCACTTTGCTGCATCTTTTGAATCGCCTCTATCGCATTCAATCGGAATTTGTCTAATTCCACATCTTCACTGTGAACAAGCGCATTGTGCTGAATATCCACTGAAGGGAGCGACATGAGATCACTGCATATGCGCTCACGGTCAAGCGCAGGGTCCGTAAAGATGATCCATGACGCCGCTTCTTCTATGATAATCTGTATCTTCGGGATTACGAAATGGCTTTTAGAGAACGTATCGAAGTGCGGACTCTCTGCTTCATCGAAATAAAATCCTCCGAACAGCTTCAAATGCAGTTTGGAATCCCCATGAAGCTGCGCATCCGCGGTTTGTTTATGAAACGCCGCTTCTACACCTACTGGATCAATCGTACTGCGTGCAATCAACGACTGAACCCCGATACCGATAATCTTTAATGATTTCTCTTTATTAATATATAGATATCTTTCCCCTTTATATTCGGCAAAGTGACGGAAGATTGCAGCTTCGTGAGTCACACCTTCATAAGGGTATTGATATATCGCCTTCAAAGTTAGATCTACTGGCACAAAAAAACACTTCTTTCTAAACGAAATAATATAATTCCTATTTTACCATTATTCTATAGACTTATGACAATTTATATACTTATTGACTGAAACGTATTTTATGCATAAAATTTAATCATCACATAATAAATGAGGTATATAAAATGTCGGAACATCTTCAAACCCATAGCGGGCTAAAAAAGTACTATCACCTTATGCGTCCACACACGTTAACTGCAAGCTTCGTTCCTGTATTAGTGGGGACGGCCTGTGCCAGATATTTTACAGAAATACGCATGGATATGCTGATATTGATGCTCATCGCATGTCTCTTAATTCAGGCAGCAACAAATATGTTCAATGAATACTTTGATTATAAACGTGGTTTAGATGATCATACATCGGTCGGTATCGGAGGCGCGATTGTACGTAACGGAATGTCTTCGAAATCGGTCTACAATCTCGCAGTAGCATTCTATATTATTGCAGCAATCATCGGTATCTACATCTGTGCAAACTCATCATGGCTCATTCTGTTTGTCGGAATATTATGTATGGCTGTCGGTTACTTCTATACAGGAGGACCAGTACCAATTTCATGGACACCGTTCGGAGAAATCTTCGCAGGCTTCTTTATGGGATATGTCATCATTATGATTACGTTCTATATTCAGACAGGTCACTTACATGCCTATCCTGCAATCGCCAGCATCCCTGTATCTATTAATATCGGTATGATCAATATGGCAAACAACATTCGTGACCGCGTGAAAGATAAAGTAAGCGGCAGAAAGACATTCGTTATTCTTGTCGGTAAGACGCTTGCAATCTATACGATGGCTGCACTTTACCTTGTCAGTTTTCTCGCAGTCTTCTACTTAGTATTTACGAAGCCATACGGTTCGCTATTTATGTTACTTGTACTTCTGAGCTTTAACTTACCGATTAAGGCAGTACGTCGATTCTTACACGGTAATACACCGATTGAACTGATGCCAGCGATGAAAGTAACTGGACAGTTCAATACAGTATTTGGTCTGCTGTTTGCACTTGGTCTTTACCTGGCCGGCCTGACAGCAATTTAATATTATCAATAAAAAGAGCGATGTTAGAAAATTTCTTTTCTAACATCGCTCTTTCTTATAATAACATTTTACGCATGGTCAAAGAATTCGTTTAAACGATCCACAACTTCTTGTGTATCGCTTTCTGTTACCGCATCTTTTAAACCTGCTTGATTCAAATCGATTGTATATTGATCTGAGTGATAATGCACAATAATGTTTGTTCCACTCACTTCGTATGAAGAAGGCTCAATCTCATGTGCTTCTTCTTCACCATGATGTTCTCTATAATCCATGCCAATTTGACCTAATTTTAATTCTGCATATGATACAAGTTTATCGATATTCGTCATATTATCCTCCAAAATTAGTTTCTGATATTTTTATTCTAATAAACTGTGTCATTTCAGGCAAGTCATCGTTCTTAATCATACGAATCGTATAAGACTTATCACTTAAATGTTCACGATTGACCTTTAAGAATAAATTCCCAAAACTATCTTCTTGTTTCTCGAAATCTACATCTTCGACATTATGATATGGAATAATATCATAATACTTACGCTTTGATTTTGGTTTACTATGAATGAGCACGATTCTGTCATTAAGCAATAGAATTAATCCTGACTGATTTAAGTT
Organism: Macrococcus sp. S115; assembly: GCF_030067655.1. NCBI lineage: Bacteria > Bacillati > Bacillota > Bacilli > Caryophanales > Staphylococcaceae > Macrococcus > Macrococcus sp. S115. The sequence continues at coordinate 48,729 of NZ_JASJES010000007.1, read as the reverse complement.
GATCTGACTATAAGAAGCGAAATAGATCATCTCTTTATTCTTTATATCCTTACAAATTACTTTCAGCAACTTTATAAAGAATCTACGTTCAGATTTTTTAATTCGTTTAAAGATCTTAGAGAATCTTTTATATCGTACTGGATATGTAAGATTCGCGAGAACCTTTCGTGTTGAGAATTTATCTTGCATGACGCCCACCTTTTATCGTTAGTTTATTCATAATTTATACATCCATTAAATGTATTGCACATTAAATAATTATAGTAAAAAAGAGATTCTTTTCGCAAAAAGAATCTCAGTTAGCGGAAGGTAAGGGATTCGAACCCTTGAAACGCGGTTAGCGTTTACACACTTTCCAGGCGTGCTCCTTCGGCCAGCTCGGACAACCTTCCTAATAAAAAAATCAGAAGCGATATTTCACTTCTGATTATATGACCCCTACGGGATTCGAACCCGTGTTACCGCCGTGAAAGGGCGGTGTCTTAACCGCTTGACCAAGGGGCCTTATGGCTCCACAGGTAGGACTCGAACCTACGACCGATCGGTTAACAGCCGATAGCTCTACCACTGAGCTACTGTGGATCAATGGAGCGGGTGATCGGAATCGAACCGACAACATCAGCTTGGAAGGCTGAGGTTATACCATTTAACTACACCCGCTTAACAATGGGGCGACTGATGGGAATCGAACCCACGAATGTCGGAACCACAATCCGATGCGTTAACCACTTCGCCACAATCGCCTTGTATAATAAAATTAAAATATGGCTCAGGACGGAATCGAACCGCCGACACAAGGATTTTCAATCCTTTGCTCTACCGACTGAGCTACTGAGCCAAACATGGCGGTCCCGACGGGAATCGAACCCGCGATCTCCTGCGTGACAGGCAGGCATGTTAACCGCTACACCACGGGACCACTAATAATTGCGGGAGGCGGATTTGAACCACCGACCTTCGGGTTATGAGCCCGACGAGCTACCAGACTGCTCCATCCCGCGATAATAATAAATAATGTCTCAAAAACGAGTACTTATATAATATAGCACTTTAGTTTTGTGAATGCAATATTAAAAAAGTGTAAATAACCTCTTATTTTGCATTAATATAATAAAATCTTTATAAACAATAATATATTCTTCTGCATCTTTAAATGTGAGATGCATCGAAACATAAAAATAAGAACAAGGCGAACGCCTTGTTCTTCATAACGGAGATGGAGAGATTTGAACTCTCGCGCCGGTTACCCGACCTACACCCTTAGCAGGGGCGCCTCTTCAGCCACTTGAGTACATCTCCATGGCTCCACAGGTAGGACTCGAACCTACGACCGATCGGTTAACAGCCGATAGCTCTACCACTGAGCTACTGTGGATTAATTAATCAACAAATACTATTATATCAATTCAAAGCAATTGGTCAATAGTTTTAGCAAATTTTTTTATGCTACTTTTACACTATTAACTCAGTAATGAATACATCGATAGTATTTCGATGAGTTTTGGGTTCATTTGTTCATCTATATTGAGTTTATGTAGTCGATCTTGTTTCTTAAGCTTTGTCCTAAGTGAGTATTCCAGCTTAATGGTATTGATGAACTGTGAATTAAACACATACTTACTGATTGGTACAGAGATATTCGACTTATCATCAAAGTAGACGATTGTATCTAGAAACTCCCCTTCTTTATAATAATCGACATATTGCAAGTTAATCCAGCTTTGTTCTTTAGAACGATCGCTATGGGTCGGGAAGAAATAGGCATTACATACGGGGTCAACAACTACAGGGGGTTTCGTCGTAATATTGGCAATGAGCTTTGTCGCAAGCTTACGGTTATTATAAGATGAATGGTAGAAAACACATGAGGACTCTATAATTGAGAGCGGTCGTTCTTCTACGATAAATGGAGTTTCATTAAATTCTCCGACGAGCGACAGATGCTTCTTCTTTTCAAAATGACTTTTAATATACATTGTACGTTCTGTAATAATATATTTCGCCATCATTAATCTCCTTATCTCACGAATGTTAGCTTTATTATACGTGAATTTTTTTAACATTTGTTAAATTGTCAAAAAATTTAAAAAACTTTACATTTTTTTATTTTTCTTATATTTTTTTTAAATATATCATTGTTAACGTTTAAATTTATTGCGAGCAGGCTATAGTGTTATATATAATAATTTAAATTTTCAGAATTATATTGCAATTTTGTTTTTACTACTTTATACTCATTTATAATCACTTAAGGAGGTCATTAACATGAACCAATATCAAGCACAGCTAAGCGGTCTGGAAACATTCGTATCAAATCTAAATTCACTTTACATTGAATTAATTATCGATGATGCAGTGAAATCACATCATATTAAAGAACTGAAAGTAAAGATTGATGAGGCGCTGATACATGATGACAAGGAAGCTTTCTTTAATTATACAAATGAACTAAAGGCGCTGGAGGAACTATAATTGAACACCGTAATAATAAATTGAGCGTATATTCACTGTTATTATGTGAACATACGCTCTTATATTATATTGCGATTAAACTTAAAAACTCTTCCGCTGTCACTTTGCCAAAATAATGAGTAAAATCTATCTTCTCGATTTGTGCTTCGACAGCCTGCTTTTGGTGCGGCAATCCTTTTAACATCGCTTCTACGTCTGCAATCTCTCCGACACCGAAGAAATCTCCGTAAATTTTAACATCTTGCATAATACCATTTCTTACATCTATTTTAAGCTCCAGCATTCCGCCTGGAAACTTCTGTTTAACTTCATAATTATATTTCGGATTCTTACCATAATTCCAGTCGAAGTTACGATACTTTTCGTTACTGAGTGCTTCAATCTGCTTCCAGTCTTCATCTGTCAGAAAATATTGCTCTACTGATTCACCTTTGAATATTGAATGGAGTAACGTTTTCTTAAACGTTTCCATATCCATTGGTTCATCAAGAAACTCCTGAATATTAGCCACACGTGAACGAATAGATTTAATACCTTTTGTAATCAGCTTCTTCTCGTTAACTGACAAGCTCTTGACAACTTCTTCAATATCACTATCCAGCATTAACGTTCCATGGCTGAACATGCGATCTCCCGACTGAAACATTGCATTTCCGGATATTTTACGTTCACCGACTTGCAGGTCATTACGACCACTCATTTCAGCGTCAATTCCTAGACCGTTTAACGCTTCTACGATTGGTATCGTAAACTTCTTAAAGTTATGGAAACTATCTTCATCTGCTTTAGTGACGAAACTAAAGTTAAGATTACCAAGGTCATGATACACTGCACCACCGCCAGATATACGGCGTACTACATGAATGTTGTGTTCATCGACATAGGATTGATTAATCTCTGCAAATGTATTCTGATTCTTACCAATAATAATAGAAGGTTCATTCACATAGAATAAGAAATATGAGTCATCTTTTGGCAGATGCTTTAATACATACTCTTCCATTGCAAGATTGATTGTTGGGTCTGTTATATTGTTGTTATGAATGAATTTCATATTGCCCTCCTCTTAACGATGTGCAATCTTTAATGCCGCTTTTTGCGCCTGTGAGATACAGTCAGGTAATCCAACTGCTTCAAATGATGCACCCGTAATCACTAAATCAGGATAATGTGTCGATACGTAGTGCTGAATCGCATGGATCTTATCGATATGTCCTACTTCGTATTGCGGCATACTGTTATAGAGTCTCGTAACGATAGAGAACTCTGGTTCTCCAGTAATTTCCATCATCTTGTCTAGATCTTGACGGGCAAGCTTAACAATAGCTGCGTCATCATGATCTTGAACGACAGTGTCTCCCGGTCTCCCTACATAGGCACGCAGTAACGTCTTACCTTTAGGTGCTGCATGAGACCATTTTTTATCTGTCCAAGTACATGCAGTAATAACTGTATCTGAATTACGTGCGATAACAAATCCAGTGCCGTTCTCCTTATTATTTACCTGTGATTCATCGAAGGCCATTACGACTGTTGCTACGCTTGTCGTTTTCATCGTCTGGAAATAATCTAGCGGTCCATCCTTAAACCAGTCTTTAAACACTGTATGTGGTACAGTTACAATAACACTGTCATAAAAATGAGTTTCACCATTCATTGTGATCTCATAGCCTTGTGAAGTCTTATTAATCGCTTCAACTTTGTGGTTATATTTAATTGTAACCCCTTTGTCGACAAGCACTTCAGCAAGACGCTCTATAAAACTTTGCAAGCCGTTTTTGAACTGACGAAACTGCCCTTGTTTTGGTGCTGATTTCGTCTCTCTACGATTACGGCGCATCCCTTTTATTAAACTGCCATGACGTTCTTCTGTCTTCTTGAAGTCCGGAAATGTTGACTTCAAGCTCAGTTTATCAATATCCGCTCCGTATATACCGGACATCAGGGGTTCAATAAGATTCTCAAGTGTTTCATTGCCGAGACGACGTCTAAAGAATGCTCCGACTGAAACATCCGGATTCATCGGTTTCGGTTTGATGATATAATCCATTCCTGCTCGAACTTTCCCAATTGGTGAAATCAATCTTGTTGTAATAAAAGGGCGCAGTTCAGTAGGGATGCCGAGAATAGCACCTCCTGGTATCGGATGGAGCTTATTCTTTGCATATATATAAGACTGGCCTGTATTGTTGACAACAAGATCATCTTTCATTCCAACATCTGCGGCAAGTTCTGTCATGATTTTCTTTCGACCTAAATAAGATTCTGGTCCTAATTCAATCGTATAACCATCTTTGCGATATGTTTTAATCTTACCGCCTGGAACATCACTTGCTTCAATAATATCAATCTCAAAATCGGGTGATTCCTGTCCAAGATAATATGCAGCTGACAGTCCAGTGATACCCGCTCCGATAATTGCACACTTCTTCATAATATAACAGCTCTTTTCTATGAATTAATTACTGATACTATTTCGTCTACCATCGCACCGATAAATAATGGATGCGTGTCTGGCATATGTGGCCTATGATACTTGACACCGAGTTCATCGCATACGACTTTACATTCATAGTCATTATCATAGAGCACTTCCAGATGCTCACATACGAATCCCACTGGTGTATAGATAAAATGCTGATAATGCTTCTCTTCATAGATTGCTCTGGTTAAATCCTGAACATCCGGACCGAGCCAAGGATCAGGCGTATTCCCTTCAGACTGCCAGCCTGTTTCTACATGTTTAATGTCTGATTGTTGTTCAATCAGCTGTGCCGTTTCTTCTAGCTGAGCTGGGTAAGGATCTCCCATCTCTTTAATCTTCTCTGGAAGACTGTGCGCACTTACGATAAGTACTGTATCATCCTGCTCAGATTCAGGGATATGTGAAAGCGTCTGATTTACTTGTTCTGTCCAGTACTGAATAAACTTCTCCTGTTTGTAGAATGCGTCTACATGATACAGTTTAATATCTTTCGTTTCTGCAATCTCACGTGCACGTTTATTGTAGCTGCCGACTGAAAAGTTCGAATAATGTGGTGCAAGTACTATCGTTACCGCTTCTGTAATTCCGTCTTTCGCCATTTGGTCCACTGCATCCTCGATAAATGGTGCGATATGCTTTAAACCGATATACAGTTGATAATTTTCACCTGTTCTTTCATTTAAAGCCTGCACAAGTGCTTCAGCCTGACGTTCAGTCGTTCCTGCAAGCGGAGAGATTCCACCGATTGCTTTGTAACGATCTTTTAAATCCTGCAGCGCTTCTTCACTAGGCTTTCTACCGCGTCGTATATGTGTATAGTATGGTTCAATATCTTCTTCTGTATATGGCGTACCATATGCCATTACAAGTAGCCCTTTTTTTGTCATAAGTCAATTCCCCTTTATGATTTTGATTTATAAGCGCGTGAATAATCATGTACAAACGCACTTACACGTCTTAACGTATCTGGTTGTACTTCTGGAAATACGCCGTGACCTAAGTTAAAGATGTAGCTATCTGATTGTAGTCCTTGATCTAGAATACGCTTAAGATGAGACTCAATTACTTCCCATGGCGCCATAAGGATCGCGGGATCTAAGTTACCTTGAAGTGTCTTTGTAATACCTAACTGACGTGCCTCTTCAATCTGTAATCTCCAGTCGAGCCCTAATACATCTACAGGTAATGCGTTCCACTCTTGGATTAAGTGACTTGCACCAACTCCGAACGTTGTGACCGGTACACCTTTCGCTTTAATTTCTTTAAATATGCGTTCCATGTGTGGTGCAATAAATGTATGATAATCCGCACGATTTAATGCACCTACCCATGAATCAAATACTTGGATCATCTTACATCCTGCATCAATTTGTGCATGTGTATATGTAATACACATATCTGCGAGTTTCTCCATCAGTAAATGCCATGCTTCAGGTGCTTCATACATCATTGCCTTCGTCTTATTATAGTTTTTAGAAGGGCCACCTTCAATCATATAGCTCGCTAATGTAAACGGTGCGCCTGTAAAACCGATCAAAGGAACATTTAGCTGTTCAGTCGTTAATAATTTAATCGTATCAAGAATGTAAGGCACATCCTGTTCTGGATGTATTTCACCTAACTTTTCTACATCCTTCTTTGAACGGATTGGGTTATCGATAACAGGACCGATACCCGATTTGATTTCAACATCCACACCAATAGCACCAAGCGGACTCATTATATCCTTATATAAAATTGCAGCATCTGTATTATATTGATCAACCGGAAGTTTTGTTACATAAGCACACAGCTCCGGATCGTGCGTAATTTCAAATAAGCTATGCGTCTCTTTAATCTTTCGGTATTCCGGCTGACTACGCCCGGCCTGACGCATAAACCATACCGGTGTATGCTCCGTCTTCTCTCCACGTGCAGTTCTTAAGATAGTGTCATTAAATTGATTCAAGCGTATTTCCCCCTACTATTAATATATACTCGATTTTATCATACAAACAGATTAGAATAACTATTATTAAACAATGTCATAAAACTGACATATATCCTTTAAAATCGGGTAGTGTATATAAAGGAGGAATTGTGATGAAAACGTATATTACGTATGGAACAGAATATTTTCTTAAACAAATTGTTAATAACAATAAAACACGTGATATCTTTACTTTTGTTGCAGAAGATAACACGTATTTATATGAAGAAACAGATCAAGAAACGTTATTCAGTGCACCACAGACATTCGATGTTATTCGTCAAGATGCAGTGTTGCTTGAGCTGCCGATGTTAATGATATACTTTGTTGTCAGTAACGCAAGACAAGACGTATTCGATACTCATGAACTACCTCTTGAAGACTTATACCGATATGAAGGCTATCATGCTTTGCGATTACTTAAACCCGTACGTGGTGAAACTTACGCTTACGTGCTGCAATTTGATTCAAAAGCACATATGACAGACTTTAAGAAAAGTAGTTTCTTCCGTAAATATTTAAGCGAAGAAGCATTAAAACAATATCAGTCTGCGGACTTTATCAATAATATTTATTATACGAAGCATCTGTTTCCGCTTGAAGACTAGAATATCAATAAAACCATCCTTTCCAGAACGTTGGAGAGGATGGTTTTTATATGGATATATCAGTCCCTTAAGAGATTCATACGCTTCTCAATCTTCGCTGAAACACTATTCAATGCAAAGAACATCATCACATAAAGGATGATAGCGAAATAAAAGTGTGCTGGATAGATAAGGATATAACAAACAGCAATCACTGTCGTCGTTACAATCGAAAGTTTACGCATAAACTTTCTAAATCCTTGAAGAACGAGCGCTTCAGGTGTCGGCCATACTTTCGGCCACAGACTGAACGCCTGCATCTTATAGAACTGTGAAGCTTGCATAATAATCGCATAGCTAAAGAATAAACCGATGATAAGCCCTACTATATATTGGTGCACGAGCCACATAAGAACGCAGCCGACAACAATCAGACGCACTACAATCCACATACTATCATTACTTCTCACAAAATTTCTGACGAATAAATATTCAAACATATGCTCTTCTGTATAGTGAGACTTTCTCGGAAGCAGTGCATCAAAGTATCGTCTGCGTACTGCTTTATCCTTCATCCCTTTTACATCTGTAAACATATTGATCAGCTTATTCTGTGCTTGATACAGCTGATGCTCATAATCTATATACTGTCCAAAGTTGAGAAGACGGTGTGCTGCATTCTTATTAAATAGATAGATTAACCCTAACGTAAACATAATAATAGAAATAATCGTAACCGGTAATCCTTCCAGTGCAGTATAGATGCCAGACAGCGCCATTAAAAAGATGAGGAAGCTGATATAGCCATTCATAATGCCTAGCTTCATCATCAAATGGCGCATAATAAGTCCGCTATAGATCATCCACACCCCCAGAACAATCGCGCATACATACCCTGTCACCGATGCTGTTCTTTCCATATATAATGGTGCTAACAGGCCACCCATTACGATAAATAATAGTGTGCGCAATATACCGCTCCTAATAATGGCCTGTTTAAAGTAAGGGTCCATATCGCGTTCGAAATTGAGCAGAAATATGCTATCTGCAGATTTCATAAAAGTTCTGAGCGGGGTAACTGTAAACGCTGCAAGTATTACAGCGATGATCAGATTATAGTTGACATTCTCTGGCAGATTCTTGAGCAGCTGAGAATATTGCAGCATCAATGCACCAAATGCAATCGTCAAGAAAACAATAAAATGGCCATTAAAGATAAATTTACTATAATAAGCGACCTCTTTGTCGTTTCTTGCCTTCCTGTCATAAAATAATTGGCGTGCCTTATTCATGTGCGTCACCTGTCACATGAATATAGATGTCATCCAGTGATGCATGCGGCATATCAAACTGACCTTGCAGATTATTAAGGGTCCCATAAGCAATAAGTCTGCCGTGATGCATCAGTAAGAAGCGGTCACAATATTTCTCAGCTGTTGCAAGAATATGTGTACTCATCAATACAGTCCGATTGTTCTGACGTGCTTCAACCATAAGTTCCAGCATCGTTTGAATACCGAGTGGATCGAGGCCGAGAAATGGCTCATCGATAATATATAGTTCAGGCTGAACGATAAATGCACATATGATCATCACTTTCTGCTTCATTCCTTTAGAGAAATGTGCTGGAAAAGCTTTCAATTTATCTTCTAATCTAAAGACTTTCAATAATGGTCGTGCGCGTTCCATCGCTTCATCCAGTGGGATATGATAAGCCATTGCAGTCATATCTATATGCTCTGCTAATGTCAGTTCCTCGTATAAGACAGGAGATTCTGGAATATAAGAAAGCTTATTTCTATATTCATAAGGATGTTCTGCTAACGATACACCATCAATTTGTAGTGTTCCTGAGATGGGTCTCAGTAACCCAAGCATATGTTTGATTGTCGTACTCTTACCCGCTCCGTTAAGTCCGATAAGTCCGATGATCTCACCATTTTGAAGTTCAAAATCGATATCATGTATGACAGGCTGATTGCCATAGCCGCCTGTCAAGTTCGTCACTTTCACTGTCACGTTCATTCTCCATTCTACAAACTATTTTCATCATTGTATCAAATGTATGATTGTTGCTACAATTATAACGTATGTTGTGAATATTTTAATAAAATCTTATATAATAGAGAAAATTGCATAGGAGGCCATACAATGTCAGAAACAGTATTCAGTAAAATATTAAAAGGTGAGATTCCATCATACAAAGTCTACGAGGATGAATATACGTATGCATTCCTCGATATTTCGCAAGTATCTAAAGGACACACGCTTGTTATCCCTAAAAATGCTGCACCAGATATACTTTCAATTGCACCTTCAGACTTACAGCATGTCATCACATCAGTACAGAAGGTTGCCAAGGCCGTCGATAAAGCATTCCAGCCAGACGGAATCAATGTCATCCAGAATAATAGAGCTTATGCAGATCAATCTGTATTTCATCTGCACTTCCATGTCATCCCACGTTATAAAGATGATATAGATGGCTTCGGTTACGTTTGGGAGACGCATCCAGATGCACTTGATATGGAATCATTAAAAACCGATATTCAAGATGCAATCGAATAACTTTCCCTACATAATATTTATTAATATGGGTATACTATAAAAAAGACAGGAGGCTATAATTATGAAATTATCTAGAATTGTACTTGGTTTCGGTGTCGGCATCGTTGCTGGAGGTGCCACTGCGATACTGAACGCACCAAAGTCAGGGAAAGAACTTCAGCAAGGATTCAAATCCACTGCTTATAATACGAAAGCGCAAGTCAACCAACTGAAGGCTGAAACGAATGAAGTGAAGGATTCAATCTTAAACACGAAAAATACTTCTCAAGAGGCAATGTCTACCATGGTTGATGAGATTAAAACGATGATCAGCAACTACAAAGCAGATATCTCGCCGAATATCGATAACATTAAGAATAATGTAGAAAACCTGAACAATCGAAAGAACGAAATTACGCAGGAACTCTCTGAAAAATAATATATTAAAAATTCAGAATAAATATTCATAAAGTTTTTGTACTATGCTAAAATAATATTATTAATCACTAGAGTATGATGTTACCATCATACTTTTTTTATATTACTATTAGTATATTGTTAAATGATAATTATTATGTAAAATGCATGAATATTCTGGAAGGTGGAACCGACATGAAACGTGAACGCGAAAAAGAAATTATCGATAAAATGTTATTTACGCACAAAGTGTCTCAATTAAGTAAAGCACTTTGGAAAACAGTAGAAAAAGACTGGCAGAACTGGATTAAACCATACGATTTAAATATCAATGAACATCACATTCTAGTCATTATAAGGAACTTGGAGAAGGCAACAATCTCAGAAGTAAGCCAGTACGGTGTGATGCACGTATCTACAGTGTTCAACTTTGCAAAGAATCTAGAGAAGCGCGGCTATTTGACGATGCCAAAGAGTAAATTTGATAAACGTAATACATATCTTGAACTTACTGAAAAAGGAAAAGAAGTGCTCTATGAAACATACAAAGGATACAAAGAGTCTGATGACCGTATTTATGATGCTGCGAGCAACTACCAGGAATTAATGTTTGATCTTCCGCCATTTACTGAACTGAAATTTATCGTTGCACAAATCTATGGAGCAGACTTCATTACGCACCTTGAAAAGAGTCACGACGACCTATTAAAAATATTACTTGACGAAAACAATAAAGATAATGCATAATTGCTAGGTAAATTAACCGAGTAAGGAGATTGCCATGTATTTATGTAACAAAAATTTTAATATCAGATCGACATACGGAATCCAGAGAATCATGCTCATTTCAGCATTACTTGGAATTATCGTTTACATTGTCAGCTTTGAAATTTTCTCCTCTTTATTCGGAAAAAAATTCTCAGATGACAATTTTTTATTATTCTTGATCAGTCTGATTTGTCTCTACCCTATTCATAAATTATTGCATATGTTGCCATTTATACATGATACGAAATCATTAATCATACAGAAAACAACGAAATCCAGATTCTTTCCACTTATTAATACACGAGTGAATCATCCGGTTCATAAACTACATTTTGCAATTGCATTAGTCTGCCCAGTTGTCATCATTACAGTGGCAACACTTATATGCGCAGTTACACACCCTATGTTCGCCCATTACTTCTTATTTATATTCGCGGTGAATATCGGATTATCATTTATAGATTTTGTATATTTACGTTATATGTTCAACACTCCGCAGTGTTCCTATGTTGAAGAACGTAAATACGGCTTTGAAGTCCTGAGCAAACACGATCTACCAGCAGACTTTTATCATTCAGATGTAAGATAAATGTATTCTAAATCATTTTATGTTAGAATTTATCATTAGTTAGAACATTTACTAAACAGTGCACTTAAAAGGAGTAGTATTATGACAAACTTAAAGAAAATTATGATGCCAGCAGCACTTTCTGTATCAATCTTAGGATTAACGGCATGTGGAAATGGTGGCGGAGAAACACTTGTTTCATCTAAAGCTGGTGACATAAAACAATCAGACATCATGAAAGAGATCGGTAATGAACAAATCGCTAAAACGTCATTCCAATTAATTTTCAATGACGTTCTTAAAGAGAAATATGGTAAGAAAATCGATGAAGATAAAATCAATAAAGAAACAGACAAAGAAATTAAGAAATATGGCGATGAGAAAACATTCGAACAAATTCTGCAGCAGCAAAGTTCTGGAATGACAGTTGAACAGTATAAGAAAAAGCGCGTTACTGATGAATATCAGAAGCAGTTTCTAAATGACACAATCAAAATTTCAGATAAAGATATTAAAGATAACGCTAAGAAAGCTTCACATATATTAGTTGCAGTGAAATCTGAGTCTAATAAAGATGGATTAAGCGATAAAGAAGCGAAAGCGAAAGCTGAAGATATCTTAAAACAAGTTAAAGCTAATAAAGATGATTTCAAGAAAATTGCTAAAAAAGAGTCAGATGATACACAATCGGCGAAAAATAATGGTGAGCTCGGCTACGTAGTTAAAGGTCAAACTGTTGAAGCATTCGAAAAAGCATTATTCAAACTAAAGCCGGGTGAAAATTCAGATATCGTAAAAACTGAATTTGGTTACCATATCATTATGGCTGAAGACGATAAAGACCTCGCCAAAGAAAAAGACAAACTCGCTCAGACGATTCGTCAGAACAAGTTACAAGATAATCCGAAACTATACGTACAAGCAGTACAAAAATTATTCAAGGAATATGATGTAGACTTTAAAGATAAAGACATCAAAAAGTATGTTGATGATCAAATCTTAAAAGTAAAATAAAAAAGGAAATGAAGCCTTTGCTTCATTTCCTTTTTTTAGTCCAGAGAAATCGGCTTATAAAACTGACGATTTTCTAACGCAAAAATACGCTCTGTATATTGTCCTTTCTCTACTTTCTTCATATGCTTATCAAACATCTGCATACGTGCATCAATATTATCAATAAAGTGAAGCATCTCTGCTTCTTTTAACATCGGTAATTTCGGTGATCCATACTCATACTTTCCATGATGACTTAATATCATATGGCGCAGTAACATTACTTCTTCCCCTTCAATATTATGTTCACGTGCAATACTCGCAACTTCATCGCTCATAATCGAAATATGACCGAGTAAGTTTCCTTCTACTGTATACGTTGTTGCAACAGGTCCGGATAATTCTTTAACCTTCCCCATATCATGTGCAATGATACCTGCGTAGAGCAGACTTCGATTTAATGTCGGATAGATATCACATAATGCTTTCGCTTGTTTCAACATCGTTAATACATGGAATAATAATCCCGAGACGAAGTTATGATGGTTGCTGCTGGCAGCAGGGTATACCATAAATTGATGTGCATATTTCTTAAGTAACAGACGAATAATACGCTGTAAATTTGCATTTTCAATTTCGATGACATAATCCATCAGCTGCTCCATCATATCATCTTCATTCACCGGTGCACTTTCTAAGAAATTTTCTAGTTTCACACCGTCTTCTGGTGTAACAAGTCTGAATTGATTTACTTTCATCTGTTTACGACCGCGGTAATCAATCACATCACCTTTAACACGAATTAATTGTTCAGGTTGTAACAATTTTATATCTTCTTCAGAGACCGTCCATACTTTTGCTTCGATTTCTCCACTTTTATCTTTAAGATAAAGTGTTAAATATGGCTTACCTTGTCCTGTTACCCCTTGAATTGATTTATGAATTAAAAAGTAATGATCCACTTGAGATCCGGGTTTTAATGTTTCTATCGTTCTCACTTATTTAACCTCCTTCTTATTGCGTTCCAGTACAATTGTCTGCTTACTGTTAATTGTAGAAGAACGGTTGCAAGTGTAATAGATAATTTGATTATGCTGTTGTTTAAGCATATATTCAAGTATACGCTCACGCCTGTTTTTGTCAAAGTGAACAAACGCATCATCGACAATGATCGGGAATGGGTAATATCTTCTTAATGAATGAATTAAACTCAGTCTTAATGCAATATATAATAATTCTTTCGTTGATTGTGACAATTCTGTCGGATGATATACTTGTCCATCCGCAGCTACAGTTGTCAGATGTTCATCATAAACAATCTTCGTGTAACGTCCTTCAGTTAGATAGTTAAAGATTTCTGTCGCATCATCAATAACGAATGGCATTCGTTCTTCACGTACCTCTTTAATATGTGCCTGAATTAAAGTATCGATATAATTTACAGATAAAAATGTTTCCACAAGTTTGTTAAATTGATTTTTCTTTATTTCATATTCAAACTTCAGTCTTGATAACGTATCATCGTCACATATTTGATGCATAGCATGTTCTAGTTCTCTTAACTGTTGCTGCACATTACTGCGTTCATCAACCAACGATTTAATATGTACATTAATATCTATCAACTGCTCATTCAGTATGGCTTCTGGCACTTCAGCAAGATGCGTATTATCCTCGTACGTGAATGCTTGATTTCTAAGCAGTTCACTTAACACATTAAAACGCTCTAAGTTTGTGTTATAACTCGCATATTCAGCCTCTTTAGCATAATAACTTGAAGTATCCTCCACCCCTGCTTCTTCAAACAAAGCATGCTGCTCATCAATATTCTGCTGCAACGATGCATTAATAATTTTGATTTCTTTCTTTAATAAATCTCGTTGATTTGCATTTTTACTGTACTGGAATTTCTCTTTCTCATCGGTCGTTAACATATTCTTTAAATCATGGAATATAGATGATGCCTCTGTTTTCACAGGTAATTTCGGAATAAGCGTTAATATGCTCTGATCGAATGTAGCAAGACGCTCTTTCATTTCCTCGATTTTAGCATTACACTTTAAGATTTCATCATGGATGCGCACTAATTTATGTATCGTACGATATGCAGAAGCTAATCGGTTATTCGGATAATTACTCTCTATTTTAAGCGCTGTTTTGTATTGCTTGAGCAATTGGTGTGTCGCTTCAATTTCTTTATGTGAAATGTCTAAATGTTGCTTTAAAGCTTCTTTTTGAGATTGCTCACGATTTAACTGAGTGATAACATTTGATAATTTATGGCGTAATAACTTTTGTTCATTCAAATCAAACGACAAATCAAAGTCATGTTCAAGTTTATAAATATTACCCTCTAATTGTTTTACTCCATCCGCTAATTCATCATTAAATCGTACATCCGGCTTCTTATTTAAAATAAGCATCAGTAGTACAATGATGCATACGAATGAGAATATACTACCTGAAATCCATAGCGCATTCATAAAACTATAGACAAGTGCTACAAGACTAATGACTACCGTTATCGCATAGATTGTCTGCTGCAGCTTATGTTTCTTGAGTTCACGCGCTTCATAAGCAGTTGCTTCTTCACTCAATTTATGAAAGAGCTTTGATTTACTTTCAAGTTCCTTGCGCTGTTCTTGAAGTTCCTGTGCTTTATTAAAACGTTCGTCATGCACTTTTTCTTTATTCAATACTTTAGATTCATCAGATAATCTATCTACGTTTAGTGTTACAAATTGCAGCTCTCTGTTAATTTGTGTACGTTCGAGTTCTTGTTTCTCAAGCTCGTTGAGTGCTTCAGTGATATCAGATTGAACTTTCTGATTCAGTTCAACGGTTTCAAACTTCTGCCATCCGATATCCTGCATTAAAGTATTCATTTCAGTCGTCAGTGCATCGCGTTGCTGTGTTACACTTCGAACATCACCATGCAGCTGTTTAATCGGATGTTCTCTTTTGATAATGTCTCTTGAGGCTTCAATTAAGTGGTCAGGCAATAGTTGAATATTATCCATCTCTGATGTTATCTGGCTTAACTTCTCTTCACGTAGTTCAAGATCTTTACTTAATTTCTGGACCTGATGCTTCAACGCCTCAAATCGATTAATCCCTTGCTCAGGAAATTGCGGCGGCTCTATGTTTAATTGTAGTTCTAATGCTTTCCATTCCTGTGCTTGACTCTGATATTTAATTTCTCTTTCTTTATGTCCTTTAACTTCTTCAAGTTCTTTAATCTGTAATTCAATATGTTCAACTCTTCTTGAATCCTTCTGATACGTATCATATATTTGTGCATAATGTGCTTTTACATCATCCTGCGCTCTTATATCCGCTTCTAGCTGCTGCAATTCTCTTGCTTTCTCAAAAATGATACCAGTATCTTCATCTGTATTAAATAAACGTACCTGCTCCTCATTTATCGTCCTTTGTAAATCTGTAAATTCCGTCGAACCGAATGAGCCTGCCTGAAGTAAGTAAGCTTCAAGCTTTTCTTGTGTCAGTTTACGATGTACTTCCTGCAAACCGAGTACATCAAATGAAAATATTGATTTATATGTATCTTTTTTCATATAATTCATCAACTGGTTGAGCCATTCAATCGATTTCTCTACACCCTCGTGAATGACTTTTACTTTTTCTTTACCATGAACAAATACACGTTCAATCATAATCGTTGTACCATCTATATGTTCGAGTTCTATATTACCGCCATATTGTGGTGCGAATCTCGGTTCTAGACGCGGTTCGTACTCACCATCTTTCGGAAAACCGAAGAGTAACGCATGAATAAACGCCTGCATTGTAGATTTACCTGCTTCATTTTCTCCAAATATCTGAACGAAATCGTGATTAAACTGAAACTTGCGATGTTCCAATCTTCCATATCCGTATATTTCTAAAGATTTAATCTTCATGGCGGTCACCTTTCATCAACATTTTGAGATGCGCTTCTCCATAATCTATCAACCGCTCTGTATTAACTTCATCAAAAGAGATAAACTTCTGGATATAGGATTGTTGTACAGGTTCTTTCGCTGTTGTTAAATAAGACAAATCATGAAGGACATCACTGAACTCATCTTTTAATGTATGCGGTGCGTACTTTTCATTTGTGTAAATATCATCGATCCATACAAACTGTTCTTCTGCCATTTCGCCAATTTGGATCTGGTCCTTTATTTGCGATAACATTTGCTGATCTATTAAAGTCTCACCATCATTTTGTAGTGTTAATCGATAAAGTTGTCTACCGTTTGGGCGCACGGATTGTTTAAATGCTTCGATATCCTGATAGATTGCGTGACGCTCAATACTCTTTAAGTTTAATACTGTCTCGTGGAATGTAATCATATTTACTGGCACAAAGGTCGCATTCAGCTGACTGCTGTCCCCTTCAACATACATATATCCACTATCTCCGCCTTCCATAAAGCTTGTTGCCTGAAGCGTACCGGGGTAATGCATATGTGGCAGTTCGTTTAAGGTCATATGCCTATTAAAACCGCCAAGTGCCCAGTAATGATATAATTTACGGTTTAATTCCTCGATATGAAATTCTGTATGTGTGTCTTCCCCTTTTAACTTATGATGTAAACCATTCAGTATGCCAATATGAATAGTCTGATTAACTTCATTTACAGGATACTGATCAAGCTTGTACTCATAGTGAGAATGTTCTTTATAACTGAACCCATGAAAGAACACACTTGATTTGTTTTTCGTAACAAGTTCATAAGTCTGAACTTCATCAGAGAAAACAATTACATTATCAGGAAACTTATAAAATGATTGTATGGACATATTGTCCTCTATACCGTGTATATAATAAACGTAAATATTCTCTTCCTTTAATCTTGCGAATTGCTTTGCTACGTAGTCATCTGCCTTAATGTTGCGATTTTTACTTGAAAATAAATTTCCACTTATAATAATAAAGTCCACTTGTTTTTCAATCGCATCATCGACAACGCGTTTTAAACTTTGAAAGCTTGAATTACGAATCGACTTCATTATATATTCAGGAACATCTCCAACTAACTGAAACGGTTCATCTAATCGTATGTCTGAGCAATGTATAAATTTGATCATCATAACCCTCACTTTAATTGATACTCTAATTTTACAACAAAATCGTATATATATGTAATGAAACTACAAAATCATCTATATTTATAATCTTTATTCATAAAAAAACTCATCTGTAAGATATGCATTATCGCCATATCTTACGGATGAGTTTCAAATATTGTTTATTTGTCTTTTTGATCATAAAGAAGGTTCAGTTTATCAATTTTCTGATGTGTATAATCTTTATATGTCTTATTATAGCTCTTTGGATCTTTAGGGTTTAAATAGTTTTCAATCTTACCAGTCTCAGGATGAATCAGCTTGCTAGATGCCCCGCACCCTAATCCTATGATCGTCTGTACTTCTTCCATAATCAAGATGTTATACAGTGACGCTTCTCCCGCTTTAGAATAACCGATGTTCTCAAGATTACCGAGAATATTCTTCTGACGGTATAAATAATAAGGAATATAGTCATGCTGTTCGGCGAAAGTTTTTGTCAAGTTCATCATATAGATAATTTCATCTCGTGCTGCAACCGGATACTTTGATTTATTACGTGTCATCTCGCTCGCTGTCTTAAAACTTAACGTATGCACTGTAAGCGATTCAGGGTTCAGCTTCTTCGTTTCATTCAGCGAATGGATTACTTCTTCACGCGTTTCATTCGGTAAGCCGATAATCAGATCCATATTGATGTTATTCATATGGTATTCGCGAGATAACTTGAATTTATCGATTGTTTCCTGCACGCTATGATGGCGGCCGATTGCCTTTAAAGTTTCGTCGGTAAAGCTTTGTGGATTTATACTGATGCGATCGATACCGAATGTATTAAGTACTTCTAATGTCGCTGCATCAATTGTATCCGGACGCCCTGCTTCAACAGTAAGCTCACGCACATGTGTCATGTCAAAGTTTATATACACTGCTTCAAGCAACAACTTTAAATCCTGTGCACTGATAGAAGTGGGGGTACCTCCACCGAAATAGATAGACGTCACTTTAATATTACGTGCTTTAAGCCACTCGCCGATATGTTCAATTTCATATAATAATCCAACGAGGAACTCTGGCACGTCATTTTTATGGACTTGAATTGCATACGCCGGAAACGTACAATATGCACACTTCGTCGGACAGAATGGAATGCCGATATAGATGCTGACTTCCTGCTCTAGCTGATGTAAGTCTGGAATCGCATTGAGCTGCGTCTTCGTAATACGTTCCATCAGTTCAAGCTTATCATCTGCAATCAAATAGTCACGCTTTAATCTTTGTTTAATAGCATTGTCTGAGTGCCCTTGTTTTAAATATTTATGATATAGCTTAAGTGGTCTGATTCCTGTCAATGTACCCCAGCTCTGTGTTATACCGGTATGTGCCGTTAATATCTCAATCAACGTCTCACCGAGTGCCTGCTTCATTGCACGTTTGTCTGTCTGTTTGCGTTCGGCACGCTGTGTATAAGTATTGCCATCTATCGTCAACGTTGTTGTCACGATGGTGCAGCGCTCCTGATTGATATTTATCGTAATGCAGTTATCCCCTTGACCTTCGAATAAATACGCATCCTCGAAATAGAGATTTAGTATATTGCGAATATAGAGCTGCAGCTGTTCAAACTGATCGTGTTCTAAATAAAATTTCATAATCTACCTCTCTTACATTATGCAAAAACCGAACAGTGCGAAATATCTGCACTGTTCGGATATATTAAATATTGTTATCCCTATAAAGAATTAATCTTCAGCTTTAACACCATATAATTCTTCTAAAGGTTTCATGATGATACGGTTTAATTCTTGAATAATAAAGCTCATACGTTGTTCAGCTTCCATTAATTTTGAGATATTTTCATCTTTTTCGATTAATTCAGCTGAAGCTTGTGCTTTATTTAAATCTTCTTCAGTAATTTCTTGACCTGACATTTGTTTTTCTTGAAGTGTTAATTGAATTTCTCTGAATTCATCGAAGATTTTCTTTGATTCAGGGTTATTGTTAACTGCTTCATAATGATTCTTAATCGCATTATATTCATCACTCTGACGTAATGAACTTTCTAATTTATTCGCTTCATCATAAATATTAACAGACATATTCATTCTCCTTTATGTTTAATGTTCCTAATCAATATACCACGAATACAGGCATTATACAAAAATCGCGATTATCCCTTGCAAGATACCGATGATACCGCCTAAGATAAAGCCAAGTATTGTGATTAACTTCAATTCTTTATTCGAGATTTCAATAACGAGCTGTTCAAGGAATGAAAGTTCAAAATTATCAATCTGGTCCTTAATAATTTCAGCAATACGAATCTTCTCTAAGATGACTGCAACATTGTCAGCTGTCTTCGTCATTATATAATGGATTAAACGATCTCCACCTTCAGTTTCAATGTAATGAAACAACTTCGGTACAAGCGTATAAAGTGGTGTCTTCATATAATAATCTATATGCATTGCACGCACAATATTTGTATTTAACTCCCCTTTGAAATGAGCGATATCATGTGCAGCAACTAAAGTTTCTGGTGTCATCGCCATTATACGTGCGTACTCTTTTTTAAGCTCAGTTTCAATGATTGATTTGATTTTAGGCTCTTCACTTAAAGCATTCGCTTCTTTTATAACACGGTCTGCAATCATCTCCTGCGTCATAAACATTTGAATCATGCTGACAAATCTTCCTTTCTCCATAAAAAAGCGGTCGATCATCTGCATAATATCGTTGTAACCTGATTCGCTATTAACGTAAGCTCTAAGCTTTTCAATGATCATTGTAGGTGCTGCTTCAACCTTACTGTCTATCTTATCCTTTAAATCTTGTGGCAGTAATGCATCGATTGATTGGGACTGATATGTCTGAATCTTCTCTTCAAGCAGTTCATTCACCTTATCGTGAACTTTTTTCTCAGCAACATTTGTAATATCAATATTAAAGCGCTGCGCAAAGTCATCGATGCTGTACTGTCCTTCTTTTAAAGCCTGAACTTGTTTATTCAGCATACTTTTTAACAGCGCTTCAGTCTGCCTTGTCATTAATTTCTCTTTAAACACTTCAGGTGTGAGTAGATGATGTGTGACCATCTCTCCAATCTTCAGCGAGAGTTCATTACGTCGTTTCGGTATCAATCCTGGTGTAAACGGGAGCTGTTTCCCAAACAGAAATTTCGGTTCAAACGGTCTGAACAACATCTTAATCGCAATAAAATTCGTAAATCCACCAATCAACGAGCCAATAAAGCCCATAAATAATATTATTCCTAATGCGTACAATTCATCACCTTTTTCTATAATGTTTCATTACAATAGTTTATACCACTCTGTTCCAAAAACAAACCGAGAGACATCGTTCTAATAAAATAGCGAGACAAGGGTCATTAAGCCACCTTGTCTCGCCTATAAATTAATTATACAGTGATCAGCTGTTCATTTCTCTTCTTATTATAGAACATCTCTGCTTCACGCGCTTTATTAGAACCATATAACGGTTGCATAGAACCATCTAATACACGATAAAGGTTCGAAATTTTATTCTGCTGAAGAATGATATCACGATCTGCTTCAATCGTTGACCACCATAATTCATTTTTATTATCTTGGTCAGGGTATGCACACGCACCTCTTGAGATTACTTGAATGACTTCTAAAGGATCTCCACCTAAAGTATTCTGCAGCACTTCAGAATCTCTGAATAATGCACATAGTGACACGCAAGTTGTCCAGTTTGGAAGTACACGCTCTTTTTCAATCTGAACTAATGTTTTCTTAGATAGTCCGATAGTTTGTGCCATTGTATCTTGAGTATATCCTGCTTCTATACGAACCATTTTAAACTTTGTTTGTAATAAATCTGTGAATTGTTGCTTATCCATGCTTCTACGACCTTTCTTGTATATATTATTATTTTTAGATTGTTCATTTAATAAAATAGAAATAATACACTATTCATTTAAGGGACTTTACCATCTTAATATAATTTACAAAAAATTAAAAGAGGAAAACCTCATGATTTTCCTCTTTTCTTATAAATTTTATTTCTTAGACAAATTTATGCAACATTTTTAGCAAGTTTTTGCTTTTCTCTCTCATTAATCACGACCGCACAAGCAGCATCTCCAGAGATATTTATAGCGGTACGTGTCATATCAAGTAATCGGTCGATACCTAGAATAATACCGATTGCTGCTGGATTAAGCCCGACTGAAGTCAGGACCATCGCAAGCATTACAAGTCCCACACCCGGTACACCGGCTGTACCGATAGAGGCAATTACAGCGATTGCGACAACCATGACCATCTGCATAATAGTTAAATCTACACCAGATATTTGAGCGATAAAGATGGTTGCAACCCCTTGCATAATGGCTGTACCGTCCATATTAATCGTGGCGCCAAGTGGTTGAACGAAAGATGAGATTTCTTTACGTACACCTAAATTATCTTGAGCGCATTCTAACGAGATTGGCAATGTTGCATTGGAACTCGAAGAGCTAAATCCTACAGTCATTGCAGGTGCGAAACCTTTAAAGAACCATATCGGACTACGTTTCGCTAAAAACTTAATAGCCCCACCATATACTAAAATCATATGTAGGAAAAGCGCTAGTAATACGACAAAGAAATACATTCCAAGCTGTTTAATCGCACCAAACCCGGCATTAGTAAATGCTGTTGCAACTAAACCAAATGTACCAATTGGCGCAAAGTATTGCATGATTGCTGTAACGATAAACATCAATATATCGTTCGTCTGTTCAAAGAGCAGCTTTACTCCGCTTACTTTCTCCCTCAGTGCAATCATGCCGATACCGATAAAAATGGCGAAAGTAATTACTTGCAGCATGTTTGTTTCACTCATCGCAAGTACTGGATTTTTTGGAATCAAGTTAATCAAAGTCTGATCGAAAGTCTGATTCACAGAGGTTCCTTCCGCTTTTGCTGCTTCTTCTTTTTGTTTTTGTTCTAAAGCGTATTTCTTCACGTCGTCACTATTCATTAAATCTGCCTTGCCTGCACCAGGTTTAAACACAAGAGCTAAACACATCGCAAGTGTAATTGCGAGCGCCGTCGTTACTATAAAGAATCCAAGTGTCTTTAGACCAATCGACCCAAGATGCTTCGGGTCCCCCACGCCTACGACACCGAGTACAATTGATACAAATACAACTGGTACTACAAGCATAAAGATTAGATTCAGGAAGATTTGTCCGATAACATTAAATACGTATTGATTAAACCATTTCACCCATGATGCATCCTGATATAAATTAAAGATAGAACCTACAATAATACCGACCACCAATGCAATGATGATTTTAAGCGTCATATTTCCTTTAATTTTCATAACCCACCTCTTTAACTGAATTTTCTAACAAATATATCTATAATTATAAATAAAGATTCACTATAAGTAAATAAGGTTCCCCTAATTTTCTAAAAAGTAGAAATACGTTTCTACTGCTATACATTCACCGACATTTGATTAATAATAGAGAAAATAATTATTTAAAGGATGAACAAGATGCAGGTTAAAGACCAGTTACAGCAAGCTCAAAAAGGAGCTAAGGTGAGTATCATCATGTATGTACTGCTCACAACTTTCAAATTATTATTCGGTTACATTCACGGATCTCAGGCGCTTGTCGCAGACGGTCTTAATAACGCCACCGATATTGTAAGCTCAGTAGCACTGCTTATTGGGCTTGCGATCAGCATGAAACCTGCCGATAAAAACCACAACTACGGGCATTACCGTTCAGAATATATCGGTTCATTGATTGCATCATTTATTATGTTTGCTGTGAGTGTTCAAGTTATATTGCAAGGAATTAAAAATTATATCCGTCAGGAATATTCAAGTCCTTCTATTGAGACTGCAGTTGTAGCAATACTATCAGCATTTGCGATGCTCGCCGTATACATTTATAATCGCAATCTTGCGAAGAAACTGGATTCCAGTGCACTCAAAGCAGCAGCAGCAGATAATTTATCAGATGCGCTCGTATCTCTTGGCGCATTTATAGGGATCATCGGTGTATTCTTCGGATTGACATTTCTAGATACCGTTGCTGCGATTGTCGTCGGCTTACTCATAATGAAGACCGCTATTGAGATATTCTTTGAAACAGCAATTACATTAACGGATGGATTCGATGCAGATACACTGGATCATATGAAACGTATCGTGTCGTCGGTAGAAAATGTAGAAAGCTGTGTTGATATCAAAGGAAGAAATCACGGAGTTATGACATTTGTAGATGTGACCGTTACTGTGAACCCTAGTTTCACTGTTGCTGAGAGCCACGATATAACAGAACACATTGAATATGCGATTAAAGAAGAATATGGCGCTGTTGAAACAATCGTTCACCTTGAACCCGGAATAGTTAAATAAAAAGTGGCACACCCTCATGTTAGGGTGTGCCACTTTCTCTTCATTCTTCATCTTTTACAATCATTTTATCGATATCGGATTGTTCATTAAATCGATTATCAAATTTAATCAGGATCCAGACAATCAGCACTGTTACCCCAATTCCTATAAATTTATACGGAAAACTTACATACATCAGACAATAATAAAATAATAAAAATATAAGCAGCATAAAAAAAGGTCTGGAGACTACGTAATATTTATCAAAATAATAGCCACGATAAAATTGACTCTGCCTTAAATCCATTCTTTCAATATCGTGCTTAAGATTGTACATCGATATACATACTCTAATAACTGTAAATACAATCAGGAGTGTCATAAAATAAACGATACCTTTATGCTCTCCAAAAATATATTTAAACAGTTCAGTAATCGCAATTGTCGCAAATGCGATTATCCAACTATTACTCCACCATTTTTCAATCATCGTCTCACCTCATTTACCATATTATAACAAAAACATGAGGTGTATGCTGCATTAAATCAGCTTATATTTCACGCCGTACATCGATGCTTGTGTACGGTCCCCGACTTCTAGCTTCGCAAATATATGGCTGACATGAGTTTTCACCGTTTTTTCTGAGACAAAGAGTTGTTCAGCGATTTCTTTGTTGGTTAAGCCTTCGCTCATCGCCTTTAACACTTCAAGTTCTCTCTTTGATAATGGGTTTCTTAAATGTGCGAGATTCATGCCACTTTTTCTGACTTCCATAACATCCGGATGAAATATCTGCTCACCTGCTGCTATCTGTTTTATCGTATTGATCAGCGCTTTCGGTTCACTATCTTTCATTTCATAACCGTCTGCACCTGCATCCATCACGCCAAGGACATGTTCTTCATCGATAAAGCTGGATAGTACGAGCACCTTCACATCAGGGAATTTCGCTTTCACTTGGCGCGTCGCTTCAATGCCGTTAAGCTCAGGCATCACAAGGTCCATAATAATGAGATTGGGTAATTGCATTTCATCTAGATGTTCAAGCAGCTCTCTGCCGTTATTGAAATCAGCAATTACATTAAAGCTTTCTTCAGTTGATAGTAGAAATTTCATCCCTTGTCTTACGATATGGTGGTCATCCACGAGTATAATATCCATGACTTTCATCCTTTCGGGTAGGTGAATTGTACCGTCGTTCCATGCATTAATGTACTGTTTATTTCAAGTATACCACCAATCTCCTGTGCACGTTGCTGCATATTCCTCACCCCATGTGTCGGAAGCGTTGTCGTCAGTGCATTGTTATAACCTTTACCGTTATCTTTAATCCTCAGAACAAAATGCTTATCATCCTGCTTCATTGATATCATTACTTCTTCTGTTTCTGCGTGCTTCTTCACGTTATTCAGCGCTTCTTGAACGATTCGAAATGCACTGTTTTCAATTTTATTCTCTAAATTGATGAACCCTTCCACTTCAATCGTTACATCGAGGCCGAGTATGTTGCCATAGTTCTGCACTGCTTCAACAAATCCATGCTCAAGCCCTAAAGGTTTCAACTGCCAGATTAATGCGCGCATCTCACTTACTGCATCCTGGCTTGTCTTCTCGATAATCTGAAATGCTGTCTTTGCACGTTCATCATCAGTCATACTTTCAGCTGCATGTGCTGTAAGTTTCAGTGAAAAGAGCATTTGATTCACTGAGTCATGCAAGTCTCGTGCAAGTCGAGTTCTTTCTTCCTGTAGTGCATTCTCTCGTTCTCTTGCTGTAAGATAGATACGCTTAATCGCGCTACCGATTTGAAAAGCCACGGATTCAAGCAATGCTAAGTCTTCATCTGAATATACTTTTGTAAAAGGCGTGGCAACGTTAAGCAATCCGAAACGTTCTTCTCCAGATTGTAAAGGAACGGTCGCGTGGTGTGTAATATCATCTGTCATATCACTATATTTTTTATTTGCTTTTACAATTCGAGAACAAGTGATGATGTTCGAAGCTTTCGTTAATTTCTTCTGATGATAACGTGATACGCACCAGCATGGGCCTTCTGTCATATAGCGACATGACTCCATCTTCAGTGCTTGTGGGAGCTTATAATCAGATACGAGTGTATGTTTGCCATCATCATCGATGAAAAATATCCATCCAGTAGAAAAATTGGTCCCTTGAACAAGTCTGTTCAAGGCACCATTCATCATTGAATATATATCTGTCTCTTCATTTAAAAATTCCGCGATTTCTTTCAGTAAAGCTGTACTGTTCTGCATCATATCACCTATTTTTTATATTCAACGTTGTATAAATCATGTCGTCTATCGCGTAATTGTCTTACTGTTCCATTCTCTCGTCCACGGCGTAATACTTCAAGGTCAATATCACCAATAACAACCATTTCTACGTTCTCACCTGTTTCACCTACAATACCATCTCTTGCAAAGCCAAAGTCACTTGGTGAATAAATACCCGAACCTGAATACTGGATATCCATGTTTTCAGTTTGTGGTAAATTCCCGCACGTTCCACTTGTTACTGTGTAGATCTGATTTTCAATCGCGCGTGCCATCGAACAATACTTCACGCGTAAATAACTTTGTCTGTCTTCAGTTGAGAATGGAGTGAAGATAATCTTAGCACCTTTCTCTGTAGCAATACGCGCCATCTCAGGAAACTCAGAATCATAACAAATCTGAATCGCAATCTTACCACAATCTGTATCAAATACTTCTACGTCATTGCCTGGAGAAATCCCCCACCATCTACGTTCATTTGGTGTAACGTGAATCTTGTACTGTTTCTCAATTGAACCGTCACGACGGAATAAGTATGAAATGTTGTAGATTTCATCCTCTTCTTCAACGAAGTGACTACCACCAATAATATTAATATTGTAACGTACGGCAAATTCATTAAACATCTCAATATACTGTTCAGTATATTTCGTAAGTTGACGAATGGATTCTGCTGGATTACGTTTCTCATCAAAACTCATCAGTTGTGTCGTAAGTAATTCAGGGAATACAACGAAGTCACTTTCAGCATCATATGCCACATCAACAAAGTATTCAATCTGGTTTGCAAACTCTTCAAACGAATCAATTTTACGCATCATATAGTTAACCGTACAAATACGGACAGGGTCACTTGTCTTAAAGTGAATGTTTGATTTAGCAACGTAATCCGGGTTGTTCCATTCCATTAATGTTGCATACTTACTTGAATTCACATCATCCTTTAGATAATTTGGGTTGATACGCATTAAAGTAAATCCATTCATATACTGGAATGTCAATACTGGGTCTTTAATCTTATGCTTCATCACATCGTTAACATATTCTCTTGGTGTGAGTTCATCCTGATATTTGTGATAATTTGGAATGCGTCCACCAATAATGATTGATTTTAAATTCAATTCATAAGCGATTTCTCGACGTGCCTCATAAAGACGTTGACCCACTCTCATCCCACGATAATCAGGATGAACCATCACTTCTATACCATATAAGTTATGCCCGTGGTCATTGTGGTTCGTAATATAACCATTATCTGTAATACTATCCCACGTATGACGATCATCATACTCATCGAAATTAATGATTAAACTTGAACAACTTCCGATAATTTTACCATCATACTCAATAACCATCTGTCCGCGTGGAAATAAATTAATATGGGACTCAAGATGCTCTTTCTTCCACGGTTCCATCCCCGGGAAGCATATGTTTTGTAAGGAGATAATTTCGTCGATATCATCTCTGGTCATCTGTCGCGCCTCGATTGATTTATTAAACTTATCTAAGTTTATTTCTTCTGTCATGTATATTCTCCTCTATTTGCTCTATAATAATAAATAGACAAATCATTTTATTAGTCTATAATTTATACCCTATTATTATAAACGATAAAAGTGAATAGGAGAAAATATATGAAATTACGTGTAATAGAAGAATGGAATAATATGACGATAGAGGCATTGCTTAAACATTTACAAATACCAAAGAAGCCGACACATGAGCTACGTATGTCTAAAGCAATTACGATAAATGGTGCAGCTGCTACATTTCGCGATACGTTAAGTACTGGAGATGAACTTTACTTACCTGTTGCAGAAGAAAAGAGCAATTATAAATCAAGCTATCGCATGTGCGAAGTGAAATATGAAGATGATTATTTAGCGATACTCGTTAAACCAAAGGGTGTTAAGACACATCCAAATGATATGAGTGAGTCAAATACGTTGTTAAACCACGCAATTTATACACTCGATTCAGAATATGTGGAACCGATACATCGTCTCGACCAGGAAACTGTCGGCTTATTACTTGTCGCTAAAAATCCATTTATCAAAAAGATACTAGACCGTATGCTAGAAGAACGATTAATCAAGCGTACATATCGTGCGAAAGTTAAGAGTCACCTACCATTGAAGAATCAGACAATCGATATGCCAATCGGTAAAGACAAGTTCCATCCAAATAAACGCCGTGTTTCGCAAACAGGCGACCGAGCAGTTACACATATCGTAAGCTCTAAAGCGAATGGCGACGGTACTGCAGATGTCGAACTGCAGCTTGAAACAGGACGTACACACCAGATTAGAGTACATCTTGCTGAAATCGGACATCCCGTTATCGGAGACCCACTATACAGTGATTCACACCTACGTCAACTCGCGCTAGAAAGCTATAAACTGGAGTTTGTACATCCATTTACCAGTGAGACTGTTGCAGCAACATTAGAGCAATAGTTTTGCATAACGTATAGTGATTCACTATGATATAGATATCAATATTTAGGAGGATCAAAATGATAGCCACAGATATACAAGAGAAATTACTGACACGCCGCGCAGTGAAACAATACGATCCAGCGTTCAAACTTTCTCAGGATGAAATACTAGACTTACTCGACGCTGCAAATAAAGCACCGTCAGCATGGAATCTACAACATTGGAAGTTTATGGTTTTTCACTCAGATGAAGGTAAACAGAAGTTACTTCCTATCGCCTTTAACCAGCAGCAAATTGTTGATGCAAGTGCGGTTATCGTAATTTTAGGTGATAAAGAGGCAAATAAGAATATCGATGAAATTTGCGCACCAGATATCCAAAAAGGACGCATGACTAGTGAGATTAAAGAACGTCTCGCAAGTCAGGTGAACAATGTGTATCAAAATGAACATTATGCTTATGAGGCAGCAGTAATGAACTCTACATTCCCTGCAATGCAGATTATGAACTTTGCAACGTTACGCGATCTAGGCTCATGTGCCATCGGTGGATTTAACCGTACACAATTAATTGAATCGTTCAATATCGACGAGCGCTATGTTCCAACAATGCTAATCACTGTTGGAAAGTCTATTAAGACCCCGCGTGAAACAGACAGAAGAGACGTACAGACTATTACAGAATTTCATTAAAAAGAGAAGTTACGAAAAAATAGGCAGGAAACTTATAAGTTTCCTGCCTATTTTTCGTGCCTAAACGCTCGTGTCACGACCTTTTGACGGCGTTTCAAAAGTTGCCACTACGACAAAACCAGAACACTTCTGTCACGACCTTTAGTTACGTTTTAGTTTATTCTTCACAAACCCTAATAATTTTGCACGTTTACTCATCATCGGTTTATGCATGACTTCTTTCGGTCTGATAAACGAACGTTTAAATTCCTCTGCTCGATATATCAATTCATCTTGTGAATTAATCGCACGTGCATCATTCCTTACATAATGATATATACCATTTGAATCTTGCTCACGTGCTTTTTGATTATCTTCTAGCTGCAGATTTAATATATCTTTTAATTCCTCTACAATCTTGCTATCAATAATTGGGAATAAGATTTCTACACGTTTAATCATATTGCGTGTCATCATATCTGCTGAGGATAAGTACATCTTCTCTTCCCCATTATGATAGAAGTAATAAATTCTTGAATGCTCAAGGAATCGTCCTACAATGCTGATGACACGAATGTTCTCACTTACACCAGGAATTCCTGGTTTCAAGCAGCATATTCCTCGAATAATCAGTTTTACTTGAACACCGGCGTTACTCGCTTCATATAACTTCTTAATTACCGTCTTATCCGTTAACGAGTTCATCTTCGCAATGATCAGTCCATTTCCGTGCTGTTTCTGACACTCAATCTCCCGATCGATATGTTCAATAAATTCATCACGAATCTCAAATGGTGCAACATGTAATCGCTTATAAGTCGGTTTCTCAGAGTAACCACTTAAGTAATTGAAGAAGTTCATCGCATCTTCTCCAATTTCTTTATTCGTCGTAATGATACCCATATCTGTATAGATTTTAGCTGTTTTATCGTTATAGTTCCCTGTTCCTAAATGAACATATGATACCATTTCATCATTTACTTTCTTAACGACTAACGTAATTTTACTGTGTGTTTTAAGGTGTGTCATACCGTAAATAACGTGACATCCCGCTTCTTCAAGCATACGTGCCCAGTGTACGTTATTCTCTTCGTCAAAACGTGCCTTCAGCTCAACAAGCACCGTCACTTGTTTACCCGCCTCAGCTGCATTTTTCAGTGCATCAATAATCGGTGAGTCGCTTGATACACGGTATAGCGTCTGTTTAATCGCCAATGTATTCGGGTCTTCAGACGCTTCTTTAATAAAATCCACAATCGGCTGGAAAGATTCATATGGATGATGAAAGAATATATCACGCTTTAAAGCTTCAGCATAAAGCTCACCATTTCCAAGATACTTCGGCGGACATGGTTCAAATGGCTTAAAGGCAAGTTGAGGGTAGCGTTTCTCTATCATTCCTGATAATTGGAATAACATCGTTAAATCTAGTGGCCCTTCAAGTTTATATACATCACGATCCTCAATTTCAAGTTCATCCTTTAAAAATGACGCATTGATTGACATATCCTGTCGCGTATCAATCTCAAGACGCACAGCCGCACCACTTTTACGCTTCTTAAGAAATTTCTCTATTTCAATCAGAAGATCCTCTGCTCCATCTTCATGAATTGTTAGATCTGCGTTACGCGTAATACGGAAAGCAAATGTACGCGTTACTTGATAGCCGTGAAACAGCTTATGAATAAAATGTGTGATAACATCTTCCAATAGAACATATACTGTTTTTTCACCATTTGTCAATTCAATAATTCGGTTAAGTAAAGCTGGAATCTGGACGATCGCTGATTTCTTCTCACCACTATCCGTCACTACATCGACAAATATGTTTAACGATTTATTAGATAACTTTGGAAATGGTCGGTATGCATCAATTCCAAGCGGCGTTAATGTCGGAAGAATCTCGAAGTTGAACTTCTTTTCAATGATGCTATAACTTTCTGGTGATAATTCATCCACCGATTTGAAGTACACATTG
This sequence comes from Macrococcus sp. S115, assembly GCF_030067655.1. Classification (NCBI taxonomy): domain Bacteria; kingdom Bacillati; phylum Bacillota; class Bacilli; order Caryophanales; family Staphylococcaceae; genus Macrococcus; species Macrococcus sp. S115. The sequence continues at coordinate 17,084 of NZ_JASJES010000007.1, read as the reverse complement.
TACCCTTCAAGATCACGAATTAACGCATGATATTGATCATACTGCATCTTCACATTATCTCTATTTGCCTTATCAATCGCAATCAGCTGTTCTGTCGGTGTCATCTGCGTCTTATTCTCTGGTTCACTGAATCCCATCGTTACCTGATCTTTCAGGCCACCCACACGAACCATAAAAAATTCATCTAAGTTTGAACTGGCGATTGCTAAAAATTTAATACGTTCAAGTAATGGGTTCTTCTGATCAAATGCCTCTTCTATGACTCTACGGTTAAAATCAACCCAGCTCACTTCGCGATTATTATAATATGCTTTATTCCCTAAATCTAAATTCTGTTTCATCATCATCACGTCCACTTTCATGTTTTCATAATTCTGCCTATTCTACTGTACCGAATTAATGTAAAGCTTTTGTAAATATGAGGTTAATTTTAGATTTAATTATTTTTTCGATATGTTTCTTCTGTCTCTCTGTCTGATATTCTTCAGCTATTGGATCTCCGTTGTATTCGATGATTAGATTATATTTATCGTCATTCTTCTCAAAATAAAGTGATTCGACGATATTGGTATTGCTGATATTTAATGCATGTGAAAACTTCAGAATGCTGCCAAGCATCTGGATGACATCTTTCTCATCACTGTTAAACCATTTCGTTTCATCTTCATAGAACTTCAGTAAAGATTTATTCTTATAACTGGAGAGTAAAGCGAGTTTCACGCGATTTTTGTGACTGATACCATTTAAACTTGAGTTTGAAAGAATATAATATGTGTGCTGGCTCGCTGCATCAGAATCGATATAGCTTCCTAAATAGTAAAGGTACGCAGCATGCTTTAAGAAAGTCTTGTCCTTTTTATTTCCTTTGATCAAGTCATGCTTTTCCATTTCGTAATATAGCATCTCTGCAATCATGGTACGCTGCATTGCTTCATCGTGCTTGATATTGTAATCACTCGCTAAGTTACGTAATGAATCTTTAAATACATTATCTTTATCAAACGGTAGTACGTATTCTTTTTCAAGAACTTTCATAATGACACCTTCACGTAATCCTTTACGGGAAAAGATGAATTCCGTCGCATCTACTTCGTCGAACAGCGTATTAAATAACACACAAGATGGTACGATAATATCTTGACGATCGCGACTCAAGCCATCCAGGTCTTCAAGTTCGTCTTTAGGGGTATGAATTAACGTCTTAAATACGAGTTCAAGATCTTTCTCTTTCATACCATAACCATGTACACCCGCAATCGGATATTCAGTTAATGATTGGTGAATACGTGCGATATTTCGCGCAGAACCACCAATTGCAATAATTGGACATTTACGTTTTTCGAGCCACTTTAAGCTTTCTATTTCATTCTTAATATATTCACCCGCTGCTTTAATCGCTTCTTTATCATTATGTTCCTTGCCGTCAAAGAACAGTTTCTGTAACGTTACGACACCGAATGGAAAACTATGTGAAAACTTAAGTTCCTTATCTTCAAAATAAGTTACTTCTGTACTTCCCCCACCGATATCTACAGTTACACCATCTGCATAGTCCAGTGTATTAATCACTGCATAGTAGCCATAGAATGCTTCTTCCTGTTCAGTAATAATGCGCACATCTATTGCAGTTTCTTCCTTCACGCGTGCGCTAATTGCCTCAATATTAGACGATTGACGTACAGCTGCTGTCGCTACTGGGTAAAGTGCATCTACTTTAAACTTATCAGCAACTTTCTGAAAGCTTTGTAACGTATCACAAAGTACAGCGATTCCTTTATCCGACATTACCTTATCTGCATCAAGATATTGATACAGTCGTGCAGGCGTCTTGATATTCTGTAATTCCTGTAATCCTGCTTCAACTGAATAATCAAAGATTACAAGTCTGATTGTATTTGATCCTATATCTACTAATCCAATTCTCTTCATGATTACCTGCCCTTCACTTCTTATTTCGGATGAATCATTTCCTCTGGTTTAATCCATTCGTTAAACTGTTCTTCTGTTAGATAACCACTCTTAAGTGCAGATGCTTTTAATGTTAGGCCTTCTTTATGTGCAGTCTTCGCAATATATGCTGCTTTCTCATATCCGATATGCGGGTTCAATGCTGTTACTAACATTAAAGATTCGTTTAAATATTTCGTAATATTCTCTTCAATCGGCTCGATGCCTACAGCACAATTATCATTAAATGATTGCATACCATCCGTTAATAAGTAGATCGATTGTAACGTGTTATACATAATCACAGGTTTAAATACATTAAGTTCGAAGTTCCCTTGACTTGCCGCAATACCAACCGCTGCATCGTTCCCCATAACTTGCACCGCAACCATCGTTAACATCTCAGACTGCGTCGGGTTTACTTTACCTGGCATAATTGAAGAACCTGGCTCGTTTTCAGGAATAGAAATTTCAGCTAAACCAGCACGAGGTCCTGATGACAGCCAGCGTACGTCATTTGCAATCTTCATTAAATCAGCTGCTAACGCCTTTAATGCGCCGTGAACAAACGTTACTTCATCATGTGCAGTTAGTGCGTGGAACTTATTTGGAGATGAAATAAAGTCATATCCTGTTTGTTCACCAATTTGTTTTGCAACACGGTCACCAAATTCAGGGTGAGCATTAATTCCTGTACCAACTGCAGTGCCACCAATCGCAAGGTTTAATAATTCTTTCTTAGAAGTATTGAGTAGCTCCTCACATTTATCTAACATAAAGCGCCAACCTGAAACTTCTTGTCCTAATGTTAAAGGTGTTGCATCTTGTAAATGCGTACGACCAATCTTGATAATTGATGCGAACTTTTCTTCTTTTTCTTTTAAAGTGTTACGCAATGTATTTAAAGAAGGTAATAATTTAGCTTCAATTTCGTGGAATAATGCAACATGCATCGCTGTCGGATACGTGTCATTAGAGCTTTGTGATTTATTAACATCATCGTTCGGGTGAACTGTTTCATCGCTTCTAGCTTCCTTTAAATAATTGTTCGCAACAAATGCTACAACCTCGTTAACGTTCATATTGCTTTGTGTACCACTACCTGTCTGCCAGACAACTAATGGGAAGTGTGCATCTAATTTCCCGCTCAATACATCATCACATGCTTTAACGATAGCGTCACTCTTAGCATCTGATAATTTCCCTAATCCTTTGTTTACAATTGCTGCCGCTTTCTTTAAATGTGCAAAGCCATATACCACTTCAATTGGCATCTGTTCTTTACCTACTGGAAAGTTCTGTTTACTACGCTGTGTCTGGGCACCCCAGAACTTATCTGCAGGTACTTCAATTTCTCCAAATGTATCGTGTTCAATTCTAAATGACATGTTATTCTCCCCTTATCTCTTTTATACTTATATTTTACATTAAATAACGCTTTCATTCATTAATAATTAACAAAAAAATCAGAATACATATCATGTATTCTGATTCTTAATTACGCTTCGTCATCTTGCTTTTCTTCATGATTTTCGGCGTTCTGTTCTGATATTTGTTCCATCTCTTTACCGAGCTCTACGACATCTTCAAAGTTAGTAACCATTTCATTTTCCTGATCTTCATAGCGATGAGTTGACATAATTTAACACTCCTTTAACTAAAAGTTAATATTTGTTAACTATAATATAATCTGATACCAAACTATAAGGAGAATCCTCATGCAATACATCGTAAGAATCCCCTCACAACAAGTCTACAGCTTTATGCACCTTAAACACAGATATCATTTCAGTGACACCAATGTACGTGACCTTGAAAAGAAGGAACTCGGCTATATCGGTGAAGTAATAGCTGATAAATTGATACATGAACACTTCAGTAATGACTCATGTATTTATTTAACTGATTTAAACTATACTATTAATTATACCCAATTTCAGATTGATTCTATCTTAATTATCGAAAATACTTTATATATTTTTGAAGTGAAATACTTTAACTTTGATTTGACCTATGATGGTGTGCTTTATTATCTCGCTAATGGCGAAGTGTTTCATTCCTTGAATAATCAGATTGAGAAGATAAAGAAGCTTATGTGCTCTGTATTTGAATTTAAAGTCGACAACATTATTGTCATGCCGTTTTTTACGAATAAAAATCAGATGATTTATTCTAAACATCACGATCACTATTTAACGATGCATAATTATAAAGCATTCTTTAATTCTATAGAGAGACCAAAGTTTTATAATCAGGTCGTTGCGGCTGAGCTTATTCAAATGAGAAAACCAAATGACTTTGATAGACCATTAGAAATACGATATCACGAAGTTGACAAAGGCGCATACTGTCCGAGTTGTTATCACGAATTAATCAAACAATCTTCTCGGAAGTTTCAATGTACGTATTGTAAGACGACATTTTCAAGTCGTGAGATTATCGAGGCAAGCTTCGAAGATCTGCCAATACTGTTTCCGAATATAGTAATAACGACAGCACTACTCTATGACTGGTTCGGTGGACTGATGAGCGAACGAAATTTAAGGAGGTATTGGGATAAACAAGAGATTAAGCAGCCATTTCAGTTAAGCATTAAAAGAGAAAAATAATGAGTGTCACTTTTTTGGTCACTCGTACTAAATTTGGTGCGCGAGTGTCACTTTTTTGGACACCCGGACTAATTATGGACCCCGAGTGTCACTTTTTCGGTCACTCGTACCAAATTTCACCCGCGAGTGTCACTTTTTTGGACACCCGGACTAAATTTCACCTGCGAATGGCTACTATTCGGACATTCACATCTACTCCTTCAACATCACTCAACAAAAAAAGACCCTCATCCGGGCCTTTACTTCAATTAGCTATACATTTGATAGAAATATTCACGCACGTCTTCTGGCAAACCTTGTGCTGCTTCTTTATCCATAATAACGTTCACCATTCGATGCGTCTTAAGATTAGCCGCTTCGAAACGTCCACCTGCTTCAGTTTTATAAAGATTACGAACTATATCCGCTTTATCACGACCTGTTAAGATAAGAACAACTTCACGTGCGGCACGTAAACCTTTGTCATCGTCTTGATCCAGCTCCTTATAGCCTACTGCTCCACTGCTTGTTACAGATGCAAATAAGGTTGTCAGTTTTCCTTTATTCTCTTTAGTCTTTGCTTCTTCATCGATCAAAGACATAATACTTCCTTTACCACCTTTATGATACTGACTTTCCACAATACCGATATTTAAATATTCTGCTTGTTTCTTGTCATAATCAAAGATGTGAATCTGGCTCATATCTACTGGTGTCTTTGCCACATCCGCAGAAAGTTCTGCAAGTACAGCATCAGCCTCATTGCCTAATGCTGTTGCAATAATAGAAGTTGGGTTATTGTTCATCTGTTTACGGAATAAGTCTGCCACATAATTTGCTGCTGTTGATTTATCTTCAAATACTTTAAAGTTCATTGCCATGATGTTTTCCTCCTAATTAATCTCTTTTTCATTATACATGATTACTTTTACTCTTACCCTAAAATTAGCATACATAACCTTATAATTTATAAAGGGCGGTTAGAAATAATGTTTAATTTATTCGAACTTTAGGTTATAATGTGTATATTAATGTTATTTAGGGGGAGTACCAATGAATACTTTATTAATCGGTATGGTATGTATCGCGTTCTTAACTGCTATCTTAACAGCTGGCCGTGAATCTAGTTACGGTTTAAAAGAAGAAGATCTAGACAAGTAAAAAGCAGCCTCGGCTGCTTTTTTTATTGTTTTAAAAACCTTTTTGACTTTAATACCTCATCGACATCAAGTCTCGGTTTACCCTTTAACATACCAATGACTTGCGCACTCCAGGCATCATCTCTCTCACCGTTCGTTCTTTCTTTATAATACGCACTCACACGCGCATCATAATCTTTATAATCATTGAAATCAAATGGCTGATATTTGTTTTCGTGATAAACGACGTCAAATGGCAGACGTTCTTTCTGGCTGCCTGCCTGATCCGGCACCCCTGCTACCATACCAAATAACGGATACGTATACTCCGGTAAATTCAGCAATTCACTCACACGCGCTATATCGTTTCTTAATGAACCGATATAACATATCCCTAAACCCATACTTTCTGCTGCTACTGCCATATTCTGAGCTGCAAGTGCGGCATCTACCGTCCCTACAATTAATGATTCCGTTGTTCCAAAGTAATCATCGACGCTCGTATTAAAATGCTGTCCAAGATGATGATGACGATTAAAGTCTACGACAAACACAAACAGGTGACCGTTATGTTCGACATAGCTCTGAGTGCTAACTGCCCTTAGCTGTGCCTTTAGCTCAGGGTCTGTTACTCCTATAATTGAGTAGCTTTGAACGTAGCTTGAAGTCGATGCATGCTGTGCTGCAGTTACTAATGTCTTAATTTGTTCTTGGGATAAAGGTTCATCCTTAAATTTGCGTATTGAACGATGATTGAGTAGTAAATCGATTGTATCCATAGTGCACCTCCGAATTATTTTAATCCTGGATAGTTCTGCTGACGCAATGCCTCATATATTAAAATCGCTGCTGTATTCGACAGATTAAGTGAACGTACATTATCGTTCATCGGTATACGAAGCGCTGTATCCATATATTTTTCCTTTACCCAGTCAGGGAGTCCTGTCGTTTCTTTACCAAATATAAAGTAATGTTTCTCATCTGTGTTGCTGTAATCAAATGTTGTATGTGGTTTCTTACCGAACTTCGTCAGTAAATAGTAATGTCCTTTATTCTTCTCAAAGAATTCTTCGATACTGTCATAGTACGTAATATTGACAAATTTCCAGTAATCTAAACCTGCGCGACGCAACATCTTGTCGTCGGTCGAGAACCCTAACGGTCGAATTAAATGCAGATCTGTATCTGTAGCTGCGCAACTACGCGCGATATTTCCTGTATTTGCTGGTATTTCTGGTTGATATAATACGATATTGATTGATGACATCTATTCTACACTTCCTAAACTTTTTAATATTTCTATTTTAACATCATTATCTGTTTCCTGCGTATATCTTTCTCTTAAATAATCATGGGTAGACATACTAATTTGTCCAAGTGCCCAGTATGCGGTCCCTTTAATTTCTGGTCGCACATCATTTTCCGCGACCTCTTTCAGGTCATCAATGGCATCTATTTCCTTGAAGTGCGCAAGTGCTAAGATAGCATTACGCTGAATCGGCTTCTTACCACGCCATGCACCAGCAAGATGACCATATTCATTCTTAAACTGTTTGTTATTCATCTTTAAAAGCGGCACAAGTAATGGCTTTAAAGTTTGTGGTTCCAGTTCAATATCATCATGCGTCGTATTGATGCCACGATTTTTAGGACATACTTGCTGACATGTATCACAACCGTATAACCTGTTACCAATCTTCCCCCGGTATTCATCCGGCATAAATCCTTTCGTCTGCGTTAAGAAACTGATACATTTATTGGAATCGAGTTGTCCATCACCAAGCAGCGCACCTGTAGGGCATCGATCGATACATATCGTACAGTCGAGGCATGAATCGATAACCGGATGGTCAGGTGTAAACGGAATAGAAATCAGCATCTCTCCTAAATAGGTCCAAGTCCCAAGTGTCTTATTTAATATAAAGCCATTCTTCGCTGCGTATCCAAGTCCCGCACGCTCTGCGACTGCACGATCACTTAGCACACCCGTATCCACCATATTCATTACTTTCGCATCAGGCACACGTTCTAATATAAATGATTCAAGCAATGATAAGCGTCGATTTAGAAGTGTATGATAATCTATACCCCACGACGCCCGTGCGAATATCCCACGACGCGCCCCGCGCATGCTTTTAGGTGCGTTCGGTAACTTATTCGGATAACCTACTGCAATCGCGATGATGGACTGTGCCTCTGGTAATGATAGCTTCGGGTCAATGCGCTCTTCAATAGAACCTTTCTCAAATCCTGATGCATAGCCTGAGTTGTAATAAGATTCTAGTTTCGGTCGCAGTTCATGGAAAGGATCTGCCGTCGTAAAGCCAATCGCATCAATGCCGACCGTCTTACTATATGCGATAATCTCCTGTTTTAACTGTTCGTTCATCGTACACCTCCTAAACATTTATAGTTTAACACAAAAAAGCATGTGGATATCCCACACGCTTACAATACTTTAGATAAAAAGCTCTTTGTTCTTTCATGCTTAGGGTTTGTAAAAAGTTCAGAAGGCGGTCCTTCCTCTTGCACCACTCCTTTATCCATAAAGATGACACGATCTGCTACTTCTCTGGCAAAACCCATCTCATGTGTTACAACGACCATCGTCATCCCTTCAAGTGCAAGCTTCTTCATAACTTGCAGTACATCTCCTACTACTTCTGGATCCAGTGCTGATGTTGGTTCATCAAAGAGCATCACATCAGGGTTCATCGCCAGTGCACGTGCAATTGCAACACGCTGCTTCTGCCCACCTGAAAGCTGCGACGGATAATGTTCTGCTCTATCCTGTAATCCAACTTTATCAAGCAATTCCAGAGCTGTTGCCTTTAACCCAGATTTATCTCCTTTATTAAGCAAGGAAGGTGCAAGCATTAGATTCTCAATAACCGTCTTATGGGGAAAAAGGTTAAAGCTCTGAAATACCATCCCCATCTTCTGCCTTAGTTTATTGATGTTTGTCCCTTTCGCTGTAAGCTGATTGCCTTCGAAGATAATTTCTCCGCTCGTTGGGGTTTCAAGCAAGTTCAAACAACGTAATAATGTTGACTTTCCGCTTCCAGAAGGTCCGATGATTGCAACAACCTCACCGGTACTTACTTCAAGGTCAATGCCTTTTAACACTTCAACTTCTCCAAAACTTTTATATAGCTTATTCACACTAATCACTTACACTCATCCTCCTTTCAAAGACATTCATCACACGCGACAATCCGAATGTCAGTATAAAGTACACAACTGCTGCTATCAATAACGGTGTAAATGGATCAAACGATGCACCTTGAACCACTTGAGCATTGAACATCAGTTCAGATACCCCGATCACCGAAACGATAGATGACTCTTTAATCACAGTAATAAATTCATTACCAAGTGCTGGCAATATCTTCTTGATTGCTTGTGGCATAATGACTTTGTTCATCGCCTGCGAATTGCTTAATCCAAGTGAACGTGCCGCTTCCATCTGTCCTTTGTCCACTGCTTTAATCCCTGCACGAATAATCTCAGCTATATATGCTGCACAGTTGATCACAAGTGCAATCGCACCGCAGATGAATGCTGAAAGATCGATGCCGAGTACTGCTGTCGTACCGAAGTACACCAAGAATACTTGGACGAGTAACGGTGTTCCACGAATAAACTCGATATAGATCCATGATATCGTTCTGGCAATAATATTCTTGCTTAGTTTCATAAATGCCAGGATACCTCCAAATAATGAACCAAGAAGTACACCAATTAATGAAATAACAATCGTTCCACCAATCCCCTGGATAAAGAATGTTCCATATTTACTAAAGAATGAGCCATCATCAAACATCTCCTGATTTGCTTTATCTTTATAATCCTGAATTAAATTCTTATCATTTACTTCCTTTATATGTTTATTTAATTCACTTAACAGTTTCGGTGAATTTTTGGGAATAGCAATCGCTGTTCCTTTTTCAGCATCTGCAAACTGCAACTCTGAGAATGCTAAGGTTTTATTTTGAGAAAGATACGCCTCTCCTACTGGGCCCTCTAATATCACACCATCAATCTTTCCTGTATTGAGCGACATGATTATTTCTGGAACACGTGTTAATGACTGCACCTCTGCTTCTGGTATTTCTTTCTTAGCTAGCTCTTCTTGTGTCGTCTGTTTCTGTACACCGATCGCTTTACCAGTAAAATCTTCTATCGCCTTTAATTTATCTTTATCTTTCTTTTGTATAATCATACGTTGCTGTACATGCATATAGTAGTCTGTAAAATCTACTTCTTTCTTACGCTCAGGCGTTGGACTCATACCCGAAGCAATCATATCAATCTTTCCTGTTTTAAGTGCCCCTAGCAAGCTATCAAACTGCATATTGACGATTTTGAGCTCCACACCTAAATCTTTGGCAAGTTTTTTGGAGAGCTCTATATCAATCCCTGCATATACTCGCTTACCATTCTTTGTCTTTTCGAATTCATAGGGTGCGTAATCTGCTGACAGACCCACACGTAGTACTCCATTCTTCTTAACCACATCATATTGGTCTGTCGCACTACGCGCTGTAGAAAAAGGAAAAACGGATAGTAATACTATAAACACGAATGTTAATTGCATGACATTTCTTATTTTCATATGAGTACCCCTTTCTGTTATAATCGAATTATACATTATATAGAATAATTATACAAGATTTTTATTTTTACAAATGTTCTAATAATTTTTATTTTTTTGATTCTTTATAATCATTACTGTACAATTTATAGAACAAACTAACGAAAGAGTGAAACATATGCCAACATTAAACAACAATATCTTAGAAGTAACCATTCCAGGGACAAGAGAATTCGCAAATAAAGTAGCAGGTCTACATGATGCTGTTGATTTAACGCTCGGTCAGTCCGGTTTCGACGCACCACAATATATTAAAGATGCGATGATTGAAGCAATCAATGACAATAAACTGCGCTATACACATAACCGTGGTCTTATTGAACTGCGTCAGGCTATCAGTGATAAGTTAAAACTTGACTTCAACGTTGACTATGATGCTGAGCATCAGATTGTCGTAACAAACGGAGGATCAGAAGCAATAGATGATATTTTTAGAAGCATCATTAATCCAGGAGATGAGGTGATTATTCCTTCTCCAAGTTATCTTGGATATGAACCAATTCTGAAGTTGCTCGGTGCTAAAGTCGTGAACATTGACACGCGCGATACACATTTAATTCCGACACCAGAAGCGGTCAAAAGAGCAATCACTAAAGATACGAAAGCGATTCTTTTTAACTATCCGACAAATCCAACCGGAAAGACATTGACGTATGACCAGATTAAAGGTCTTGTAGATGTGCTGAAAGATGAAGATATCTTTATCGTGACAGATGAAATTTATTCAGAGAATATATATGATGTAGAACATCATTCATTTATCGAATTTGACAGTGTTCGTGATCGATTATTTGTTATCAATGGGTTATCGAAATCACATGCAATCACTGGCGCACGTGTCGGCTATGTTGTATCTACGCCTGAACTCATTAAACACGTTACAAGCGTTCATCTATACAACTCTATCTGTGTAGCAACACCAAGTCAGTACGGGGCGCTTAGCGCGTTCACACATGATAATAAAGAGATCATATCAATGAATAAAGCGTATAAAGAGCGTAGAGACTATCTTTATGACAAATTAACCCAGATGGGATTACCCGTAGAAAAACCCCAAGGTGCTTTCTATATCTTCCCGGATATCTCTGCCTATAATTCAGACTCATATCAGTTTGCTACAGACTTACTAGAATCCGAACGTCTTGCAGTTGTTCCTGGCAGTGCTTTCTCTAAATACGGAGAAGGTCATATCCGTCTGTCTTTCGCATCAACAATGGAAGAAATTAAAGAAGCCTGTGTAAGACTTGAACGATTCCTGAATAATTATCCAAAACAACCGAAATAAATTTATATAAAAATAAACCCATGCGCTACGAAGATTGCATATCTTCATTGCACATGGGTTATTTCTTTGTCATGATATCAATATCTAAAACAATCTACTGCTGTGGCGTAAACTTATACAAGCTATCCTGATATTTCGGCATAACTTTCTTTAGAACGATATGTGTAACAAATGCGATCGGCAATGGAATAATCACGTATGCGAGAAGCAGGCTGAGTATATTTGCAGCGAAACTTCCTTCCATGAACTTCAGCGCATTAATTGGACCAACGAGCCCTGTATATCCGAAACCTGCACTCATCGGCGTACCTTGAACATTAAAGAAATATGCACATAGTCCAGCCACAATCCCGTTAATAAAGAGCGGTAAAGCAATTAAAGGGTTCTTGAAGTATACAGGCATCATCATCTTCGCAGCACCAATAATTAAAGTCAGTACCGTTCCGCGATCATTCACCTTTAATGAACCGAAGATAAACGTGTAGCAACATGCTACAATTCCGAGATTCGCTGCCCCGCTTCCTAGTCCTGAAAGACTAATCACAGTAGCAATAGCCACAAGAGAAATAGGTGTTGCCATCAGTAAACTGAATGTAATACCGATCAATATACACATCATCAATGGATTCAGTTCTGTGAAGCGTTCAATCATCTGACCAATCGCTCCCGTAACGTGCTTTACGTAAGGTAAAGTCAGCGTACCAATGAAGCCAGGCAGAATTCCAGCAAGTAACGGTAAAAATACAATATTTAAACTACCCATCTTGTTGCCGGCATAGATTAATATCGCTGCACTGATAGCAATCGTCAGCATCATATTAATCAAGTCACCAATACCGACGAACTGAAAACCTTTGCCATTAAACTGAACAGCACCAGAACCGAGCATCGATGCTCCTGAGAGTATCGCTGTCTGCAGTGCACTGAACTTAAACTGAGCACCAATTGTAATACCAGCAAGTAAGCTTAGCGTAAACTGGAACACCATCAGCAAGTGTCCTAAATTTATAAAAATATCATTATATTGAGCGAGATACTTAAACAATTCACCAAGCATCGCATTCGGTACAAGTGCAACGACAATACCCGCCGCCATACCATTAAGAATATTCATAAAAAACTGTTTTGGAGTTAACCTCATTGTTACACCTACCCTTTTTCGTATTGATTATATTTTTAACATACTTCATTACTTAAAAGCAATAAATTTTTGAAAAATATAACACAATTATAATCTTATAAATCCGTGAGTATTATGTTTGACTTAAATTGACCAAACCAATAAAATAAAAATAACAAGCATATAGGAGGCTTATTATGCCAAACGAAAACAAAGATCTAATGATAGAAAAAATGATAGAATCAAGAACAATCCTAATCTCTGGAGGTATTGATGACAAATCAGCGAAAGAAGTTGTCAATCAATTATTACTTTTAGATTCAATCAATCATGAACCAATTAAATTAATCATCTCATCTCCTGGTGGACATGTAGACTCTGGTTATTTAATTCACGATATGATTAATTTCATCGAATCAGAAGTGAAGATTATTGGTGCAGGTTGGGTAGTGAGTGCGGGCGTATTAATTTACTTATCAGGTAAGAAAGAAAATCGTTACGCATTGCCAAATACACGCTTTATGATCCATCAGCCAAGTGGGGGCACTCAAGGACAAGCGTCAAATATGGAGATTACAGCGAAAGAAATTATCCGTACACGCCAAAAGTTAAATGAATTAATCGCACGTGAAACTGGTAAATCTGTAGAAGAAGTCGAGCAGCATACAGGCCGTGACTACTGGTTAAATACAGAAGAAGCAAAAGAATACGGTATCGTAAATAAAATTATTGAAAACCAAAAAGAAATCTAAAAAAATCTCAATGCACATTACGTTGCATTGAGATTTTTTTGGAATTAAAGAAGCAACGAATATTTAGTGAAGTAATGACCTCTAGCTTATTAATGCTGCATATTTACTTTCTTATTAAAGCTCCTAATTTATAACGAAATTCAACAGATATTAAAAGTACCGAATATTTCTTATCAGAAAGAAATTGATGGAATCCTATCCCCTGTTATTAATGACATACAGCATAACAGAAAGGGTGCCTTCATATTTAAGCATTATGCATATACGAAAGCACGCATTAATGATATTGATAATGCTGTGAAATATATGAATAAAGCGAAATCAATCTATGCTGATAATGATGATATAAATGAATTAATAGAGGTTGAAAAAGATTACGCAAGCATATATTATCTTGTAAGGGATTACGATAAAGCATTGCAGCATGCGATTACAACTTATGAAAATTATAAAGATGACCTATCTGTTACAAATCCAAATATCATCCCTAACTTACTCGTATCAATCGGAACGTTCTGCTATCAGAACTACGATATTGATGACTGTATTAAATACTTTAAGCTTGCTGAAGAAAAATGTATAGAGAACAAGACTTACAAACATCTGACACCAATATATAAATCATTGTGCGTCATGTATATATTGAATCAGGATGAAACACACTATAGAGACACATATAAAAAATTTGATAATATAAAGCTGTTAAATCCAGATGATTTTCAGACAAACTTCGATATATTTACAACAGATATCATCTATTACTTCTTTAACGAGGAATATCATAAGCTGTTATACCTACTGGATCAAAGAGATACACTGTTAAAGCACGATCAGTATCAGCAGCAAGTAAGCGATAACTTCGAGGACTTCTGGAGCTTATATAAAGCAATTGCACTTTATAACTTACAACAATACGAGAGCGCAATTTCCATTTTGAAAAGCGATGACGCTGATACAAAATTTATGGCGCTTGCGGACGTAAGTATACATGCACAGAAATACACATATCTTGCTTTAAATGAAGAGCGATTAGGTAATGATAAAAGCGCATGTGATTACATTATTAAGGCGATGGATATGATTGAATCAATCCCATCGAATCACTTCACTCAAATAACCGAACAGACATATGAACGTATCATAAATAAAAGCCTCTAAACGCAATGTTTAGAGGCTTTAGTATACCACCGGTCGGGGTCGAACCGACACTCCGTGAGGAACCGGATTTTGAGTCCGGCGCGTCTGCCAATTCCGCCACGGTGGCTAAATATTAAATTAATTGTAGCAAACTAAGTATAGTGCTAATTACCAGGATAGTCAATGACAGTGTGTAAGAAAAAAATAAGCTACCCTATGGTAACTATAAATGGAGCGGAAGGTAGGACTTACACCTACACCTCAGATCAGGAAGATCTGTATTCTAAAAGTTGAAATACTCCCGCAATATAAAATTAGTAAAGATGGAGGCGCCAACCGGATTTGAACCGGTGATAGAGGTTTTGCAGACCTCGGCCTTACCACTTGGCTATGGCGCCTTTAACTGGGCTAGCTGGATTCGAACCAACGAGTGACGGAGTCAAAGTCCGTTGCCTTACCGCTTGGCTATAGCCCATTAATAATAAAGGGCGACTGATGGGAATCGAACCCACGAGTGTCGGAACCACAATCCGATGCGTTAACCACTTCGCCACAATCGCCATGGCAGGGGCAGTAGGAATCGAACCCACACCAAAGGTTTTGGAGACCTCTATTCTACCGTTGAACTATGCCCCTATATTAATATTATAGCATATGTATGAATCAAATGGTGGAGGGGGGCAGATTCGAACTGCCGAACCCGAAGGAGCGGATTTACAGTCCGCCGCGTTTAGCCACTTCGCTACCCCTCCAGATGGAATGGTGCCGGAAAAAGGACTTGAACCCTCAACCTACTGATTACAAGTCAGTTGCTCTACCAGTTGAGCTATTCCGGCATAATACAAAATAAAAAGATGGCTCAGGACGGAATCGAACCGCCGACACAAGGATTTTCAATCCTTTGCTCTACCGACTGAGCTACTGAGCCATACATGGCGGTCCCGACGGGAATCGAACCCGCGATCTCCTGCGTGACAGGCAGGCATGTTAACCGCTACACCACGGGACCACTAATAATTGCGGGAGGCGGATTTGAACCACCGACCTTCGGGTTATGAGCCCGACGAGCTACCAGACTGCTCCATCCCGCGATAATAATAAATAAATTGAAAACCATATTTTATTGAGTGCTGAAGTAAAAAATAATGGCGGAGGAAGAGGGATTCGAACCCCCGCGAGCCGTTAAGCCCCTGTCGGTTTTCAAGACCGATCCCTTCAGCCGGACTTGGGTATTCCTCCATATATAAAGTGGACCTTGCAGGACTCGAACCTGCGACCAAACGGTTATGAGCCGTTTGCTCTAACCAACTGAGCTAAAGGTCCTAAATCCAAAGGTAAACACTTATTAAAATAAATAGTGGCGGCAGAGGGGATCGAACCCCCGACCTCACGGGTATGAACCGTACGCTCTAGCCAGCTGAGCTACGCCGCCGAAATAATAATTAAGTTTATGGTGGAGACTAGCGGGATCGAACCGCTGACCTCCTGCGTGCAAAGCAGGCGCTCTCCCAGCTGAGCTAAGCCCCCATATATGTAAAGCGAGTCGGGAAGACAGGATTCGAACCTGCGACCCCTTGGTCCCAAACCAAGTGCTCTACCAAGCTGAGCTACTTCCCGTAGCTAATAAAAATGGCGCGCCCGAGAGGAGTCGAACCCCTAACCTTTTGATCCGTAGTCAAACGCTCTATCCAATTGAGCTACGGGCGCATATTAAAAATTAAATGGTGCCGAGGACCGGAATCGAACCGGTACGGTAATCACTTACCGCAGGATTTTAAGTCCTGTGCGTCTGCCAGTTCCGCCACCCCGGCATTCAAAATTTAATAATGGAGCGAAAGACGGGATTCGAACCCGCGACCCCAACCTTGGCAAGGTTGTATTCTACCACTGAACTACTTTCGCAAAAATGGTGCGGGTGAAGGGAGTCGAACCCCCACGCCAAAGGCGCTAGATCCTAAGTCTAGTGCGTCTGCCAATTCCGCCACACCCGCATATAAAATTATTAAAATGGTGAGCCATAGAGGATTCGAACCTCTGACCCTTTGATTAAAAGTCAAATGCTCTACCAACTGAGCTAATGGCTCTAGAAATGGTGCCGGAAAAAGGACTTGAACCCTCAACCTACTGATTACAAGTCAGTTGCTCTACCAGTTGAGCTATTCCGGCATAATATTAAATGGTGGAGGATGACGGGCTCGAACCGCCGACCCTCTGCTTGTAAGGCAGATGCTCTCCCAGCTGAGCTAATCCTCCTGGGTATATTGCCCGGCAACGTCCTACTCTCGCGGATCGTAAGACCAACTACCATCGGCGCTAGAGAGCTTAACTTCTGTGTTCGGTATGGGAACAGGTGTGACCTCTCTGCCATCGTCACCAGACAAATGAAAGAATATGATATCCAGTTTCAACTCGCTGTCCCTATTCATTTTCTAGATTTCAATCGAATCTGGCGATTCTCAGTC
>NZ_JASJES010000006.1:0-133323 GCF_030067655.1 Macrococcus sp. S115 | reverse complement strand
TCAGAGAGTGCAAGCACTCTCGTCTGTTCGCTCGACTTGCATGTATTAGGCACGCCGCCAGCGTTCATCCTGAGCCAGGATCAAACTCTCCATAATAGATTGCTTGATAAAGCTCTTTGATTGCTTGAGGCAATCACTCTTGGGAGTGAACTTAATCACTCAAATTATTGGAATTAACGTTGACATATTGTCATTCAGTTTTCAATGTTCATTTTTTGTTGCTACAAGATAAAATTTTAACACGTTTCTTTCTTGTTTGCAAGCTTTATTTTGAAGAAGTTTTACACTCGCTATTTCTTATTCGAAATGTTTCGTGCGCCGTTCTTACTCAATTAATATTAAATGTTTGAGAACAAAGTTTCAATAGTCTTTTTTACACTTTTTCAATTTGGTTTTCAAACGCTTAATCGTTGGTGTCGCTTGTTTTTGCGACTTTTATATCTTAACAAGTTGCTATATTAAAGTCAATACTTTATTTAATATTTTTCATATATATAACAACCCGGATAATACAGATAAGAATCTTACCTGTATTATCCGGGTTGTCGTTTCGGCAGAACACTTTCACTAAGCCGTCTTTTCTCTATATAAAAACTGATAAATAATGATGAGTATAAGCGCAATGATGACCATTACCGCCATATTGTTATGAATATTGTATAATACATTGCTATAGTAGACAAACGACATGACTATCGATCCAGTAGTTGAGCCGATAAACTTAAGTAAACTATAAGTACTCATCATACTGCCGAGTTCATGTGGTGCCGCACTTTCTTGAATGGTTACGACATTTTTCGTAAATACAGTACCATAGCTCAATCCTAGAAATATACATCCAATCGTTACTGCAATAACACTTTCTGTAACTAGTATAATCGCTGCACCGATAATCATATAGAAGAAACTTAATTGATAGACTTGCTTAACGGTAAAGCGTTGTTCAATACGTTTCAATATAAAGGTAGATGTCAGCCAGAACACTGATATCGAGAAGGTGGTTAAACCACTAAGTAATGGTGACAACCCTTTCTCTGTCTGCAAATAAAACGGTAAGAATATGTTCGTTCCCATCAACAGCATTGCGTATACCATATCTGTTCCCATCGTTATACCTATCCTTTTATTAAAGGAGCGTACTGGTATAAATGGTGATTGTACTTTCAATTCAAACTTAACAAATATAACGAGTAATGTAGTTGCTACTATATATGCTGCCATACTTAGCAGCCCTCCAGCAGTGAAGCCAGTAATCAAACAGATTAAAAATGCATAGAAAAGCAGTAACCCTTTAACATCAAGTTTCTCCTTAGACGGCTGTTCATCGAATTTGAAGAACTTCAGTACAAGAACAATTGCAACTATTGCTACAGGAACATTAATGTAAAATAAAAAACTCCATCTTAAGTATGTTAGTATTAATCCACCTAAAAGTGGTCCTACGATACTTGAAATGCCCCAGACACTTCCCACGATACCCATTACTTTATAGCGATATGGAATTTCAAACGCAATCTTCGGAATAATACTCCCCATCGTCATCATGATCCCTGCACCAAGCCCTTGAATAAGACGTGATGCAACAAGCATCGGAAACGTAAATGACGCTCCTGATAACATACTTCCTACTATAAATACGATAATACCGAATATCATCGTATACTTAGATCCGATACGTTTCATAATTTCCCCGACAAGCGGTGTGATCACTACAATAGCAATCATATAGCTGGTAAATATTAACGCAAGCGACTCTTCAACACCTAGATCTTTGCCGATTGCAGGAATTGCGAGTGACACGATTGATGTTTCGATAGCACTCATAAACATAATAATCACGAGCGCACTAATTAATCCTCTTTTCATTTTCTCCTCATTTCTTAATGACAAATGACCTAACTCCAATGAGCTAGGTCATATCATTATCTCTTTTTTCGTTTTTTCTTATGTGTGACAACTTGCGTATTCTTTACAACCTTGCTAGGTGACTCTGGTGTTTCCTCTACCCAAGTGCCATTTGCAAGCTTGCGTGCCTTACGTTCTTCATAAGATGCCTTATTATATTTCGGCAATGACAATAACTGAAATGCATTACATAAAAGCAGCGCAAAGATGGTGCAATACAGCCACATCATATCTTTAACCTTCAGAAACGGTATGAGTTCTACCGTTGTCATTACAACCATAAAGAACATTGCAGGAATAAAGACGTTTTTACCTGTCAGCTTATTTTTATAGATACTTACAACAATACCAAAGATGACAATTAAAATTGGAATCCAGATAAATTTAAGAATATCTCCATCCTTCTGCCCAAAACGTAAATATCTGAAATACACGAGATCGACGATTGCAAATAAAATAATCACAACTTGAATCGCATTCCAGCCGCTTCTGAATATCCCTTGTCCCATCTGATGGATAAACAAGTATGCGAAGAATGCAAGCTGACTAATAGATGCAATTAATAGTCCATATCCCATAAACCAGATTAGCGCTGCCAGGAACTCCCCTAATTCACCTCGAACAAGATAAACCGTTAATTTATCATATCCGAATATAAGACTGACGATTACTGTGACAACAAGTCCTATAAGTAACGTGATGCCATAGAATTTACCTAAATTTTTTAAAGTCACGATTGTACCTCTTTAATTTATTTTGTTTTATCGATTACCTTCTGAGCCATTTGTGTATAGATGATACCAAGTGGATGGTCTTCTTGATAGACAGAAGGTGCAAAATCTTCATGGTTCCAGTCCGGTTGAGCTAACGGAAGTTGCCCGAGCAACTCTGTATTGAGCTCTTCAGCTAACTTTTGTCCACCACCTGAACCAAATACATACTCTTTATTTCCTGTTTCTTTACTTTCGAAATAGCTCATATTCTCTACTACACCAAGAATTTCGTGCTCCGTATGCAGCGCCATTGCACCCGCTCTTGAAGCAACAAATGCAGCTGTTGGATGTGGCGTTGTTACAATGATTTCTTTACTCTTTGGTAACATTGTATGCACATCAAGAGCAACATCTCCTGTACCTGGTGGTAAATCTAATAGAATATAGTCCAGATTTCCCCAATTCACTTCGTTAAAGAAGTTATTGATCATCTTACCAAGCATTGGTCCACGCCATATGACAGGGGTATTCTCTTCAACGAAAAATGCCATTGAAATCACCTTTACTCCAAAACGAGATACAGGAATAATACGTTCACCATCAATTTCAGGTCGTTCTGAGATTCCCATCATATCCGGAACACTGAAACCATATATATCAGCGTCAACTAATCCTACACGTTTCCCCAAGCGTGCAAGTGCGACAGCAAGGTTCACAGAAACCGTTGATTTCCCAACGCCACCTTTACCTGAAGCAATTGAGATGAATGTTACCTTATTATTTGGATCGACTAACTTTTCAATTTCCGAAGTGGAAACTCCACGGAACTGCTCGAGCATCGACTCATCCATCTCTTCAAAACGTATCCCTACAGTTTTTGCGCCATTCTCCTTCAGTTTCTCTACAATTTGCATCTGAAGATCAAGTTGAGGCTGACCCCCAAGCTTTGCAATCATCACTTTAACAGAGATATGTTCTTTCTCTTCTTTAATACTAACTTCTTTAATCCCCTCTGTTTCAGAGAGAGGTACATTAATTACTGGATCTTCTAGTTCACCGATAATTTCTATGACTTGTTCTTTAGTTAACAATTTAAACGCTCCTTCATCTTCTAATAGTTTTAGTTTAACAAAAAGAATCGACTTTGTATAAAAGAAATTACTATAAATGATATAGTTGTGATGTATTCGTCATTTTATGGGTATAACATAGATAATTGATTACCGAAAGGATGAGGAGAATCACATGACAAAAAATTATACGATGATGCAATATTTCGAATGGCATGCAAATGGAGATGGTGCGCATTGGAAACGCCTGAAAGAAGATGCCCCAAAACTAAAGGGAAAAGGCATTGATACGGTTTGGTTACCACCTGCGTGCAAAGCAGACCATGTAATGAATACAGGTTATAGCATCTATGATCTATATGATCTTGGGGAATTCGACCAAAAAGGACAAGTGCGTACTAAATATGGGACGAAAGAAGAATTATTAGATGCCATTAAAGCTTGTCATGAGAACGGCATAAAAGTTTATGCCGATATTGTGCTCAATCATAAGGCTGGCGCAGATGAAACAGAAACAATTAAAGTCGTAGAAGTCGATACAAATGATCGTACCCACGTTATCTCAGAACCTTTCGAAATCGATGCCTATACAAAATTTGAATTTCCAGGTCGTAATAATAAATATAGTGATTTCAAATGGAATCACACGCACTTCAACGGTACTGACTACGATCACAAAACAGGTCGCAAGGGCATCTTTAAAATAATAGGGGAAAATAAAGACTGGAATGCATTCGTAGATGACGAAAAAGGGAACTTCGATTACTTGATGTTTACGAATATCGATTACAAACATCCCGATGTACGACAACATACAATCGAATGGGGAAAATGGCTCATCGATACATTAGGGATAGATGGCATGCGCATGGATGCTGTGAAACATATCGAAAGCTATTTTATTAAAGACTTTAGTGACGCAATGCGCGAACATGCTGGAGAAGACTTCTATTTCCTCGGTGAATATTGGAATGCAGACCTTGGAAAGAATGAAAAGTTTCTTGAAGAGGCAGAGTACAACACTGATTTATTCGACGTTAAGCTGCACTTCAACTTTAAAACCGCTTCTGAAGAGGGCAGCGCCTATGATCTACGTACATTATTTGATGATACAATTGTTGAAGAACACCCTGAACTTGCAGTCACTTTTGTTGATAACCATGACTCTCAGCCAGATGAAGCATTAGAATCTTTCGTTAAAGACTGGTTCAAACAAAGTGCTTATGCGCTAATATTATTACGTAAAGATGGCTATCCATGTATATTCTATGGTGATTATTATGGCATTGGCGGAGATCATCCGGTCGAAGGAAAGCAGCTTGCAATCGATCCATTACTTTATATCAGACAAAATAAAGCATACGGGGAACAAGATGATTACTTCGATCACCCAAATATTATCGGATTTGTCAGACGCGGCAACGGCAATAAGACTGGTTGTGCTGTAATTATCAATTCCAGTGAAGAAGAAGCAGAAAAACAGATGTTCGTTGGCAAAGAACGCGCCGGTGAAGTCTGGTATGACTACACCAATACAAGAGAAGATACAATCACGATTGATGAAGAAGGAAATGGCCTCTTCAAAGTTAACCCGGGCAGCGTATCAGTCTACTGCGAAGAAGAATAAGGATGAAAAAGGTCGTGACACGAGCGCTTAGACACGAGTAAAATCATGAAAAGATACCAAGAAACGGTTTTTGTTTCAGGGTGTCTTTTTGATTTTATCGAAGTGTCTGCTCGTAGAACGCCGTCAATAGGTCGTGACAGAAGTGTTCTGCCACAAGCAAAATTGAAAAGGTAGCTAGCAATCTGTTGCTGGCTACCCTTCTTTATTTCATCATTTATCATCTTTATTATTCAAATCCACGCTATCAGGATAGAAGAGTTCTGTTAAATAGTATAGTGCACTAATAATCGCCAGTACGACAAGAAAATGTATTCTAATATGCTGATAATTAATATGCACACCGAAGTAAAATACCAGTGTCGAAAGACTTACTGCTATGATATGAAAATACCAGCCATGAAAAAACTTATTCTCCGGAAGCATACGCTTTAATTCGTCCATAATATATTCAATAATAAACAATAGTACGTAGCCGATGATTAAATATGAACCGTAATAAAAGCTGTTATCTATCACACTTTCATTATATGTAAACTCTGCAAGATGGAAATAAATAAGTAATCTACTGAGCCCATACATTCCGAAGAAAACCATCAATATAAAGGCTATTCCAGAAATTAACACTACAGATAGTACAAACAGGAGCGCCATCCAGGAAATATTCGGTCTCTTTAGTTTCACAATCCATCAATCCTTTACGTTAATGGGCGCTTATCAAAAATGAGATATACCCTTATAGAAGAGTATATCTCATTTTCCACTATTTAAAAGTCTAAACCCCTTGCTTTAAATGTATTCCCCTGACTAAAGTCTCCTGCTTCATAACCACGCTTAAACCAGTCCATACGTTCGGCACTAGAACCATGTGTAAAAGTATCTGGATTTGCACGTCCTAATGCATTCTTCTGAATTGTGTCGTCTCCAACTGCATGGGCAGCTTTAATCGCTTCTTCTAAATCTCCATCATCTGTATAACCCATTTCTTGTGCATGCTTTGCATAGACACCTGCAAAATAGTCTGCCTGCAACTCAACAGCAACAGAATATTTATTGTACTCAGTTTCAGATAATTGGTTTCTTAACTGATGGAATTTCGGTAAGATTCCAAGTTCATTCTGCACGTGATGTCCAACCTCATGTGCAATAACATAAGCCATTGCGAAATCTCCGGGCGCATCGAACTTCTGATCCAGTTCGTCCATAAAAGATAGGTCGATATAAATCTTCTGATCAACCGGGCAATAGAATGGTCCCATTTGAGCACTTGCTTGTCCACATCCTGAACGTACTGCATCTGAATATAACACCATTCTCGGTTCAGTATAAGATTTATCATAATCCTGGAATATCTTATGCCAAACGTCTTCCGTATCTTTCAGTACAACTGATGCAAACTGTCCACGTTCATCTAAAGATTGTTCCGCCGCAGCGCCATCGTTCCCGGCATCCGTCTTAACGTTTCCTGTATCAAAAATATCATTGTTGCCATTATCTTGTTGCTGATTTTGTGTTTGCGTAGGTTGACTTTCACCGCCCATGTAATCCATCGGGTTACCACCCAACAATACGATAACAATCATGACGATGATTCCTAAACATCCCATACCACCGCCACCGATAACCATCGGGCTGCCACCAGAAAAGCCACCAGAGCCTCTCGCATCTTCTACATTAGAACTCCCCTGTCTACCTTGCCATTTCATACGTCTTCCTCCTCATAGGCCGTTACTATCTTAAATATCATTACCCAAATTTCAATGCGCACAATCATTTATTTATGGAAACATTAAAAAATGAGATTGGGGAATATCCCAATCTCCTATATCAATATTTTTTCAGTTCATCGACTGACGATAACCCTTTTGTAACAAGGTAATATTGTCCGGACTGTTTCTTTACATGGATAATCTCTTCATTAACGCGATTCCCATAACACTTTTGAACATAATATGTATGCTTTTTTCTATTCACATAATCTTTATGTAGCCATATATGATCTTTAACGTTTGGGTAAATTTTAAAAGTGAGTACTTCACCGACATAGGCTTCATCTATATCTACAGCTGCTTTATAATAATATTTTGCAGTGCTATGCTCGATTGTTCTTGTCAGTGATGTGAGTTTACTTTTATAAGATTTTCCATCTATTTCAAAGTCGAACTGCATCCCCTTTTCCAGTTGCTTATATAGCTCTTGATCCACTTCACCTGTAATGAAAGTTTCAGCTGCAGCAATTGTTACGATTGGAAACTGCTGTTTAGCATTTGTAAATTGCTGCAGCTGGTCTTTATTAATTTCACTTACTATTCCTGTTGTCT
The DNA here is from genome assembly GCF_030067655.1 of Macrococcus sp. S115. Lineage (NCBI taxonomy): Bacteria > Bacillati > Bacillota > Bacilli > Caryophanales > Staphylococcaceae > Macrococcus > Macrococcus sp. S115. Next base: position 125,690 of record NZ_JASJES010000006.1, on the reverse strand, counting down.
CGGAAGTGATTGTCAGCTGATCAACCGCTTCACTTGCCGCACTTTCCTTCGTTTTTAATATCTCAAGTTCATTTTTATGTTTCTCATACTCACTTATCAGCCAGTTCAGTTCTGCATTAATACGCGGGCTCGCAGATTGTTCAAATGCTTCTTGCTTTACAGCGAGTTGTCCTTCAATCTGATTGATTGCAATTAATTGATTATCAATCTTCAGACTTAACTCCTTTTCATTTGCGGCGATGGCCCTATCCTCATAACTAAAGAGCGCCTGTCCTTTAGTTACTTTGTCCCCTTGCCTTACATGAAGTATCGCTGGCCGTGATTGATTACCACGCTGAAAGTAAGGGGTACGTGTCTGTCCTATCGTACCTTTAACTGTGAGATGATAGCGTTTCATATACTCGTCAACAAATAATGTTTCCTGCCGTCTACTCAAGAATGCATAAGCTGTTGCGATAAGTAATACAACAATGATACTGCTGAGTACTACAGGTAATAACCATCGTCGTTTCATATAAACCCTCGCTTATCTATTGATATGCTTATATTGTACTGGAATTTATATGAATTTATCGTAAAAATATTGTAAAAATTACTTTAAGATTCTATCATCTTCAGATTTAATATGGGCATTTATATTAGAATGATCCTGCTTTTTTTGATGCTTGTAGTATTGCACGGTGAGCATCATTAATAACAATGCGGCAAATAGTGATACAAATCCCATCCACATCAAACCTTTGACATTAAATATATAATGATAACTGAGTCCAAGATTTATGGCTGCAATCAAAAGCATCATCAACATCACATAGATTGTTGTTTTATTTTTCAAATTGGTCACCTCTTATAGTCGACGTGTGCGCAACAAATCGTCGTAAGCTGTTGCGATGCTATCTTTTCCTTCTTTATTCTTCAAAGGACTGAACTCTTCATTACGATCAAACTGTACCGTCTTAAAGGTATCCGCATATTTGAATATATCAAAGTAGAACTTCTCAAACTTTAATGCTGTAGCTTCAATAACAGTAAAATTCTCATCTAACTGTGGCAGCTGTTTAATCGCCAGATGATAAGGCATTTCACTTTGTGCATGATTCACCACAAAATCAAGCTTAAATATATGAATTCCGATATTCGCATTACGGAAATGATTCTCTTCTCCTTTAGGAAGCTCAGTATATTCAATGACTTGTTTTTTCCCAGCCACTTCCACGACACGGCCGACACTTTCATTATCTCTTGCTGCAATCGTCTTTGTTGTAACATCTGCGTCACTTTCAACTGCATAGCCACAAAGTATCGGATCCAGCACTTTTACTAGTACATTATCGATATTATTCATGTAAATATGTGTAACGCCTCTTTCTTGTAACAGCTTATTCGTACCTGATGCATTCAATGCTTCAAAGATTCCACCGTTACCGTTCGGTGTTGTAAGCAGCTGTTTGTCCTCATTGAGTAATAGCTCTCCGCCTTCACTCAATGCTACAATATTAGGTTGAATGAAGAAGAAGACATCCTGTTTATTCAATCCGAAATAATCATGCGCTTCAAAAAAAGCGATGGTTTCTTTATGGTTAATATCACTCGTCATAATGATCCAAGGTATTGAAACATTCAAGCTTTCAATCAATGCTTTTATTTGTCTTGCCTGAAGTTCAAACAGACTCACACCGTCAAATTCAAATGTACCCTTCGGCCCATTATGCGCGAGACGTGTGCCTTGTCCACCAGCCATTAGAACTGCGGCAAACTTGCCTGCTTTAATGGCACTTTGTCCTAATTCATTCATATGTGCCAGCGCTTCTGTTGATTGTTCACTAATAATGGTTGTTGCGATATCCTGAACATCTTCCGGAAGCGCAATCTTTCGATGAACATAGACATCTTGATATAACTGATCTATCTTTTCAAAATCCTGAATGGATAACGTTTCTTCAAGTTTTTGTTTTTCAACTTGCGACAATAACTCCATCTGATTTAATAGTTGCTGATGATGATATTTTTTTAAGTTCTTTTCCATAATAAAGCTCCTTTAATATTTTATCCAACTTATCGTTCTATGGATGATCTCATTATAGACAATATACATTGTCACAAGACTGAATGCCGTTGCAAGCGAGTGGTCTATAACACCACCTGTCTTGATTTTAAACGGAAATCTAATCTTTTTAGTCCACGGGAAGAATAGTGTCACGCCTGATGGTGTCATCATATCTAATATTAAATGACTCATAATCCCAAGATTAGCGCTGATAATATAAATATTCTGTACTTGAAGTAAGTATAACACTGTCGACACGAGCAGCATAAACAATATGGAATGTGTCACCGTTCTATGACCGAAGAGTACACGGATTAATGTACTGATGGGCCATATCCTTCTCCCTATTTTACTGCCTGCATGACAAATATCAGGAACAATACTAAAAAGTGCAGACGTTCCGATAATTGCTGCAAACTGACTGATGTTATATGCGTGAGAAACCGCATAGTGCGTCCCAATGAATACACCACATGCGATATGAGTCTTTCCTGTCACGTATGTACCTCCATTAAATTTTATAGGTCTTTATTATAGTATAGATAACAAATAAAAAACTATGACATCGCGAAGAGTTCATAGTTTTTGTCTATTGTTTAACCGATTGAGCGCCGCTCTTAAGATTCATACGCTGCTTAAATTGCTTCTCTCATTAATATTATTCATCTGTCGTGTCTTCATATTGGTTCGGCTGAACTGTTTGTGATTGTTCAGTTGAAGGGAGCTCAGTCGTAACGATTTCCGTTGTCGGCGTTTCCGTTGTCGGTGTCGGTGTTTCCGTTGTCGTTGTCGGCATTTCTGTTGTCGGTGTTTCTGTTGTCGGTTGCGTCGACGGCTGTACGGTCTCTGGCCTTTTGTGTGTAGCTGTATGTGTCGAGTCCTGTGTTTGCGTAGATGGATTCAACTGATAACATGCACCATCTTTACAGTTATATCCTTCGTTCGTCAAATTATTCCAAGCTTTTGAATATTCCTTCGTCTCAGCTAATACTGCACACCCGGCACTTTCTCCACCACCGATAAGACAATTTCTAGAATCGTTATACTTTGTGGTATCAATATTATCCTGATTAACGGAGTCTTGATTAGAGGGGTGTGTCACTATTTGTTCTTCAGATGATTCAGGTGCAGTATTTTCTGTTTTGCTTTTTGTTTTATTATCGTTTTGTTCAGTAGTTTTCTTACTTTCTTTTTTTTCAGGGTTCACTTTAACTTCTACTTTAGGCGTTGATTCTTTGCGCTCTTTTTCTTGTCCATCATTACATGCTGTTAGTACTAACACACTCGTCAACATCAGCATTATAAGTCTATTCATTATGTCTCTCCTTAATAGCAATCTATTGCTCAGAATATTATAACACATTTTAAAAAATGTAAAGAACATGCACATTGCTACATAATTTTGTGATTGCTATAATCATCATGTAAAGGAGTGAGATAATGGACAATACACAAAAAGGCGTTCTATATACAGCACTAGCATATCTTCTATGGGGAATCTTACCTTCGTATTGGCGTGCAGTGAGTAGTTTTAATGATTATGAGATTTTATTTCATCGTATTATCTGGTCATTTGTCTTCATGATCATTGTGCTTGCTGTAACAAAAAAGCTATCCCCTTTAGTCAAAGAAACGAAAAGTTTATTTAAGAGAAAACGTGAATTTATCGCACTGATTATCGCTAGCATCGTGATAACCTTCAACTGGGGTATATTTATCTGGGCTGTTAATAATAATCATGTGCTACAAGCGAGTCTGGGCTACTATATCAACCCATTGATGAGCATTGCTCTTGGATTTCTCTTTCTGAAAGAACGCTTTACCAGAACAGAGACACTGGCCATTCTACTCGCTGCAATTGGTGTGCTCTATATGACATTCTCTGTTGGAACATTCCCTATTGTTTCAGTCACGCTGGCACTGAGCTTTGCGTTATATGGCTTAATGAAGAAGGTAGTCAATATTAATGCGCTTTATAGCATTACACTAGAAACATTCTTTATATTACCTATCGCTTTTCTTGGTATCGCATTATTAACCACGGACCAAAAAACATATTTCGGAAATAACTTTGAAAGTTTTCTAATTCTATTTTCCGGTATCGTAACTGCGATTCCTCTTATTTTATTCAGTGCCGGTGCAAAGCGTATTCCACTTTCTCTTGTTGGATTACTACAGTATATCTCACCAACACTTATCTTACTCCAAGGTGTTTTTATGTTCGGCGAACCCTTTACATTGACACATGCGATTACATTCAGCTGTATTTGGAGCGGCTTGATAATATATAGTTTAAGCAAATGGATGCAATACAAGAAATCCAGAAAGATAAAATTGTAAAAACCTAGACGCTGTTGCGTCTAGGTTTTAATTTATGATCAAATCATTATCGCTATGAACAAGCATTATACATATTCATTCTTACTAGCAATCATACCAAAGATAAACATACAGATTGCGATAACATAAAACATTATGAAACTTGTCGTATAAGTTCCTGTCATATCATTTAAGTATCCCATCAAGACCGGTCCAATCCCTGCAATAAGGTAGCCAACCGATTGGCTGAAACCTGACAGCTTGATTGCATCTTCATTTGTACGAGCACGCAATGAGAAAAATAGCATACATAGACTAAATGCTGCTCCTCCAGCAAGACCGGTTGCAATCATTCCAATCACAATTAATACGATATGATTAAACTGCAAGGCCGTGAAACCTATTAAGAAGAGTATCGTAAAAGCAATCACTAACGGACGTTGATTGTTCATCTTCATTGCGATGACAGGCATCATAAATGTCATCGGAAGCTGTGCAAATTGATTTAACATCAGCATATATCCCGCTGTTTCCTGTGATACACCGTAATGAATCAGTATTTCAGGAAACCACGTCACAGTACTGTAAAAGTTCATCGACTGAAAACCCATCATCAGTGCAATTGCAACAGCTAACTTAGAGTGATAAATTTTACGTCTGCTTACCGAAAATTCTGGCTTTGGATTATGCTTTAACTGTGGCAGCCACACGATAAGCCCAATTACCGAGGGAATAATCCAGAATCCTAATGCGAACTGATAACCGTAATCGTTATAATGTGATAGAGGTACACTTAATCCGCCGCCAATTCCTGCTGTTAAGTTCATCGTAGCGGCAAATACACCCGTCATCAGTCCGATATGTGCTGGAAAGCGCCATTTAACAAAGCTTGGTAGTATCACATTTCCTATGGCAATACCTGTACCAACGAGCATTGTTCCTATGACAAGCCATGGCAGGTTTGGAATAATACGTATTATCAGTCCACTTAACAGCAGTAACATTCCCGCAAACAACGTCATACTCATGCCAACCTTTGCGCTTATTTTCGCGACGAAAGGCGATACGATACCAAACATAATGAGTGGAATTGTAGTCAGTCCCCCAAGCATCGTATGATTTAATGATAAGGTATCTCCGATTTCAGAAATAATCGGACCAATTACTGTTAATGGTGCGCGCAATGTCGCCGCAACGACAATCACTGCCGCTAATAATAAAAACATAGACTTATATCTCAATTCATCAAATCCCTTCATTGTATATGATAATCAATTCCTACAAGTTTTTTAAGATAAATCAACAAATAAACACTAATTTCTTTCATTAAAGATGAATTTCGTTTAAATTCATCTAATCACATCAATTTATTTGAATATACTGATAAAAAGCGTTATATTTATGGTATAAAAACGATAAGGATGTGTTTAGAAATGGCAATGAGAATTACTAAAGACGACAAAGAAGTAAATATTAAATGGCGTGTTGCTGATATCACTATTCCAAACGAAGATATTTTAAGTGTTAAAGAAGATACGAATATTTACGCAACTGCTGAAGAAGCGAGCGACGAAAAGATCGTACGTATCGGCTCTACTTTCGGTAAAACAAACCGAGTGCTTTTAGACACAAAAGACAAGAAATACATTATCTACACACATAACGATAAAAAAATCATTAACGAATTAAATAAATAATGCCATCAAGAGGGTTTGACATCTGTCACCCTCTTCTTTTTCACTACAAGCTATCAACCTATCATTACTTATAGAGGAGCAATATCATGGAAAGCTTAAAAAACAAAACAGCACTTATTACAGGCGGTTCGAGAGGTATCGGTTTACAGATTGCTAAGACGCTCGCACATGAAGGTGTACATATTGCAATTACAGGCCGTAACATCGAACATCTAGAATCGGCGGTGGACTCACTTTCACAGTTTGATGTAGATGTAACTGCGATTGTATGTGACAGTGCAAACAAAGACGATATTAAAGCAGCTGTTGCACATACACTGGAAACATTTGAACGTATCGATATATTGATCAATAATGCAGGTATTATGCATAACAGCTCATTTCTCACAACAACTGAAGAAGACTTAAATAAGATGATGGCTGTAAATGTGTATGGCCCGTTTCATTTTATGCAGGAGGTTCTGCCGCATATGATCAATCAGCAGTCAGGTGACATCGTCAATATGAGCTCAATGTCCGCTGTAAATGCCGGCCCGACTTCAAGTGCATACTCTGCAAGTAAATTTGCATTATCAGGATTATCTGATGGTGTTATGAGAGAAATGCGTCAGCACAACATTCGAACGTTCTTGATTCATCCTTCTGCCGTATTAACAGACTTAATCGGTGAAGTATCGCTCGACCCTGAATCGATGACACATCCAGAAGATATTGCTGAAGTCATCGTTTCGCAGCTTAAGATCAACCGCAGAACGTTTGTACGTACGAATCAAATATGGGCAACAAACCCAACAAAACTTTAGGAGTGATTTCATGTATATCGTAACAAATAGAATTAAAATGAAAAAAGGATTCGCTGAAAAGATGGCACCGATGTTTACAAAAGGGGGCGCAATCCAAGAATTAAAAGGATTCCATAAAATTGAAACATGGTCTATTCAGAACTTAGAAGATCATGACGAACTTTATGTCAATACATGGTGGGAAACGTTAGAAGACTTTGAAGCATGGAAAACGAGTGACGCCTTCAAACAGGCACATTCACATGGCGGCGATAAACCTCAAGGAGAATCACCAATGCTTGGTTCAGAAATTGTCATCGCAAAGCTGGAAACAGAAATTTAAGAGCATTATATATAGAAAAGAGGACAGGAAATAAAGCATTTCCTGTCCTCTTTTCGTGATTTTACTCGTGTCTGAACGCTCGTGTCACGACCTTTTTTGACGGCGCTCCACGAGCAGACACTTCCACAAAATCAAAAAGATTGCTTGAAACAAAGAACGTTTCTTGCAATCTTTTCGCGATTTTACTCGTGTCTGAACGCTCGTGTCACGACCTTTTTATATACTAAATAGTAAATGTCCCATTAACACGATAATCGGTAAACAGATGATGGTTCTCATCAAGAAGATGACAAATAGCTTAGGTAAGCTTACCGGTATTTTAGAGCCTAATATAACACCACCCACTTCTGATAAATAAATCAGCTGAGAGATACTTAGCGCACCGATAACAAAACGTGTAAGATCATATTCAGAATCTGTAATAAGTATTGAAGGTAAGAACATATCTGCAAAACCAATCAATATTGTCTGAGATGCTGCAACTGCATCAGGGATCTGGAGTAACTCTAATAAAGGTACGAACGGCATTCCAATCCACTGGAAGAACGGTGTATACTCAGCAATGATTGTTGCTGCTGTACCGATACACATTACGACAGGTAGTACCGCAAACCACATATCTCCTACTGTTTTAAATCCTTGGTACCAGAATGTTTTAAATCCAGGTGCTTTAATTGCTGTCTTAGTCGCATTTTCGTACCCGTAGCTGATGACATTATGATTATCAGGAATCACTTCCTCTTTAATTTCAGTCGTTCCATCAGCATAATGGTCCGGAATCTTCGATAACGGCCAAATACGCGGCATAATCATCGCTGCAACTAAACATGACACAATAACAGTTCCATAGAAATAGAAGAAGTGATTCATTAGTCCAATCTGTTCACATACAACTATCGCAAACGTGATTGACACAACGGAGAAGCTTGTCGCAATGACTGTTGCTTCACGTCTCGTATAGAAATTCCCATCATATTGTTTAGATGTAATCATAACGCCTACAGTCCCATCTCCAATAAATGAAGCTAAATTATCCACTGCAGAGCGTCCCGGTAATGTAAAGAGGGGACGCATCACCTTAGAGAACATCGGTCCAAGAAATTCCAGTAATCCATAGTCCATTAAAAATGGCAGAAATAATCCCGCAAAGAAAAATACAGCGATTAGTGTCGGTAATAATCCACTATATATGAGCTGACCTGTATTTTCAGTATCAACAAATGGGACTTTCATTTTAAAATAGACAATGGTTGCAAAAATGGCACCCATAAGACGGATAATAAACCAGATCCAGTTCACCTCGAACAGTTGTTTGAAATAACTCGTCTTCGGATGGTTAATAAAACTAAAGTAAAATGTTAGTAACGTAGAAAGAATAATAACGATGAAGATTAAAGTTGGTGTGAAATTACCGAGAGTCGATAACAGCCACTTTGCTAAAATTGCAACGGGCAAACTCGTCTTACCTTCAACATTGAGTGGCGTTAAAAATAAGAATATACCGATAAGACTAGGAATGATAAATTTAAACTGCCCCATCTTACCCGTTTTGTTATCAGAATGCATCATAATACCCTCCATTTTTTATACGCAAAAGTTAATATTTATTCATTTTAGCATATAAGATAGTGTACGAAAAGAAGAATTTCCAATCGTTTATCTTTTATACTTCTAATCTTTTAAAACATTTCTTCATTTTATATGCATAAGTGTCTTGTTTACATTCATATAAGCGTTGTCTCATAAAAAAGTCCTCATAAAATTTACACTCCAGCGTATCTTCTATAAGGGCTTTTTTACACTTCTAGCTGCTATTTTATTTCTTTATAATATAAATTCTTATGCGGTATATTAGGATGTAAATACATATTTCCTTTGAGCAGTGTCCAGTCGTTCTTATAATAGAATGCATTGGCACCAATATCATGTACATCACTCGTTAAATAGTACTTTCCTGGTGGCAGTGCATCTAATAACTGTGTACCGATTCCGTTCTTATGGAAGTGCTTATCTACAGCGATAGAAACGACTTCAAATGCACCATCAAGCATTCCTTGCTGTGCGGGTGACAAAAACTGGTCCAGTAACTGTCTATAAAACTGATCGCGTCCGCTCATATAACCGTATAAATAACCATCGATTGTCCCAAGTTGTGTACTAATAAAGCATCTAAATCCTGGATGCTCACTCAGTTTTAAAATATCATTGCTCATTTCCCTTAACGGTCTACGGTCGTTAAAGTTTGTCAAATAAATTTCTGCTATGCGGTCAACGGCATCTTGTAGGTCTACTTGTGTAATCTCTCTAATCATCTTGACCACTCCTTCCAATTATGAAAACCTTTTCATCTTCATTATGCAATTTTTTCGTACAATTGACAATGAACAATACCGTTTATCTGAATATTTTATTTTAATTTCTTATGCGTGTTTAATTTATCAAATATTGGTATAATCTTAATGCATTCAAACATTGAAAGGATCTATTATGTCAAAATTCAAACTCTTTACTTTTATACTTAGCGTATTTGTAGTGGGGATGGTAGAACTCGTCGTTGCGGGTATTCTCACTTTGATTAGCGATGATCTGCACATCTCTCGCGCACTTGCTGGTCAACTTGTCACAATCTATGCATTTACAGTAGCAATTAGCGGTCCAATACTCGTCAAACTTACTGAACGCTACAATCCAAAATGGGTACTCTTAATTAGCATGATCATATTTATTATCGGTAATATAATCAATGCTGTAGGTAACGATTTCTGGATTATTGTAATTGGGCGTATCATCGCATCAGCAGCATCCAGTATCATTGTCGTGAAGTTGCTTGCCCTCACTGTAATCTTGAGTGACCCCCGAGAGCGAGGTAAGATGCTCGGTCTTGTCTATATCGGTTTTAGCGGTGCAAATGTATTCGGTGTTCCAATAGGGACAAAGCTCGGTGAAATGCTCGGATGGCGTGCAACATTCTGGATGATTGTACTCGTAAGTGTTATTGCAACAATACTCTTAATGTTCCAGCTTCCTAATACAATTAAGACATCAGAAGATGAAGATAAATCTTCAAAACTGCTCTATCCGAAAGAAGCTGCAAAGTATATCGGTATCACCTTCTTTATATTAGCCTCTAATTATATTGTATTCACTTACATCAGTCCGATGATGTTAAATGAAGGATATACGTTAGAACAAGTTTCGATTCTACTGTTTGTTTGTGGTATCGGAAGTATCGCAGGCACGAGCTTCGGCGGCAGAATGGCTGATAAAATGGGCAGCAGAAAATGGTTATTGATCGCATTAACGATGTATACGTTGTCTATCTTTCTATTTAAATTATCATTACCTGTATTTGCATTGTTACTTATCGTGATGCTCATCTGGAATATATTTGAATGGAGTACGAACCCTGCAATTCAAATCGGGATTATTAAACAGGTTAAAGGAGATTCCAGCAGTATTATGGCGTGGAATATGAGTGCGCTCAATGCTGGTATAGGATTTGGTGCACTTATTGGAGGCATCATTATCAATAATTTTGATGTTGCGATTACACCTTATGTTTCAATATGTTTAGCAGTGATTTGTATCGTACTCGCCTATACTATCAAAAGATAAAAAGTGCTGAACCCATAGGTTCAGCACTTTTATTTATTCTATTTCAGTTTATCCTGAATGATACCAATTGCACCGAGATACCCATATATAACGATCAAACGTTCCATACTGCTCCCTTACTTTCATAAATACCTGTACATTACTCATTATACTGAGTACTTTCAAGCGATTACGTATCATTCTTACGATTTCCACTAATATTACTAGATAGTTATCAGAATCGTGTTACAGCTCATTTAAAGTTTCGTAAATGTTTACCAATACTTTATAAATATTCTTTCTCTCACTATGCAAAGGCTTACAATTCATATTATAATTGGATTTGTACTTCACAATAAGATAAGGAGGGGCATTGTTGGAACAGTTAAAGATTAAATCCCACAAATATCCACAACGACCTCACATCGAGGTAGAAGGTACCCTGATAAAAGAAACAGATGAATACTTTCTTGTCATCTGTGATGAAACGACAATACTCCGACACTTTATTAGAAATATTGATATTCCATTGCAGTATGAAACGCTCCATTTTCTTTCAAAAATCCACGGATATTCTGTTTCTATCGCTTTAGATAAGACTTATCAGCCGGTCAAGATATTTTGTAACATTTCTTCTCCTTGTGAGCGCGATACAGATGGGAACATTGCTTATCTAGACTTAGATCTGGACTATGTGAAGACAGATAGTGACGAATGGATCCTTAGAAATAACGATATGTTCCTGGAAAATAGTGCAAAGTTCAACTATCCATTTCAACTCGCAAATTTCGCACTCGTTTCTTTACAAGAACTGAAAAATAATATTGAAGCAGATAAATTTCCTTTCAATGTACAAAATTTCAATGACTACATAAAATAAAGCACCACCCCCGGTCTGGTATAAGGGTGGTGCTTTTATATATGAATAAACTGCGCTCCGATTCACAGCAAATTCTAAGAGTAAATTTCACTACCTTGTGCTTTGAATTTATCAGCCATTTCCTGCATTCCTTTATCTTTACGTAAATCATGGGAAATACGCATCGAACAGAATTTAGGTCCGCACATACTACAGAAGTGTGCGACTTTCGCCGCCTCAGCAGATAGTGTTTCATCATGATATTCCTTCGCACGTTCTGGATCTAGCGACAAATTAAACTGATCGATCCAGCGGAATTCAAAGCGTGCCTTACTGATAGCATTATCTCGTTCATCAGCACCTGGTAAGCCTTTCGCAAGATCCGCTGCATGTGCAGCAATCTTATATGTTACAACACCTGTTCTTACATCATCTTTATTCGGTAGTCCGAGATGTTCTTTCGGTGTAACATAGCATAGCATCGCTGTTCCGTATGAACCGATGTTTGCAGCGCCAATCGCTGATGTAATATGGTCATATGCAGGTGCAATATCTGTCGTCAATGGTCCTAACGTATAGAATGGTGCTTCATTACAATAGAAATCTGCAAGTTCCTGATTCTCTTTGATCTTATGAAGCGGCACATGTCCTGGTCCTTCTATCATCACTTGAACGTCATGTGCCCAGGCAATCTTCGTTAGTTCACCAAGCGTCTTCAGTTCCGCCAACTGACTTTCATCGTTCGCATCATAAATTGAACCTGGTCTTAAACCATCACCAAGTGATACTGCAATGTCATAAGTCTTTAAGATTTCACAAATTTCTTCAAAGTGTGTGTATAAGAAGCTTTCTTCATGATGAGCTAAACACCACTGTGCCATAATCGAACCTCCACGTGACACGATACCAGTCAGACGATTTACTGTCATCGGCACATACCTTAACAATACACCTGCATGAATTGTAAAGTAGTCTACGCCTTGTTCAGCTTGTTCAATTAATGTATCTCGATACACTTCCCACGTTAAATCTTCAGCAATGCCATCCACTTTTTCTAATGCTTGATAAATAGGTACTGTTCCAACAGGTACCGGTGAATTTCTCAGTAAATATTCACGTGTCGCATGAATATTCTTACCTGTAGATAAATCCATAATCGTATCTGCTCCCCAATGTGTCGCCCACACCATCTTTTCAATCTCATCTTCGATAGATGATGATACTGCAGAGTTTCCGATATTCGCATTAACCTTCACTTTAAAGTTCTTACCAATAATCATCGGTTCAGATTCTGGATGATTAATATTGTTCGGAATAATTGCTCGCCCTCTTGCAATCTCACTACGTACAAATTCAGGATCGACGTTCTCACGAATCGCGACAAATTTCATCTCTTTCGTAATGATTCCTTGCTTTGCATAATGCATCTGTGTCACGTTTTTGTCATCACGCGCACGTTTTGGATCATACTTAAATGGCGTCTCTACAAACTTATTATGCGTGATATCTTTAAAACCATTATCAACCGCAAGTACTCTGCGTCCTGTATATCGTTCTACATCGTTACGGCTATCAATCCATCGTTCACGTAATTTAGGGATACCGCGCTTAACATCAATATTATACGCATCATCATGATATACACCACCCGTATCGTAGACAACAACTGGTGCATTGGAAGTAGTACCTTGATCTGTCACAGTATCCGTTAATGTAATTTCACGGAAAGATACTTTAATATCCGTATCCTCGCCCTTACCCGCTCTAAAGATTCTCTTACTTGCTGGAAATGACTTCTTCAAATTTACCATACAAAAAAACCTCCTAGTTAGATTCATTACTAGGAGGTGAAGTTTCACGACAAAAAATATCATAAGTATACACGCTCGCTTCCCTACGCTGGTATTAACCAAACAGGTTCAAAGAGTCAAGGATATTCCTTTCTCAGCTCATAAGAGCTCCCCTAGCAATCGTCTTATTAAGTTGTACACATAAACAATACCACTGATTTGTTCATGTTGCAAATATTAATTAAACCAGCTACGCACGAGCTTCTCTACTTCTTTCGTTTCATCGATCAATGATTTCATCATATCGATATCAGCTTTATCACCAAGAAGATCTTCAACGGCTTTTGTATCCAATACACGTTTCACTGCATCTGCAATGAAAGGCTCTTCTGTATGTGTAGCTTGCGCGTTGCTTGTCTGTTCATTGCTTTCAGTATGCACATCTTCTGCAAATTTCGATTCTAGTTGCTTAGGGTTATTAAATGCCTCAATAACCTCCATCAGTGCAATACGCAGATCATTATATTCTTTGATATTCTTAAGATCATTCAAACGTTGTTTCACTTGTTCATTCTGCTTTAAATATTTCACTGATTGAACGGCACCAAAACCAACCGCGCCGACAACGATTCCACGTTTAATCCATTTGTTCATCGTAATTCCTCCATTAAGTCAATTACCTTTATTATACGTTAAGTCGCTGAATTATACATCTTTTGTGCATGTTCAAAATAATATAGAGAGGGCTATGCCCTCTCTATCTACAATATCAGCAAATATGGATGCTCGATAAATGTTTTAATACGACTCAAGAATTCTGCTCCATCTGCACCATCTATAATTTGATGATCAATAGTGAGACTCAGAGGTAGCATTTTTTTCTCATACGGTTTGCCGTCTTTTAATGCTACTTCACTTTGTAATGAACCAACCCCTAGTATCCCAACTTCCGGTGCATTAAGTACCGGTGTAAAGTATTCTATACCGCCTGCACCGATATTTGTGATGGTAAATGTTCCATCCTTCATTGCACCTTGAGACAACTCTCCATTTCTCGCCGCAGCAGATAAAGTTTCGATGGCACTTGAAATTTCACCTATAGATTTACTTTCAGCGTTATGGATCACTGGAACCATCAGTCCATCTTCCAGACTTGTTGCAATTCCAATATTCACATCTTTATGATGATATAACTTCTCATCACTGTAAGTTGCATTCATTCTTGCATCATCTTTAAGTACTAATGCAACGGCTTTTGTAATCAGTGCGGTAACTGTTACTTTAATATCTAATTCATTGTTGCTAACCTCTTTTTTTAACTTCTTATTAAATTTCAGCAACGCATCTGCTTCTACTTTTTGGTGCAACGTTAATTGTGCGGTTGACTGTAAACTATGCATCATGTTGTCAGCAATCGCACGTCTCATATTCGATAATGGCTTGCCTTCTGCCGTTACTTGAGTAGCTTCAGTAGACTCAGTCGTCGAACTTACTTTTACGTGATCAATTGCTTTTTCTATATCTCTCTTTGTGATTCTGCCATTACCGCCAGTCCCTGTAACCTCTTCAATTGAGATGTCATTGCTTTCAGCTATTCTACGGGCAAGTGGGGTAATAAAGATTCGGTTGCTTTCAGAGTTACTTTGTGATGTAGGAGTGTCCTCATCGCGTGCTTTCTTATTCAATTCATCCTCATGACTTCTATTAAAGCTAGGAGATTTCTCGGCCGCATCCTTTATTGCGGCTCTTTCATTCGTTTCTTCACCTGATTCACTTATCGCTTCATCATCAGTCGATTGATTTGAACGTTCAGGAGACTGGTTATCCTCTAATGAGTCTCCAACCAATCCCATCTGTTCTCCAACTTTAGCTCTGCCTCCAGCTTCCACTGTAATTTCTGTTAAAATCCCATCTTCAGGTGCTTCAACATCTAAAGTTAGTTTTTCAGAAGCAATCATACAGACCGCTTCACCTTTTTTCACTTCATCTCCGACTGATTTGTACCACTCATCTATAGTACCTTCTGTCATTGTCATTCCTAATTTCGGCATATTTATTCTTGAACTCATGAATCACACCTCACTTTCTTAAGTCTTGAATTATTTCATCTGCTTCTTCTAGAACACGTTCTTTACTTGGAATATATAGTTTCTCTAAATTTGATGCAAATGGCACTGGTGTCGCAGGTGCAGTAATTACTTTGACAGGTCCGTCTAAATAATCAAAAGCTTTATCGCCGACGACAGCTGAAATACTGTGCCCTGTACTACTCTGAGGATTTGCTTCATCAATCACGATAAGGCGGTTCGTTTTCTTCACGGAGTTAAGTACTGTTTCTTGATCCCATGGAGAAACAGTAACTAAATCAATAACTTCGACTGAAATATCTGCAGCTTCCAGTTCATCTGCAACTTCTAGAGCAATTTGGACCATCTTACCGATTGCAACAATCGACAAGTCTTCTCCTTCTCTAATAATCTTCGCTTTACCAATTTCCACTGTATAATATTCTTCAGGCACATCACCTTTCATGCCATATAAAGTTTTATCTTCAGAAAATACGACGAGGTTATCATCTTCTACTGCAGCTAAAAGTAAGCCTTTCGCATCATAAGGATTTGATGGCACCACAACTTTTATTCCAGGTATCGCACCAAACATTCCGTATAATGATTGACTGTGTTGAGCAGCAGCAGAAGCGCCTGCACCATGAACGGTTCTCAAAGTCATCGGAATCTTAGCTTTGCCACCAAACATATAACGCATCTTTGACCCTTGGTTCAGAAGTGCATCTAACGCATATCCGATGAAATCATTAAACATCAGTTCAACAATGGGTCTCAGCCCTGTAGCTGCTGCACCAACTCCTGCACCCACATAGTTCTGTTCTGCAATTGGTGTATCAATAACCCTCTCACGTCCATACTTACCGACAATACCTTTCGTTAAACCGAATACACCTCCCCAAGCTTCATCGCCTTCAAGATGTTCAATCGTATTCCCACCGGCAACGTCTTCACCTAACAGAATGACTGTTTCATCTTTCTCCATCGCTTGATCAATAGCTTCAGTTACTGCAGCCATATAAGTAATTTCTCTACTCATTATTATTCCTCCTTAATCTGCATAAACATCTTCAAGTAAAGATGCTTCATCTGGTAATGGACTATTTTCTGCAAATTCAACCGCTTCTTTTATTAACGCTTTTGCTTCGTCTTCAATTTTTTTGGCTTCCTCTTCAGTAAACCACTGCGCTTCAAGTGCCTTATCTTTAAAAATCGTAATCGGATCTACTTCACGTAATTCATCTTTATCCGATTTATAACTTTGGTTATCTCCTTCAAAATGTCCATAATTTCTATATGTTTTACATTCAATCAATGTTGGGCCTTCACCTGCTTTTGCTCTTTTCACCGCTTCTATCATTTTTTCATTGACAGCAGTTACATCTTTACCATCCACTAGATGACCCGGCATATTATATGCTGACGCTCTTTCTGCAATTGTTTCTGAAGCAGAAGCATAACTATGGGGGGTTGCTTCGCCAAATCCATTATTTTCACAGATAAAGATAACAGGTAAGTTTAAAATCGATGCGAAGTTAAGCCCTTCATGGAAAGTACCTTCGTTAGATGCACCATCTCCAAAGAAACATACTGCAACAGCATCTTGCTTTAACGTTTTTATCGATAATGCTGCGCCATTTGCTAATGGGAATCCTGCACCTACAATACCATTTGCACCAAGTATTCCTTTTTCAACTTCAGCAATATGCATAGACCCCCCTTTCCCTTTGTTCAGGCCATCTTTGCGGCCAAATATTTCCGCCATCATTCCGAGAATATCACAGTCTTTTGCAATCGCATGACCATGTCCTCTGTGTGTACTCGTGATGTAGTCATCATCCGTTAATTCTGCACAAGCGCCTACTGCTACTGCTTCTTCACCGGCATACAAGTGGACAAATCCAGGGATTTCCCCTGTTAAGAATATTCTATGCACTTCATCCTCAAATTCACGGATTTCATTCATTTTACGATAAACCCATAATGCTTTTTCTTTTTCCATAATTAACTCCTCCTACTTAAGGTTTATGAATTGCTAAATCAAAATAATCTAGACTCGCTTCTCCAATAGATTCTGAAACTGTTGGATGCGCAAATATTTGATCTTTCATTTCAAACACCGTACCTTCTGATTCTTTCACTGCGAGTATGGTACTGATTAATTCGGTCGCATGTGGACCACAGATGACAGCCCCTAGAATTTCTCCATACTTTTGCTCACTGATAATCTTTACAAAGCCCTGCGTATCGCCATAAGCCATTGCTTTACCATTTCCTGAGAGATCATATTGATAAACATGTGCATCAAAGCCTTGGTTAAGTGCTGTTTCTAAATCCATACCAAATGAAGCTATTTCTGGTGTCGTATAGACACATCGCGGTACTGCGTTACTATCCCCAGCTTTAAATGGTTCTTTACAGATATGGGCTGCTGCAATGCTACCTTCATGGCTAGCTGCATGTGCTAACTGCAATCCTGGTATGATATCTCCGATGGCATATATATGTTTTATACTTGTTTGCATGTTTTCATTAACTTCAACAAACTTTTGATTTTCACTTAAAGCTACGTTTAATTTCTTTGCGAGTTCCAAATTATTCTTTCTACCTGTTGCAATTAATACTTTGTCAAAAGGTATCGTCTTATCTTGAAGTTTAAGCATTCCTTTTTCGATTTTTTTAATCGAAGCATGCTCAATGATATGGACGCCTTGGTCTTTTAAGTGATTTCTCACAAGATCACGCGCTGCTTTATCTTCCGTTAACAAAATTTCTTCAGCCACTTCAACCACTGTAACTTCAACATCAAATGATGCAAAAGCTTGTGCCATTTCAACACCAATGACACCACCACCAATGATAACCATTTTGTCCGGTAGTTCAGTCCATTGGAATATTGTATCTGTCGTATCAAACTCTATTTCATCAATACCTGCTATTTTAGGGACAAATGGTTTTGAACCTGTTGCTAAAATAATTTGTGATACATCATAACGATTTTCTTTCGTTAAAACTTCTGACTGCTCAATAGATTCAACATACTCATTTTTTATTGTAATATTATTTTTCTTGAGTAAGTAACCTACACCGGTAACAAGTTGATTAACGATTTCATCTTTACGTGACTTAATTACTTTGTAATCAATATTAAATCCCTTACTCATTACGCCAAATTCTTCTGAACGCTTTATAGTTTCGACGATTTCAGCAGATCTAAGTAATGATTTTGATGGTATACAGCCAACGTTTAAGCATGTACCACCGAGATTGTTTGCTTCAAAGAGCACAACTTTCTTACCGTACTGAGCTAAACGAATCGCTGCGACATATCCACCAGGGCCACCACCGATTACTGCAACATCGTATTTTTCCTTCAACCTTAACACCCTCTTTCCGATACATTATTTTATACAGTTCAATTCTACACCTAAAAGTAAGCGTTTTCAATTAATTGTTCAGAATATTTAGTTAAATTTTTGTGAATAAAAAAGAACGCCTTATAACGGCGTTCTTTGAAAAATTCATCTTATATCATTATATTTCGTGATATTACTCACATAATTAACATTGGTATAACAATACTCGCAAGTATTGCGGTCCCAATCATCGTTACAAGTGCGATACCACCTTCTTCTTTGCTAAGTGCCATTGATGTGTTTGTACCAAATACATGTGCAACCGCGGCCATGGCGACACCACGTGCTACAAAGTGATCGATTTTCATCCATTTCATCACCTTATGCCCGAAACTAAATCCAATGCAGCCGCTAATAATCACAGCAATGGATGTTAACGCTACGCTACCATTAGTAGAAGATGCAATATTCATCGCAACAGGCAATGTCACATTTTTCTCCCATAGTGAATGCACAAGTGTCTTATCTAGTGGCAATACCATAGCAAGCAAATATGTTGCTAAAAGCGATACCATAAGCCCCATAGTGAAGCCTGCTACAATGAAGTGGAGATATTTTACTACTACTTTTCTCATTTGATAGAGCGGCAATGCGAAAGCTACAATTGCAGGTCCTAATAGAAAATTGAAAATCGCAGTCGCATGCTGATACTCTTTATAAGGAATATGAAAACCAATAAGTATGATTATCATCAACCCGCTTACTGTGAAGATAGGCAATGTCCATACTTTAGGATAACGTTTGTTCAGTGCAACCGCTCCTGTAAATAATATTATAGTAAGAAATAATAAACTTAATGTTTCTATCATAGAGACTCTCCTCTTTTCTTCTTATAGTTAACCGCCATTTGTGTAAACCATCCTGTCATAAAGAAGATAATAAGCGAAGAAAGTACCAGATCAAACATTAGAAATAAACCACTCTTCATAAAAAGTGGACCATAGTTCATAAGTGCTACTAATGTTGGTACAAACAATATCGGCATAATCTTAAGCAGTGCATTGACACCTAAACCGAGCCATTCCGGACGAACAACCTTTATTTCCAAGGCAATAAATAAAAGAATCAATCCGATCAAACTGCCTGGAATTGTGATTAATGTATGTGCGTTAACAAATTCTCCCGCCAGATAAAACAAAGTGAGCAAACTTACCTGCAGCACAACGCGCAATGTCCAGTATAAATAATGATATAGCTTTTCCAATTTCTAACCTCCATCATTATTTACAATTTGTTCAGCATTCATTAAATGATGAACAAATTGTAAATAAAATAATATTTTATATTTTTTTATAACAAATGAATTTATATTTTATTATAAACCCGTCAATACTTGAAATCAAGGTATTGAAATATTTTCATAAAAGTAAAAAAAGATTCTTTCAAGAACTGTAGCTACGCTCTCGTTTTTTCAGATATGGCGTTTATCGTTGTTTTTAAGTACTATATATATAAAAGGAGAGACTAATATGTTTTATTTTCTATTTGCGCTTGCCGCAGGTATCGTCGTACCGATTCAGACAGCTGTTAATTCACGATTAAGAAGCTATGTGCTGTCACCGTTTGTTGCATCGTTTGTATCTTTTAGTGTGGGTACAATATTTTTATTCTTTATCACTTTATTTACTAAACATACTGTACTTATTCATCCTTCAATATTCATAGAGGAACCCGGATGGATATGGCTTGGGGGATTATTAGGGTTAATTGGCCTTACTGCAAATATCCTACTGTTTCCTGTGCTTGGGGGCGTGCAGACTGTCGTATTACCGATTATGGGCCAAATTATCATGAGTATCATGATTGATCACTTCGGGCTATTCCAAGCACCGATGCACCACTTGACATTGCTAAGGTGTGCTGGACTTTTAATCTTAGTCGCTGGTGTTGTAATGGTTATCGCACTACCCGAATGGTTAAGAAAACGCAAACAACAGGCCTATATGGATTTCGAAGAAGATACTAAATCAAAGTTGCCGTTTCAGATTACCGGGATTGCAGGCGGCATGCTCATGGCCACTCAATCTGCAATTAATGGAAAACTCGGCAGTATATTGGCATCACCCGTACATGCAGCATTCGTTTCATTTTTAGTTGGTACCATATTTTTATTCATCATCGTAACTATTATAAGAAAGGAAATCACTCAGATTCGCTTTGCTATCGGCAAAGATAAACCGAAATGGATCTGGATAGGTGGGATACTCGGCTCTTTCTTCGTATTCGGTATGTCATATCTAGTCCCAATCATGGGCACAGGCCTCGTTGTAATTATTTGTTTATCTGGACAAATCATTTGTAGCATCTTGCTTGATTCATTTGGATGGATCGGTGCTAAACAGAAGAAAGTAACGGGGGTCCAATATCTAGGATTAGCCTTTATCTTCTTAGCTATCGTATTAATTCGTATGAATTAGAAAAAATATTTTTGATGAATGAAAATTTGACGAAAGCTTATACCCACTGTAATGGGCATCCATTTTATATGAATTTTATAATATAAATTTACTCATTTTGGATTTTTATGACTACTTTTTGTAGACAAATCTAGATATACGTTATATACTTAGTACAAATATATCGTACATATGCAAGAAACAAAGGATCTTCACATATTACCTAAGTAATCATGTAAGCCGACTATTTTTGTAATATGTGAAGTGTTTTTTCTTAAAACATTAGATATTATTTAATAATTTTTTGGAGGTCATTATTATGACACAAGGTACAGTTAAATGGTTTAACGCAGAAAAAGGTTTTGGATTCATCGAAGTTGAAGGTGGAGACGACGTATTCGCTCACTTCAGTGCTATCGAAGGAGACGGTTACAAAACTTTAGAAGAAGGTCAAGCAGTTGAATTCAATATCGAAGAAGGTCAACGTGGACCTCAAGCTGCTAACATCGTTAAATTATAATATTTAATGTTGGAAACGAGTACTCATAAGAGTACTCGTTTTTTTTTATTTTATGTATCTAAACATGATACGTAAGCCCTTTATCGCTTCTATTCAATATTTAAAAGTAATCTTTCATTGACAACATAGAATATCCGTTATATACTTAGTACAAATATATCGAACATATGCAAGAAACAAAGAACTTCACATATTACAAAGAGTAATCGTGTTTAGTCGAAACTTTTTGTAATGTGTGAAGTTTTCTTTGTAAAACATTAGATATTATTTAATAATTTTTTGGAGGTCATTATTATGACACAAGGTACAGTTAAATGGTTTAACGCAGAAAAAGGTTTTGGATTCATCGAAGTTGAAGGCGGAGACGACGTATTCGCTCACTTCAGCGCTATCGAAGGTGAAGGTTACAAATCTTTAGAAGAAGGTCAAGCAGTTGAATTCAATATCGAAGAAGGTCAACGTGGACCTCAAGCTGCTAACATCGTTAAATTATAATATTTAATGTTGGAAACAAGCACTCACAATTGTGAGTGCTTGTTTTTTTAATACCATTTTTTCTTCTTAAAATAAATCATGCACCCAATCATGATGGAAAACATGATGAATAACACAGTGAAATACCCATAATGCCACTTTAACTCCGGCATATATTCAAAGTTCATACCATATATCCCTGCGATCAGAGTAAGTGGTAGAAATACTGTAGAAACCAAGGTAAGAATTTGCATCACACGATTCATCCGATAGTTATTAAATGACTCATAGTTACTTCTGATTTCATCGGTCAGTTCATGTGCATTCTTTATCATATTCTGCTGCTTAATCACATGATCTCTAATATGGTGGATGTAATAATGATCATGTTTCGTCTGAATCAACGTATCATCAGTTTCTATCTCATCTATGAGTTCGCTCATCGGAACAATAATGCCCTTTGTCTTTATCATTTCCGAGCGTAGCTCAAATATATCATTCATAATATAGTTCTTCATGCGATCATTCGCATGTCCTTTTTCAAATTCAAGCACTTTCGTCTCTATCTCTTCAACAATCTCTGTATAAAAGTCTACAATCTTATCAAGCAACATCAGCGTTGCCGTATGTGGCGTTAAAGTGTCTGGTGCATTCTCTTCTAGCTCCTGTGCAACTGCATCCAATTCATCTAACGGCTCATTATCTTCGTCGTGATATGTAATAAGAACATTATCTTTCATGAGGATATTGATTGTCTCTGCTTCAAACGTTGACTTTTCTATTTTCTGGAATACGAGATATTCATATGTTGGAAACTTCTTATATTTTGGTCGTGATTTTTTATTGATTACTTCTTCAATCGTCAGCTCATTCAATTCAAAATGCTTTTCAAATATCAGGCGTTCTTCTTCATTCGCACCTTCAAAGTCATACCATATAAAAGATGCATCCTGTGGGATATCTTCGTCATGTTCTACTTTTTTAAGTAAATGTTCTTTGTTCTGATACATTATTGTTAGCGTCATCTCTCTCCCCCTTTAATGATAATATAGCACAAAAGAAGAGCTGATTATCTGCTCTAAAATAATTTTAGTTACCGTTAAACATCCAGCGCACCCATAACACCACACAAGAATTGCTCAGCTTGTTCTTTTCCTACTGGTAAACGATTTACTTCTGTTGCACCAAATACGTCTTCATAATATGCTAAAGCTTCTTTTGTACTTTCAAATACTAAGTATGGAATTAATCGTGTCATGATAGACTTCTAAGTGTATAGTGTAATTCCATTTAATGTAACACAATATATAATCAAATTCTTTTTCGCACATTTGTAATTATGATATCTTTACTCATATAGAAAGGAGTCCTGAGATGTCTAATCAAAATCTGATATGCAACTTATTAAATATAGATTATCCAATCATTCAAGCAGGTATGGCAGGCTCGACCACACCTGAGCTTGTAGCAGCGATCAGCAACGAAGGCGGCCTTGGTACGATTGGTGCGGGCTATATGAACCATGAACAACTGTTAACTGAAATTAATGAAGTACATCAACTAACACAAAATTCTTTTGCTGTTAATTTATTCGTTCCCGAACATCCTGATGTAGATGAAAGTGCTATTAAATTAATGCAGTCGATTTTAGAGCCGTATTACTCTAAATATAATCTCAATGTGCCAGACATAAAATCACACACATATGAATCATTTGAGCAGATGATTGATATCATTATTGAAAAGCACGTCCCTATTGTAAGCTTCACGTTCGGTATTCCAGACAACAAGATGATTTCTAAGTTACAATCCAATGATATTAAAGTTATTGGCAGCGCAGCTTCAGTCGAAGAAGCATTCCTTTGTGAACAAGCAAAAATGGATGCAGTCGTCATTCAAGGTTATGAAGCAGGTGGACATCGTGCAAATTTCAAAACGACAAACAATATCGGTCTGTTTGCCTTAATCCCACAAGTTGCTGACGTAATTAACATCCCCATCATAGCAGCTGGTGGCATAATGGATCATCGTGGAATAAATGCTGCTCTCGCACTCGGTGCATCCGGTGTTCAGATGGGTACCGCCTTTTTAACAAGCAAAGAAAGCAAGGCGCCTGTTATTCATAAAGAAGCAATATTCAATGCATCAGAAACCGATACTGTACTGACGAAAGCAATAAGCGGCAAAGAAGCCCGTGGTATCAAGAATCTCCTGATCTCTCAATTAGAAAAATTTAACGATGACATTCTACCATATCCGTATCAAAATGATTTAACAAGCTCATTAAGAAAACAAGCAGCCTTGCATTATCAAGTAGAGGATCTCCATTTATGGTGTGGACAGGCTCCTAGACTTGCAAAGAATAATACTGCTAAAGAAATATTTAGTGAAATAATAAAAAATGTATCAGCCTATTGATAGACTGATACATTTTATTATCTCACTCTAATCTTCATCTTATAAATCGGTATTCCAAGCAACGTTATAATGATCCCAACAATCGCTAATACTGGTTGTGTGAATAATGTATTCACCATTACAAATAAACCTGCAATAATTGCAATGGCTGGT
Source organism: Macrococcus sp. S115 (assembly GCF_030067655.1). Classification (NCBI taxonomy): domain Bacteria; kingdom Bacillati; phylum Bacillota; class Bacilli; order Caryophanales; family Staphylococcaceae; genus Macrococcus; species Macrococcus sp. S115. The sequence goes on along the minus strand of NZ_JASJES010000006.1, from coordinate 100,816 downwards.
ATCAATGGATATAACGGAACTTTGTATGGTCGCTCCAACTCACTTTCACGCTTTCTTAGTATAAACACTGCATAGAACGCCATCACGTAGAACGCCCAGATAACGAATACAAGCATATTAGTAATTGCATCAAACGAGCGTGAAGTAATCATGATCGCTCCAATAATAACTTGTACCAGTCCACTGAACCAAGGAATGCCTGCCGTTGTCACTTTCATAAATGATTCTTTAAATGGCAGGATGTTCTTCTCTGCCATAGCATAAGGTAGACGCATTCCTGTCATTGTATAGCCATTTAATGCACCGTAAACTGAAATTAATATACCAATCGTAACGAGTTTTCCACCCATATCTCCTAATAAAATTTCTGATGCATCTGTAGCTGCACTTAAATTCCCTTTAAGTTCATCAATCGGCAATGTATATAAGAACGTTGCGTTAATTAATAAATAAATTACAGTAACTAATCCTAACCCTAGAACAATTGCAAGCGGCAAGTCACGCTTTGGATTCTTCATTTCCCCGGCAATATTACCGACATGAATCCAGCCATCATACGCAAACATCGTTGCAAGTAACCCTGCACCAATCGCTGTAAAGAAGTTAATTCCCGTATCTCCGGTGTTCGGTGCAAGCGATACTTCAACGTCTCCAGTATTCATCAAACCGAATATAATGATAACGATCAAGGGAATAAGTTTAACCACTAGCGTTACAGACTGCAGAATACCACCTGCCTTAGATCCGATAATATTGATCAGGTAAATCGAAGCCACTGCAATAAATGCAACTGGCACAATCCACCCGTCTTTAAGATGTAATAAGTTGAGTACTTGTTCTGAAAATACAATTGCCTGTGCTGCAATCATCGCTGGAAAGTAGATAAAACTTTGTGCCCATCCTGCCAAAAACCCTGAAAATTTGCCATAAGTATATTCTATATATGTTGTCAATCCACCGTTCCTTGGAATTGCAGCTGCAAGCTCTGCGACTGTAAGGCCAGCGCAGATTGTAATCAATCCTCCTAGCAGCCATACAAGCAAAGTCATTCCTGGTGTTCCTGTCACTTCTGTTATATTGGATACTTTAAAGAAAACACCTGAACCGATAACAGTTCCCATAACGAGTGCAAGTGCCGGAAAGAATCCAATATTTTTTTGAATTATATTTTTATTTTCCATAACATCCTCCTTTTTGAGCATTTATCATGATAGCATATTCTTGCTTTAAATTGTTAAAAGCGCAGCAATAAATTTGCTGCGCTTAACAATAGCGGTTTATTTTTTATTTAAATATTTCTCGATATAAAATGCAGATTCTTCAATCGACTTAAATTCCGTATTAATTACCGTTGCATTCAGACGATTAAACACTTCTTCTGCGTAACTTAACTCCTCTTTAATACGACGCAGATTATTGTATTCTGCTTGACCTGTCAGCCCAAGAATTTTCACGCGTTCAGTACGGATGTTCATAATATATTCGGGACTTGCGGTAAGACCAATCACTTTTAAGTTTTTCTCTTGAAATACTGATTCTGGGATTGGTGATTCCGGCACGAGCGGGATGTTGGCAATTTTGTACCCTTTATTTGCTAAGTACATACTGAGTGGTGTCTTTGATGTTCTTGATACCCCTATAATCAATGCATCCGCTTCACTTAAATTATTAAAGTTCTTACCATCATCATATTTCACCGAATACTCAATCGCTTCAATACGCTTAAAGTAATCGCTATCCAACTTACGTAATGCACCACTTTCATGTCTTGCTTCCATATCCGTATGATGCTCAATCACCTTAATCATACCTGTCATATAATCAATATATGATAATCCAACTTCTTCAGCATACGCTTTACCTATTTCATTAAAGTCCGGATTAACAAGTGTTGTAACAACAATTGCATTTTTATCATGCGCGAGTTCCAATATATTTCTAAACGCTTCTGCATCCTTTACAAACGAGAACTTCTTGACTGTGACAGAAGTTAGTTTAGGAAATTGGGACAATGTTGCATGGAGCATTCTATCCGCTGTTTCACCGATAGAATCAGAAACAATATAAATCAATAGATCGTCTTCTTCATACTTACTCAAATGTACTGCCTCCCGATATTATTCCACCTGACTTTGAGCTGTTGCAAGAATTGCGCCTGGCACACGGAATGGTGAACATGATACATAATCAATGTCCAAGCCATTAAAGAAATGGATTGATTTAGGATCTCCACCTAACTCACCACAGACCCCGATCTTAATCGATGGATTCACTGATTTCGCACTTTCAACTGCAATCTTGATTAATTGTCCCATACCTTCTACATCTAATGTTTGGAAAGGATCGACGCTAAGAATTTCACGGTTGATATATTCATTAATAAACTTACCTGCATCATCACGAGAGAAACCATATGTTAATTGTGCTAGATCGTTTGTACCAAAACTAAAGAATTCTGAGTGCTCAGCAAGTTCGCCTGCAACTAAACATGCACGTGGTGTTTCAATCATTGTACCAATTAGGTAGTCAACTTGTACACCTTTTGCATCCATGATTTCCTGAGCTTTATTCTTTACGACATCTTTTAAGATAACAAATTCTTGTGATGTTGAAACTAACGGAATCATGATTTCCGGTTTCGTTTCACTCCCTTTTTGTTTTAGATTAAGCACAGCTGTAATAATTGCTTCAGTCTGCATTTCATATAACTCAGGATAAGTAATTGCTAATCTACAACCTCGGTGACCGAGCATTGGGTTGAATTCATGTAATTCACTGATTCGTTTTTCCAGGAAGTCTGTCGTTACACCTAACTGATCTGCAACTGCCTTAACTTCCTCTCCACCTTTCGGTAAGAACTCATGTAATGGTGGATCTAATAGACGGACGATTGACGGACGGTCCCCGGATAAATTAAAGATGCCTTCAAAGTCTTCTGTTTGATACACTTTAATTTTATTTAATGCTTCTACACGCTCTTCGTATGTAGATGCTAAGATGAAACGTCTCATTTCGACTAAGCGCTCTTCACCAAAGAACATATGTTCAGTACGTACTAAACCGATACCTTTAGCGTTAAATGAATAGCCCGCTTTAATATCGCCTTCAGTTTCAGCATTCATACGTACAGATAAACGTGCGATTTCTTCTGCCCAGCCCATAAATTCTTCAAAGACATCACTTGCTTCAGCTTTCGTCGTTTCAATTTCACCGATATATACAGCACCCGTTGACCCGTTAACTGAGATTACATCACCTTCAGATAGCGTTTTACCAGCATATTTTACGTATTTTTCTTTCGTATTAATTTCAAGATCTGAACATCCAGTTACACAGCATTTCCCCATACCACGGGCAACTACAGCAGCATGACTCGTCATACCCCCATGTGTCGTTACAATCGCTTCAGCAGCAATCATACCTTCAATATCCTCTGGAGAAGTTTCCGGACGAACTAATATAACTTTTTCACCTGCTTCAGCTTTCGCTTTTGCATCTAATGCTGAGAAGACGATAATACCTGTTGCAGCACCAGGAGAAGCTGGCAAACCTTTATCTGATACTAATTCTGCATCTTTTAATGCATCTTCATTAAAGTTAGGATGTAACAGCTGATCTATTGATTTCACATCTACCATTGCAACGGCATCTTCTTTAGAAATGACACCTTCATGTACCATATCTACAGCGATGTTAATCGCAGCTTTTGCTGTACGTTTACCATTTCTCGTCTGTAAAATGAATAATCTTTCGTTTTCAATGGTAAACTCAATATCCTGCATATCTTTGTAATGCGCTTCTAATTTCTTCGTGACATCAACAAATGCCTGATACACTTGTGGCATCTGCTCGTTTAATGTTTCAATCTCTTTCGGTGTACGGATTCCCGCAACAACGTCTTCACCTTGTGCATTGAGTAAGTACTCACCGTATAACTTATGTTCACCTGTCGCTGGATTACGTGTAAAGGCTACACCTGTACCTGAACGGTCTCCACTGTTTCCGAAGACCATTTCCTGAACGTTTACCGCTGTACCGATATCATGAGGAATTTCATTTAAGTCACGATAAATACGCGCACGATCATTATTCCATGACTTGAATACCGCTTCAATCGCTTCTGTCAACTGTTTAAACGGCTCTTGTGGGAAAGGCTTATACGCTTCTTCAACGTAAATTTCTTTATATTTCTCGACAATCACCTTTAAATCTTCAGCAGGAATATCTGCATCAATCTGATGGCCTTTTTCTTTTTTGAATGATTCAAAGAAACCTTCAAAGGCCTCCATCGGGATATTGTATACAACACTACCGAACATCTGTAGCAAACGACGGTAGCAATCATACGCAAAGCGTGCATCGTTCGTCACTTGAGCTAAACTTTCAACATTTTCGTCGTTTAACCCTAAATTTAAAATTGTATCCATCATCCCTGGCATCGAAATCTTCGCACCACTACGCACAGATACGAGTAATAAATTTTCTTTAGAAGAGAAAGCCTTACCTGTCTTATCTTCTAAACCTTTAATATATGTCTTTAATTCATTTGATAAACCATCTGTTAACTGCTCACCTTGTGCAAGATATTCAATACAGGCTTCAGTCGTAATCGTGAAACCATTAGGAACAGGTAAACCGAGGCGCATCATCTCAGAAAGATTCGCACCTTTACCACCTAATAAGTCCTTCATATCTTGTTTACCTTCTTCAAAAGCATAGATCTTTTTATTCAAATCATTCACCTCATATAATTAATGTGTTATACCATTCGCTTTAATAGGTCATACTAATACAATAATTAGTATGTCACATTAAAAAGAAAATGACAATCATAAATTGATAACTCATCAATTATATATGTTAGGATGAGATTAAAAGATACCGGAGGCTTCATTATGGAATGTCATCATAATTATGAATTATGCGTGCAGAGAGTACCTATATTCAATCATCTTGACGAAGAGACGATGCAGCTTATTTTCAACAAGATTATGCAACGATCTTTTGCTAAAAAAGAACATCTCTATTTAGCTGGAGATACAATCGATTCTCTCTATGTTGTGCATAAAGGGCGTGTCAGAATTTATAAACTCAATGAAAACGGTGAAGAACAGCTGATTAGAATACTTTCTCACGGTGACTATACGGGAGAAATATCATTATTCAATCCTTCTTTGAACAACACATCTTACGCTGAAGTCTTAGAAGATGCTGAAATCTGTATTATAAAAAGAGAGGATATATATCAATTAATGCACACATATCCTAGCATCAGCATTACCTTTATCGAAACATTTGCAAAACGTCTGTCAGAATCTGAAACGCAGACAACGAATATTTCATTACTGGATAGCCGTTCTAAACTAATGATGTATATCGAAAACTATCGTGAGGGGAATATGCTGAACTTATCTTTAACGAAAAAGCATATTGCGTCTTATTTAAGTATGCAGCCTGAAACATTAAATCGTACTTTCAATAAATTAGAAGAAGAACAGATTATAAAGAAGATTAATCATAAAACATATCGAATTCTTCAGGAAAACCTCAATAAATTGATCTAAGTCAATTTATTAAAGTGGAATCTCCCTTATCATAATATGTGAAAGGACAACACATATTACGAAAGGAGCAGAGACAATGAAGAAGTGGATTTATCAGAACGTAAACACATTGACACTGATTACATTTATATTTCTTATATCTGGATTATTATTAAAATGGACAGATGTACAAAGCTTTAGCAACGCTTTCCTTATTATCGCAACATTAATCGCCATGATGCCAATCGCATTAAAAGCATGGCAATCACTTATGCTGAAAGTCTTCTCCATTGAACTACTTGTAACGCTTGCAGTTATCGGCGCACTATATATTCATGAATATACTGAATCAGCTGTTGTAACATTCCTATTCTTATTCGGAAGTTATCTTGAAGCAAGAACGCTTAAGATTACACGTAATTCAATTAGCAAACTTGTTGACATGGCACCACAAGATGCAAACCGATTAAGAGACGGAGAAATTGAAAAAGTCGATATTGACGATATTAATATTGGTGACACAGTCGTCGTATATTCTGGCGGGACTGTGCCAGTGGATGGTTATATCATTAAAGGAAAGGCTCATATTATTGAAGCATCCATAACAGGAGAGTCACACCCAGTATCAAAGAAAGAAAATGACAAAGTTTACAGCAGTACCATTATTGATACTGGATATATTGAAGTATTCACTGAAAAAGTAGATGAAGACACGACGTTCGCAAAAATTATAGAACTCGTAGAAGAAGCACAAGATGCAAGATCACCAGCAGAGAAGTTTCTGAATAGATTTGCAAAATGGTACACACCAAGTATTGCAATACTATCATTAATCGTCTGGCTTATCACACGCGATCTTCACCTGGCTATTACATTTCTAGTCATTGCATGTCCAGGAGCACTCGTTATTGGCGCCCCTGTTGCAAATGTCGCTGGAATTGGAAATGGCGCTAAAAATGGTGTGCTCATTAAAGGTGGAGAAGTGATCGATGCATTATCAAAAGTAGACACACTTGTCTTCGATAAAACTGGTACGTTAACGAAAGGTCGTCCAGAAGTAACTTCTGTTAAATTTGACACGACACACTTTACAGAACAAGAAATATTATCTCTCGTCGGCCAAATCGAAATGACCTCTGAACATCATCTTGGTAAGGCAGTCGTGGAATACGTAAAAGCACGAGTAGCTTTCGACCAATCCGAAATGATTACAACAAAAACAGTTAAAGGACAAGGGATTAAAGGTGAAATCCACCATCACACTGTATTAATAGGAAATCGTAAACTAATGCAGACCCATCATATTACGATACAAGAACAATACGAACAACAGGCGAAACAATTAGAAACGTCAGGTAATACTGTTACATTTATCGCAATCGATAATACATTTACTGGCATTATCGCGATTGCTGACGCGATCCGCTCAGATGCAGTAGAAGCACTTCAAACAATGCGTGATAACGGAATTAAAGAAATCATCATGCTTACAGGAGATAACGCAAGAACTGCTCACACTGTAAGCCAGCAATTAAGTCTGGATACGTATCAAGCTGAAATGATGCCGGATGATAAATTGAAACACATTCAATTACTGCAGCAGCAAGGTAAAAAAGTTGCAATGGCCGGTGATGGCATTAATGATGCGCCAGCAATTGCAATCGCAGATGTAGGACTGGCTATGGGGAAAGGCGGAACAGATATCTCTATGGAGACCGCAGATCTCGTTCTGATGAACGACTCATTGACACAATATGCACATGCAATTAATCTTGCAAGAAAAACAATGCGCATATTAAAACAAAACATCGCAATCGCACTTATTACAGTAATCTTACTACTCATCGGTATAATCATGGGCGGTGTAAACTTAGCGATAGGTATGTTCGCTCATGAAGTAAGTGTGCTTCTTGTTATACTAAACGCGATGAGATTAATTCAATTTAAATCAAAAAAATAATCTTAGGAGGAAATCATTATGAAACAATTAACATTACAACTCGAAACATTAACTTGTCCATCTTGCTTAGCATCTATCGAAGGCTTGCTGAAGAATATTAAAGGTGTTGAAGCACCGAAAGTATTATTTAACGCAAGTAAGGCGAAGATGCAATTTGATCCAGCAATCGTTGAACCCGAAGAGGTTCAGCAAGCAATAGAAAAACTTGGATACGAAGTATTAAAAGTATCAGTTAAATAACAATTTAGGAACGTGCAGACGAAATGACTTCAAATTTCTGCACGTTTCTTTTTTGCTCATAATAATGAGGTGCTGCACGTTCCAGGACGCGTGCGTGCAGAAATTTTCCAAACAAAAATACCAGCACGCGGCTGGCATTATTCGTTAATAATATTATAATATTTTCTGCTCGTAATTAAGTACATCAAGCCATAAACTAGCATGATAACCATGGTCACGCCGATATAACTTGTAATAAACATCCATCTATCACGAATACCAAGTACCCCTAGCAGATTATAAATTATTTTTGATGCAAATAGTGTATGCACTAATGTCACTATAATAGGAAGTCCAAACACCCAGAATATTTGTTTATGAATTGTCGCTCTAATCAATTCATCAGGCAATCCAACTTTCTTCATAATACTATAATTACGTTTATCTTCATAACCTTCAGATAACTGCTTATAATATAATACTAAGAAAATACCTGTCAATAGTACAATTGACACTACAATTCCAATAAATATAAGCCCTCCATTAAGCTCAAAAATCATCTTCTTAATCTCTGACTTACTTTCAATTTGTGTTCCAATCTTTTTCTGTATTTCAGAAATATGTTTCTTAAACTCTTTCTCACCCTTTATAATATTGAACTCCATGCTTGTAGTGATTTCTGAAGGCATCGCTTTCTCTTTATTCGGATCATAAGATTTGTAATGTTGCCTTATTTGTTCAAATACAGATTTATCTTTAACGACAATGTAAAGTGCATCTATCGCTAGCTGGTTACCCAGATAATCTTTATCGCTATACACAACTTTAGTTGATTTTTCTGCAAGATTAACTTCTTGATACCCTTTAAAGCGACTTGTGTTTGCACTTAATATGACTTCATCACCTTTGATTTGAAGATGATCATCATGCAATTGATTATGATCTTTCACTGTTGTTACTACAGCGTAGATCATCGTTTTTGCATCTGCACTTCTTGCATTATCAGGCAACTTCTTCAAGTTTCCTTCTATGTTCTGTAGCGGAAAAAATATAGTGTCCCCTTGTCGGTAATAATCAACTTGTGCATAACGATTAATTTCATTTTTAACTGTCTGAACATCTGTATTACTGTAAATATCGATATGGTAATCCTGATTCAACCTTCCTGACACCTGACTCTCCATCCCTCTATATGCGGTCAGTGTCATACCCAGCGTTACAACCAAAAATGTCACAAGCATCGTAATACTTGCCAATCCAATCGCATTCTTTTTCATACGAGAGATCAACCCAGAAATAGAAAAGAAGTGCTTCGGTTGATAATAGATTCTCTCTTCTTTCTTTAATAATTGTAAAATGATGATTGTTAATGACATAAAGAGTAAATATGTTCCTATCATGACAGCGAGTACTGCAAAAAATATTGTCTGAAAAGATGACAATATACCTTCAACAGTCATCGCTCGATAATATCCGTAACTCAAAAATATACTTCCGAATATAAAACAAAGTACGGTAAACCATTTTCGCGTCTTCTCCTCTCCTGCTTTTTGAGAACGCATCAACTGTACTGGACTTTGTATTGTAATCATTATATGATTCAGTATAAAAAGAAGGATATATACGCATAATATCATCACACTTATAACAATTGCAGCTTTCACATCGAATGGATAGTTCATCAACGTAATACCTGAACCTTTTACCAGTTTGTTCAGAATTAAAAATACAAGATTCCCGAACAAGTAACCGCCCACGATACTGATAAATCCAATTAAGACCATCTGGATGATCATTTCTAAGCAGATCATCAATCGAATATGTTTTTTCTCTAATCCTAAAATCATATGAAGTGCAAATTCCTGCTTACGTTGTTTCATCACGAAATGATTTGCATAGATCACGAATATAACTGTCAGTATTCCAGCAATGATATTCGCATAAGAAATAAGCATCGGCAAGGTCTCATGTCTTTTTTGTATATAATCATTATTAATGAGTGACACCATAATATATTCCAGACCAAACATTACGCCGGCAGCCAGAATAAAAGGAGCAATTATACTTCTTAGCATATTGAAATTCTTAACGACGAGCTTCCAAATTAATTTAAGCGTCATTTTATACACCTCTTTCTGATAACACTGCCAAACTATCAGATATACGTTTTTGAAATTCTGCTTGCGTTTCATCACCACGATAAATTTCATGATAAAGAATACCATCTTTAATAAATACGACACGCTTTGCATATGCTGCATCGATACTCGAATGTGTCACCATTAATATCGTTTGTTCAGCGGCATTTATATTTTGAAATAGATGCATAATTTCACTCGACGTTCTAGAATCAAGTGCACCCGTAGGTTCATCAGCAAGCAAGATGTCTGGCATTGAAATAAGCGCACGCGCAATCGCAACACGCTGCTGTTGTCCTCCGGAGATTTGATGCGGATATTTATCTAACAATTCACTGATGCCGAGCTGCTTTGTCAAAGGGACTAAACGTTCATTCATTTCGGAAGGTTTCTTGTTACTTAGTACAAGCGGCATTAATATATTATCTTTGTTCGACATTGTATGTAATACATTGAAATCCTGGAACACAAAACCAAGTGAATCTCTTCGAAATTTTGCAACTGCTTTATTTTTAAGTTTACCAATATCCTGTCCAGCTATGAAAACACTCCCTTCTGTCGGTTTATCAAATGTTGCAATAATATTGAGTAAAGTCGACTTCCCAGAACCAGATTCACCCATGATTGCAACAAACTCTCCTTTTTCAATTGAAAAGTTCATATCTTTTAGTGCAACAGTTTGATTGGCACCTTTTCCATACACTTTTTTAACATTTCTAATATCTAATAACATGAAAGTCACTCCTTTAATTTTAATCTATATGTAAATTGTACTCGGTCGTCAACTTCCTGACCTTCATCTATTCTTACAAAGATAAAAATGAACCTTACAAATTTGTAAGGTTCGGGAATTTCATATGAAAAGTTGTCCCTTTGCCTAATTCAGATTCTACTGAAACAGAGACATTCATTCTTCGCGCAATCGTTTTAACAATATATAAACCTATACCGCTAGATTTATCATTCAATCTACCATTATATCCGGAGAAGCCTTTTTCAAATATCTTGGGCAAATCAGAAGTATTAATCCCTATGCCATCATCTTTTACCGACAAGATATTTTCTGCTTCGCTATATTTGATCCATATATTTTTACCACGTGCATACTTCAGTGCATTATTTAAAATTTGTTCTATCATCACACTAGTCCATTTCGCATCAGTTAATACACTGTCGTATATTTTTTCGTAATGCAGCTTTGTATCGTTATGAATAAATTGAATTGAGTAACGTTTAATGAGAGGGGTGATTAAGTCATCCATTCGCACCTCCATAAAAACCATGTCTGTCTTTTCATTCATTAGCTTTAGATAACTGAGTGCGAGATTCGTATAATTATCAATCTGCAGAATCTCGTGACGCATCTGTGAAATTGTTTGAATATCTTCAGCTTCTAGCAACAATTTTGAAGCAGTGATTGGTGTCTTCATTTGATGAACCCACAACAGGAAGTATGACTCTATTTCACTTTGATACTCGATCTTTTCATTTCTTATGTCCTGAATTTCTTCTTTCAATTGTAAATTTTCTTCTTGTACCGTACACACTTTTTTATATATCATCATACTGTAACTGAAATAAATAATTCCTAAAAATATAATAATACCTGCAGTTAATACAATGCCTTCTAAAGGAGTATTATAAAGCATCATAATTAGTCCAAATAATAATGAAAGCACGATAATAATAATGATTTCATTCAATTTATATTTAATAAAACCCATTACTTCACCACTCGATATCCGACATTTTTCTTTGTTTCAATAAAATTATCAAGCCCAATCTTCTGAAGCTTTTTACGTAATCGTGTCATGTTGACAGCAAGCGTATTATCATCAATAAAATGCTCTGACTCCCAGCATGATTCGATGAGTGCATTGCGACTGACAAAACCTCCATTTGTTTTAAATAGACTTTGCATAATCTGAAGTTCTGTCAACGTTAAATCTATATGTTCCTCGTGAAACATCAATTTTGCCTGTTCTGGAATCAGTTCCACACCATTAATCTCCATCCCTTTTTCTAAAATGGAAAAGTCATAACTTCTTCTTAGCATCGCCTGAACTTTGGATACTGTAACCGTCATATTAAATGGTTTCTCGATATAGTCGTCAGCACCCATCTGCATTGCCATCACTTGATCCATACTATCATTTCTACTACTGATAAATATAATCGGAATTTGAGAAATCTTTCTTATTTCCTGACACCAGTGATAACCATTATAAGCAGGTAAATTAATATCTAGTAGTACTATATGCGGCTTGTAATCATTAAATTCTTCAATGATATCATTAAAGTTTTTTGCAATGTATACTTCGTACTGCCATTTTTTAAGTGCTTCAGCAAGATGTTCACGAATCACCGGATCATCTTCAACAATCATAATCTTCATATGCTCACCTCAATTTTATTATGCCATAATAGTCAACAAACAAAAAATACCAGCACATGGCTGGTATTTTTAAAGTTCTATTTCCGCTTCTACTCCGAAGTGATCGCTCACAATTGCTTCTGTTCTTCCATCAAATACTGTACCGTGATGTAATACCTTAAATTCAGGGGTACTGAAGATAAAGTCAATTCTTAGCTTACCATCGTTTTCTTCCCACCCTGCAATATTTTTCTCGATGGTATGACTGCCTGTTCTCTTTTTTGCGACTGTATATGTATCTTGTATATTCGCGTCACTTTTTAATACATATGCATATCCCTCTGTACCTTCTGGATTATTAAAGTCTCCCATTAAAAGCTTCGGCAGCTCATAATGTGACAATGCATTAATTGTATTATTCCATTCATAGCTGAACCCTTCTGCAAATGTCGTCCACCACGAGTAGTGACAGCTGACTGCGAGCATTTCATTATCGCCTACATTTGTTTTTCCAAATAGTATCTTTCTTGATTTATAGTCATCAGGACTTTCTTCTATCGAAACAAATACTGCATATGGATCAATCGGTGCTTTAGATAGCAATGCACTACCTTCATCATAGATATCATAGCCAATATGACTCATCGCGTAACTCCAGTAATAGGTTACACCGAGGGCACGTAGTTTTTCTACAATTTCGTATGCGAAGTTGCCTTCTTTAATAGGCGTTTGATCCAATAGAGGGCAAAGATTATTCGGTGCATCAATCACGTCATTCTCCGATAATTGATTTACTTCCTGAAGTGCAATAATGTCATAGTCTGCTTTCAGTATACGCGCCACGATAACATTTAGTTTCTCTTCTTGATTGTCTTCTAACCAGCTGTGGGTATTTAATGTTAGTACTTTCACTGCATTCGCTCCTTATCATTAATTATCCCCATTATAACGAAAAGACAGTCCAAAGACTGTCTTTTTGATTAAACTGTCATCGTACCAACTGTTTCACCTTTTTGAACGATTCCTGTTTTATTTAATTGTAATGTATCAACTTTATCGCTATTGGTCATTACGATAATAATTGTCGTATCCTTACCTTCTGCTCTTACTGCTGCGAGATCCATATAAGCTAATGTATCTCCAGCTTTTACCTTCTGACCGTCATTGACAACAACGCGTGAAGCTGGTTGTTTCATTTGAACTGTTTCAATACCCATATGCACGAGCACTTCTATCCCATCATTCGTTCTAATACCGATTGCATGTTTCGTTGGGAAGATACTGATGATTTCTCCATCTACTGGCGATGCAACTTCTTCTGATTCGGGCTTTACTGCATAACCTTCACCCATCATCTTCTGCGAGAATACCGGGTCGTTCACAGAAGTAATATCGATGACTTCTCCGTCTGCAACTGCACGTAGTTGATGTACATGACCTGTAAATCCAGCACCATCAGAGTTGGCTAGTATAGTTGGCTGAACCACTGTTTCTTCTGGCTCTGGAATATCAGCGCCTGACTGTAATAAATCTTCGATATCTGATTTTAATACGTCTGCTTTAGGACCATAAACAGCCTGTACACCGTTATCTTTCACGATTAATCCCATTGCTCCAGCTTTCTTCCATTCTGTTTCTGTCGCAACTTTAGCTTTATCATTAACACTTACTCGCAGTCTTGTCATACAAGCGTCGACATCTTTAATATTCTCTTTCCCACCTAATAAGTGAATGACTTGAATCACTTGCTTATCTGCTGCTACAACTTCTGTTGCGTTAGATTCTCCATCAATCTCATAATTTCCGTTACGTCCTGGTGTTGCAAAATTGAACTTTTTGATTAAGAGATTTGCAATGAAATATGTTGCGATTGCAAATCCAATCGTCGTTAAGACAAAGTTAATCAAGTCGCCACCAAGTCCTGCTTTAAGCACAAGAGGTGTACGTGTTAATAATTCGATTGTCCCAAATGAATGAACGCGTAGGTTGATGACGTCTGCCATCGCGAATGCTGCACCTTGAATTACTGCATAAACTGCATATAGCGGCGCTGCAACAAACATGAACATAAATTCTAAAGGTTCTGTTACACCAGTTAAGAATACTGCGATTGCAGCTGATAAATACATTGATTTATATTTTGGTTTCTTGTCTTTATCAACATTACGGTACATCGCATAAGCAAGCCCCATTAAAATACCGCTTGAACCAATCATTTGTCCTACTTTAAAACGTGCAGGTGTAAATGTATTTAATACGTGATGATATTGCGCTGTATCTCCAGCGTGATTTAAGTTTACTAAATCTGTTGCCCATGCTAGCCACAATGGATCTTGTCCATACACTTTCGTCCCTGCTTGTGCACCAGAAAGAATTTCATATGTTCCACCAAGTTGCGTATAGTTAATTGGAATTGTAAGCATATGGTGTAATCCGAATGGTAATAATAAACGCTCTAAAAATCCAAATAAGAACGGTGCTAAGATAGGCGCTGTATCCTTAGATGTTGCAATCCATAGACCAAAGTTGTTAATACCAGCTTGTATATAAGGCCATACGATTGATAGTACAATTGCTACAATTGTCGACCATAAAATAACGACAAACGGTACAAAACGTTTACCATTGAAGAATGATAATGCATCTGGCAACTTACGGTAGTTATAATATTTGTTATATGCATTGGCACCAACAAATCCTGCGATAATCCCTACGAACACACCCATATTTAAAGCCGGTGCCTCTAACACACTCGTAAAGAACCCTTTCACCATAATCTTAGTGCCGAATAACGTGTGTGTAAACGCTTTGTCATCTGCTAACATTGCACTGTTTACACCAAAGACCGCACCTGTAATACGGTTGATTAATATAAATGCGATTCCTGCTGCAAATGCCCCACCTGCACGCTCTTTCGCCCAGCTTCCTCCGATTGCTAACGCAAAGAGTAGATGTAGATTTCCAATAATCGCCCAACCTATACTCTCTATGACACTACCAATTGTAATCAACATCTGCATATCCGGACTGATTAATGGAATCGATTTCCCGATACTGATCATCAACCCAGCAGCTGGCATTACTGCAACAACGACCATCAATGCTTTTCCGAACTTTTGCCAGAATTCAAAACTTAATAATTTTTTCACTACATTCAACTCCTTTTATTTTTATGCAACCGGTTTCGTTGAATTCAATATATCACTGTAACTTATTTTTGTAAATAGTAACTTTAATAAGCTTTTATAAGTGTATTGACTAATGCAATCGTTTGCTCCATCATAGAGATAAATCATGTAACGTGGAGGAAAACTATGGCAATAACCGTTAAAGACGTTGCACACGCTGCAGGTGTTGCAACAAGCACAGTGTCACGCGTGATCAATGATCATCCGAGCATCTCACAGGCGACAAAGAAGAAAGTTCAGAAAGTAATGGATGAACTCGGCTACGTTCCGAATATTTCTGCAAGAAATCTTGGGAAGCGTACGACGAGTGCTATAGGCATCATTTTGCCACCACTCGATTCCAAAGAGCGTCTTGCTAATCCATTCTTCCTTGAAATTATTGAAGCGATAAACGGGGAAGCACGAACTCATAACTTAACCACAGCTCTTGCAATTGCGAAAGACATCGATACATTGTTCGAGAATGTTAAAGCGATGCATACTGAAAAGCAAGTTGGCGGCTTTATCATTACATACTCTGTCATTGATGATCCTATCATTGAATATTTGCGTAAACATAGTATTCCTTTCGTATTAATCGGACAACCTTATGACGCACTTTCAAATACAATTTATGTAGATAATGATAACCAGCTCCTCGGTCAGCAAGCGACTGATTATTTAATCAAAAATGGCCATCAAAACATACTCTTTATCACAAATACGACAACAGAGAACATTTTCTATGAACGATACTTCGGCTATCAGAAATCGATGATGATGGCACAGTTAAATGCACATCAAAGCCTGACACTAAATGCGCCAGATGACTACATCAAATTTGAAGATAAAATACAGGCTACAAATACGACAGCAATTATCGCACTGGATGATATTTTCGCTTTGCGTATTATTCAGCTGGTTGAATTATATGGTTATAGAGTGCCAGATGATATTTCAGTGATTAGCTTTAACAATTCAATATTTTCAACGCTCACGCATCCTTATTTAACAACGCTGGATATAGAAACTGAAAAACTCGGTCAAATAGCGATGCATAAACTTGCAAACCTAATAAAAGGTGACAGAATAGAGGGCACGCGTTTTGTTATTCCACATAAACTGATTGAAAGAGAAACAGTAATCGCAAAAAGGCACGCATCAAAATGATGCGTGCCTTTCATTCTTTAATCGTCTTCACAAACGTAAACAGTACCACCGTCTGTAGGAACAACATTATTCCAAGTCCAATCCTAATATATAAATGATCGACCATATACATTGAAAATCCAACAACGATATATACTGACAGTAATAGTTGAAATTTCTTCTTCATCGTATATCCTTTTTGTTCATAAAACTCCTGTACATAACTTTTATATAGCCTTGTTCGCACGAGCCATTCATGAAAACGATCAGAACTGCGTGCGAAACAGAATACTGCCAGCAGTAAAAATGGCGTTGTTGGCAAAAGTGGTAATGCTGCACCGATGAAGCCAAGTACAGTCGATATGATTCCTATAGCAATCAAAAAATATTTCACAAGCATTCTCCTACAATTTGTTCGTATCTTAATAGTATAGGAATTTAGTATGTTTTACCAACAAGTTAGTAAAGTAATACTTGTGACAATTACGTGGCATTATGTTTAAATGACTTTACAATATATTAAAACACGCTTATTCTTAATTGTGAAATTAATCACGAATAAAGAAAAGAGATGACCTGAATGTTCGGAATATCATTGTCCGGGTTAATATTACGCTTTATCATCGGTGGTGCTGCAGTAGCTGGCGCATCTATCATTGCAAGTAAAGTAGGTGGTAAAATCGGTGGTATCTTTGCTACACTTCCTGCTGTATTTCTAGCAGCAATACTTGCACTATCAGTCGATCACCACGGCGAAAATTTAGTAAATGCTTCGATGAATTTAAGCAGCGGTGCCGTCATCGGTATTACGAGCTGCATCTTAACTGTTACCTTCGCATCATACTTTGTACCTAAGACAGGATTTAAGAAAGGCGCTGTGTTATCAACGCTTTGCTGGTTTGTTATTTCTTGCGTATTATTCGCATTCAAAAATATCTAAAGGAAGTCTTTCAGATGAAAATAAAAATACTATTATTAAAATTCCTCATCGGCGGAAGCACTGTTGCTTTCAGCTATATCATTTCAAAAGTAATCCCATGGGAAGATTTTGGCGGTATATTCGCAACATTCCCCGCTGTATTCCTCCTTTCCCTTGTAATTGCAGGTATGGAGTACGGTAATAAATTTGCAACGAACGTATGTCGCGGTGCTGTATTCGGCATGACTGGCGGTTTGATCAGCATACTCGTTACATGGAGTATGTTAAGCACAACTTCAAACTATGCTCTGAGTATAGTTACAGGATTTATCGCATGGTTTGGGAGCGCGCTTACAATTTCTAAAGTTGTCAGCCTCGTTCATCATGCTGTAGCACATAAATCCCTTAAACATTCCTCTACACACGCAAAATAAGGTAGAATACCTGCTAGCACAAGCTCATTTAACCCTGCTAAAAATGCCATCATCGCAAGTAAAAACAAATTAACCTTCATTATAACCTCCAAAATAAAAAGCGCCTTCCATATCGGAAGGCGCTGTAATCATCATATAAATGAAAACCGGCACAAAGCCACCTTTAGAAATATTATAAAGCGCATAAAATGAGTTGTAAACACTATAACCCAAGCTCACGCATCATCGCTTTATGCTGTTTATCCTGCTTTACTGACACTTGATCAATATCAAGATCACGTGCTTTACTTTCTATTTCTTTCATTGAATATGTTTTAAAAACATCTGACACTTTCATATCCAAAGCTTCAGCAACTGCCTGAATCATTTTCTTCTCTTCAAGCGTTACATAAACATTCATCATCGGCATAAAATCATTCCTTTCAATATAGTTATCATAAATAAAACTTAAAGAATTATCTAGTGGGACGTATTATACATGATAAAACGTCACATCTCCATAGCTTTTAAATTGGTTGTCTTCAACAATAACGATACCGTTATCTCCTATCGCATATACCGGAATATTTCTTTCCATGATTACTTTATCAATATATGCATCATGGTCGTCGGACTTCTCATAATGAACTTCAACATCAAATCCATGTAACAATTCTAAACTATAATGATAGGAGAAGTGATTATAATCCTTGTCAGGCGTAATGTGGAAGTTTTCAATCTGAACCATCGCACCTGCGCTGAAACCAATAACTGTTCCTTTAAACTTCTGAATCGATTTTATTACATCCATATCCTTCAGACGCTTCATCATTAAATCTGGGTATCCTCCCGAGAAGAACAGTACATCCGCTTTATTAATCTTCTCTTTTAAAGTCCGAGATGTATCGGAATAATACTTTGCCCAGGAAATATCTTTTTTATTCACTCCAAAACTCACGAGCGGATTCACCATCTGTAAATAATATTTGCTGCGGAGTCCATATATTTTCAGCCAATCTCGTTCATTTTTTACGATATCACCAAATGCGAAAGGAATGACGAGCACTTTTTTATTTTCTAAGTACTTCTGTAATATATTATTCCAGCTTGATTTGGCCTGGAATGTGCTCATGAGTATGTTTGTCATAGATGTCACCTCGTGTAAATTTTTATTAATTTTACCACAACTGTTGACCTTAACGTTGCGTAAAGGTGTAATTTAATTAAAGGAGGTGATGCAATGTATTATACAGTAAAAGCAGTAAGCGAACTTACAGGTATAAGTGCACGCACTTTACGCTATTATGACACGATTAATCTACTTAAACCACATCATTATACCGAATCAGGTTACCGCATGTATTCTTCTAAAGAACTGGACCGTCTGCAGTTGATATTATTTTATAAATCATTGCAGTTCTCTTTAGAAGAGATAAAGGGAATGTTAACAAACGGGAATACATTATCACACCTCAGCATGCAACGTGAGCGCTTAATCGAACAGGCAAATCATATCGATAAACTTATTAAAGTCATCGATAGCACAATTTCATATCAAAAAGGAGAGATTCAAATGACAGAACAACAGAAGTTTGAAGCATTTAAAGAAGAAAAACTGAAAGAGAATGAAGTATTATATGGTAAAGAACTGAGAGACAAATATAATGAAAAGTCTTTAAATAAAAGCCATGCGCATTATAAATATTTGTCTCAAGATTCATATGATAAGACGGTGGATACCGAACGTAAGATGTTTGGATTATTAAAGGTCATGATAAATGAAAATCTGGACATTAGTGATTCAATCGGTAAAGAGATTTTTGAATATCATAAGTCGTGGCTTGAAATAATGAGCGGGATGTATAGCACTGAATATCATAGAAATATGGCATCACTTTACGTGCAGGATGAGCGATTTGCACAGTACTATAACGACCGTGTTGAAGGAAGTTGCCAACGTTTAAGCGAAACGATTTTGCATTACACAAAATAAATAATATTTTCAAAATTGTAATTTGTCACCCTTGTTTTATCGGTATATATTAAAGTAGAGGTGACGAAATGTTTGTAAAAACTTATGAGCCAAGCTCTTATGTCAAATATTTATTTGAAGTGCAAGGTCGAATAACCTTAGACGATTTCGATGAAGCACAATACAAGCGTTTATATTCTGGCTATATAGGAGAAAAACAGTTTTACGAACGCATTAAAAATTGCGGTGGTACAAAGTTATGGGATCTGAGGTTAAATTATCACGGTGAAGTTCAATATGATTTTCTTGTGATTCATGATGGTTATTTATTTCATTTTGATATTAAAAATTTTTCCGGGCATTATGCTTTTATTGATAACAACTTTGTCAGTGAACAGAACTATGTTATCAAGGATCCTATATCACAATTTAAGGGAGCGCATATTAAATTGAAGCAGTTTTGCATGAAACATAATCTGGACTATAAAATATTAAGCTATGCCGTGTTTATTAATCCGGACTTTATTGTTACAGGATTTAATGGTCATTCACATATTATTTTTCATAAGGATATCGACCGTATTGTAAATGCGCTCATTAAACCACCAAATGATGTTGATATTAGTGCTTTGACGACGCTTTCTAAATTCCATAAAAAAGACAGCAAACATGAAAGAATATACTACTATCCTTTCCAGGATATGAAGAAAGGAATAAAGTGTCCTTCTTGTAAAAATTTTTTAAGATCGTTTCAAAATAAAGAACGACGTATTATTTGTGAATGTGGCAGACGTGTTTCAAAGCAAGAAGCTGTACACATCGCATTCGATACCATAGCACTTCTTAAACAAAGTCATGTAAAAACATCTGAAATTGTTGACTTCACAGGTATAGGAAAAACGACAATCAAGAAAATTATGAGCAAAAACTATGCATCGATAGGTAAAACATGTGGAAAAGCTTATATCGCTTCTGAACATGCATCATTTATATTGAAAGAAAAGCATGATGAATATACTTATAAAATTGTCTGGGTAAATGACTGAGGTGTAGGTGGCGGACTTTACCTTTGTTCGCCACATACAGCGATAAACATCTAGTTCTCACTACCTAGGTGGCGAACTTTACCTTTGTTCGCCACATACAGCGATAAACATCTTGTTCTCACTACCTAGGTGGCGGACTTTACCTTTGTTCGTCACATACAGCGATAAATACCTTGTTCCCACTACCTAGGTGGCGGACTTTGCCTTTGTTCGCCACATACAGCGATAAACATCTAGTTCTCACTACCTAGGTGGCGAACTTTACCTTTGTTCGCCACATACAGCGATAAACATCTAGTTCTCACTACCTAGGTGGCGGACTTCATCTTTGTTCGCCACATACAGCGATAAATATCTTGTTCTCACTACCTAGGTGGCGAACTTCATCATTGTTCGCCACCTCTGTTTATTATATTCATTTTCAATTCTACTCTTGAAATATATTACTTTCCATTGTAAAGTAGTAAAGTCTACAAAATAATATTTCGGAGGTATTTAATCAGATGGAAAACTGGTTAACTTTTTTTAACGTCTTAATTCTTAGTATTCTTATAGGATTACTAATTCTAATGCATAAGAAACACATTTCATTTTCAAAGCGTGTTTTTACTGGTATGGCACTCGGGATTCTTCTCGGAATTTTTCTTCAAGTTGCCTATGGATCTGGCAGCAAGATAACTGAAAATACGCTTGACTGGTATTCAATTATCGGTAGCGGATATGTTCAACTACTTATGGTTATCGTCGTACCGCTAGTCATGGTGTCAATTATTCGCTCGATTATCAACTTAGATGCTGCAGACCGTTTAGGTAAGATGGCAGCATGGGTTATCGGAACTTTAATCACGACGACATTAGTCGCTGCACTTATTGGTATCGGATCCGCACTACTCTTTGATTTAAATGCAGATCAAATTCATATCGGACAAGATCAAAAAATGCGCGGTACAGAGATTCAGCAGAAATTTGATACGATGGAACAAAAAACGATGCCTCAACGTATCGTGAATTTCATTCCGTCAAATATCTTTATGGATATGACGGGTGGACGTCCGACTTCAGTTATCTCTGTTGTTATCTTTTCATTTTTAGTCGGTGTTGCTGTGCTTGGCGTACGTCGCAAACAACCTGAACATGCGGAAATGTTTACAAAGATGGTGGATGCTATATTTGCTGTTGTTATGCGCCTTGTCACAATCATCTTACGTTTAACTCCATTCGGGGTGCTTGCGCTTATGGCAAATATGATTGCCAGCACAAACTTTGCTGGCATTATGGAGCTTGGGAAATTTGTGCTTGCTTCATATGCTGCACTTATTACGATGTTCATTATTCATCTCGTTCTTGTAGCTGTATTTGGATTAAACCCAATTACATATCTTAAAAAAGTTATTCCGACCTTAATCTTCGCCTTCACTTCTCGTTCTAGTGCTGGTGCAATTCCACTTAACATTTCTGCACAGAAAAATGCACTTGGAGTGGATGATGCAACTGCGAATATGTCAGCATCATTCGGTGCAACGATGGGACAAAATGGATGTGCAGGAATTTATCCAGCGATGCTTGCAGTGATGATTGCACCAACTGTAGGTATTAACCCACTGTCACCTGAATTTATCATTCAACTCGCAGTGATTACCGCAATTAGTTCATTCGGTGTTGCAGGTGTTGGTGGTGGTGCAACGTTTGCAGCGATTATTGTGCTTTCATCTATGGGATTACCTATCGCACTTGCGGGTGTATTAATTACTGTTGAACCATTGATTGATATGGGACGTACTGCACTAAATGTAAATGGCAGTATGCTAAGTGGTACGGTAACTTCTCGTATGCTCGGAACATTTAACCGTAATATCTTTAATGACAAGCACGCAGTTGTGGAACAAACTGAAGCATAAAAAATAAGATCCAGCTCTGGATCTTATTTTTTATATATTCTTATTTCAGGTTCTCTATAGTTTTCTATCACTTCATTTAATACTTCAATACTTTTAACAAAATATACGTTGTCTCTATCTGCTTGTGTCAGAAAACCTTTATCGACCATATTGTCATAGAATGCTTCTAAAAGGTCATAATACCCACTCTCATTATATAAAATGCAAGGTCTGTCATTTTGTCCAATACGTGACCATGAAACGACTTCACTAATTTCTTCTAGCGTGCCGGGTCCTCCTGGTAATGCGATACAAACATCTCCTATTTCAAGAATTTTATTCTTTCGTTCGGACATGTTATCTACTACGATTAAATCCGTCAAACCGTTATGTGCAATTTCTCTATCAGCTAGAAACTTTGGAATGACACCAACTACACGTCCATCATGTTCGAGCACAGTATTTGCAACTTCTCCCATTAATCCTACATTTCCTCCACCATATACAAGGGAATGGTGATTATCAGCAATCCACTTACCTAATGTTCTCGCATTTTCTAGATAGATGGCTTCATTCCCTTCACTTGCACCGCAATATACAATAATTCTCATTTCACTTCCACCTTTATCAATGTATACTTTATTATCTCAAATTGTTACGGTTTATTCATCGATTAACAATCCTTTTTGTACACATTGATGAATCAAGTCTTGTGCGTATGCCCAGATTTCAGGTGCATCTTCACCGATAAACTGTTTTTTACGCACGACCTGGCTTTTTGTCAGATTGTATGGATTATAATTCACTTCACTAACTTCATGTAAATTGATAAGTGCGATAAGGGAATCTATAATTCGCGCGTACTTCGCTTCATGACTTTCTCCACGTTCAAATGTTTCCCATAAAGAAAGAATGGAAGCTTGAGAAGCTTGCGGCAGGCTCGCAATCACCTTACTTAAAGAATCCCTCTCTCTTTCAAATGCATCAGCCTTTCCTTCGTCATCAAATACCCAGGTGTCCCCTGCATATATTTCTCCTAAATCATGTACGAGTAACATTCGAATGACCATTGAAATATCAATATTTTCTGGATAATACGGAGCAAATTCATTAGCGATAAGGGCGGCTTGCCATGAATGCTCTGCACTGTTTTCAAATCGACCGTCCAGCGTATCGCTTCTGCGCTTCACTGTTTTTAGTTTTTCAATTTCTCGAGCAAATTCTGCCACTGCCTGAATTGTCATTATATCCTCCTTATTTATCTTTGAAATATTCATCTACGATCGGTTTAACTTTTTCACCGTATAAACGAATTGAATTCATCATCAGTTCATGTTTCATCGATCCTATAGGTAAATGTAGCATAAAGCGATTTAAACTCAGTGCTTCTACAGTTTTAATAATTTTTTGAGCGACTCGTTCTGGACTACCTACATATAAGGCACCGTGCTCGATTTCATTCATAAACTGCGCTTCAGAATACATTGGCCAGCCTCGTTCTCTTGCTAAACGATCATGACTCGCTTTCGTAGAAGGATAATATGCTTCAAAGGCTTCTTCATCAGTCGCTGCAACATACCCCCACGAATGCGTTGCAATAAATGCTCGATCTGCATCAAAACCAGATGCATTCAATGCATGACGATAAACATCTACATTATGTTTGAAACGTTCAGGATTACCTCCAATTATCGCATATGTAATTGGTAACCCCAGCATACCAGCTCGAGCGGATGACTCTGGTGTACCACCCGTGGCAATATGAATCGGCAATTCTTTTTGTACTGCTCTTGGCACCACAATCTTATTATCAATTGAAGGTCGATGATGCCCTTGCCAATTAACAACTTCATTTTTATTTACTTCTAATAATAATGCAAGCTTCTCATCGAATAATTCGTTGTAATCATTTAAATCGTAACCAAACAAAGGAAATGATTCAATAAATGACCCACGCCCCGCCATAATCTCTGCACGTCCATTACTAATCGCATCTAATGTCGCAAAACGCTGATACACACGTACAGGATCATCACTTGACAGAACAGTTACTGCAGAACTTAATTTAATATCTTTCGTTAAACCTGCAGCTGCAGCAAGCACCGTCACTGGGTCTGATACTGCATAGTCTTCACGATGATGCTCACCAAGACCATAGATATCAAGACCCAGCTGATCAGCAAGCTGTATTTCTTCAACGAGATTTCTGATACGTTCATCTGCAGGAATGGCCGGCAGTTTCCCCTCCATCGTATGAATTGAACCGTTATCTCCGAATGACGTTAACCCTAATTCTATTTTCATCCTCTCACTCCTAGTATATTTTTTATATCTAATTAAAATTATATATCACTTTCACAAAAAATCAAAATTAAAAAAACGGGTATCAATCGATACCCGTTCATCCTATTTCACATCATAACCTTGATCTTCAATGGATTGTTTTACATCAGCAATATTTACTGATTCGTCATGCGTAATTGTTGCAAGTCCTTGTTCAATATCTGCTGCTGCGCCACTTACGCCTGCGACTTCTTTCGCCGCACCTTCTACAGCCGATTTACAATGTCCACATGTCATACCACTTACTTTTAATACTGTTTCCATAATAGACTCCCCTTTACTTCTATTTTATTTAATTTTAACAGATTTGAGTCTTAGAGCGTTACTGACAACACTTACTGATGATAATGCCATAGCAAGACCAGCAATCCACGGTGCTAATAAGCCTAATGCTGCAAATGGAATACCAATAACATTATAACCAAACGCAAATCCTAAGTTTTGTTTTACATTTCGAATTGTTGCATGGCTAAGTTTAATGGCTTCTGGAATCAGTGTCAGTTCCCCACCTAGTATCGTCACATCAGCCGCTTCTATCGCGACTTCTGTCCCCGTACCGATAGCAATTCCGATATCACTTAATGCAAGCGCTGGCGCATCGTTTACTCCGTCTCCCACCATGGCTACTTTTCTGCCTTGTGCCTGCAATGCTTTAACTTTCTCTGCTTTATCTTCCGGCAAGACTTCAGCGATTACTTCATCAATGCCAACTTCACTTGCAATTGCTTGAGCAGTACGTGTATTGTCACCGGTTAACATAATTACTTCTATGCCCATCACTTTCAGTTCATCAATGGCATCCTTCGCACTTGGTTTCACCGTGTCCTGGACTGCAACGACACCTTGCACTTTACCTTCATAAGCTATCATCATCGCAGTTTTACCTTGCGCTTCAAATAATTGCATATTGGGCTCAAATGTTGCTATTTCAATATTATACTGCTGCATCAGCTTGCGGTTACCAACATATATATCTTCATCATCAATTTGTGTATGAATTCCGTGTCCTGGCACCGCTTCAAAGTGTGATACTTCTTTCAACGATACTGCTTGTTCTTCAGCATACTTTACAATCGCACTTGCTAGCGGATGTTCTGAAGACTGCTCACTACTTGCTAAATATTGAAGTGCACGATCGTCTCCTGTGAAATCTGTTACTTCAGGTTCACCTTTTGTTATCGTTCCAGTCTTATCCAAGACAATAGTATCGATTTCGTGTGTACGTTCCAGATGTTCTCCGCCCTTAAAGAGAATGCCGCGTTCTGCTGCTCGACCTGTTCCTACCATAATAGATGTCGGCGTTGCGAGCCCTAATGCACATGGGCAAGCAATAACAAGTACTGATATCGCTGCAACAAGTGATGCTTCAAACCCTTGCTTAACAAATAACATCCATACGATAAACGTGAGTATCGCGATGCCTACAACAATCGGGACGAAATATCCAGATATAATATCTGCCATACGTTGTATCGGTGCTTTAGAACCTTGTGCTGATTCTACTATCTTGACGATTGACTGCAAAGCAGTATCCTTACCAACTTTCGTAGCTTCCATTGTGAAACTACCATTCTTATTCATCGTAGCACCGATAACCTTATCACCCATATGCTTCTCAACAGGAATCGATTCACCAGTTAACATAGATTCATCAACAGAAGAGTTACCTTTAATAATAACACCATCTACCGGCACTTTCTCGCCAGGCTTTACAATGATTTGGTCTCCTACTTGCAATGCATCGATGCTTACCATCTGCTCTTTGCCATCTCTCATAACACGTGCATCTTTCGCCTGTAAGTTTAATAGACTCGATAATGCATTTGTTGTCTGTGATTTCGCACGTGCTTCCAGATACTTACCGAACAATATTAATGTAATCAATACCGCACTTGTTTCGAAGTAAAGGTGCGGATCATTCGTTAAACCTCTCATCCATTTAATACTCTCGTATAAACTATAGAAGAATGCTGCACTTGTTCCAAGTGCCACGAGTACATCCATATTTGCTGATCCACTGCGCAAGCTTTTATAAGCACCAGTATAGAACTGCCATCCAATAATAAATTGCACTGGAAACGCAAATGCAAACTGAAACCACGGATTCATAAAGATATGCGGCAAATGAATTCCGAACAGATGCGTCAACATCGTAAGTAGTAGAGGCAGAGACAGTACCGCTGCTAATATCAATTTATACTTTTTACGTCGCAGTTCATTTTCTTTACGATCTGACTGCTCCTCACTCTTAAGCGTTGCATCATATCCTAGTTTCTTAATACGTTCAATAATATCAGACTCATCCATATTTCCCGGATAATAATCGACCGTTGCAACCTCAGTAGAAAGGTTCACCGTAGCATTCTGTATAGCAGGCTGTTTATTCAATACCTTCTCAATACGATTCGAACAAGCCGCGCACGTCATACCAGTAATATCAAATTCTGCATGTGCTGGACGGACTTGATATCCTAGCTTATCTATACGTTCAGAAATATCACTCAAACTCAATTTATCTTCATCATAATGAACGGTTGCTCGCTCTGTCGTTAAATTTACCTGAGCTTCGACACCATCCATCTTATTCAGCACTTTCTCAATACGATTCGAACAAGCTGCACACGTCATCCCTTCTATCGGTAAAGTAACTTCTTGTTTCGCCATACATATCCACTCCTTATTTATTGAACTGCTTCAATACTTTCATCAACTCTTCGATTGAATCGTTCCCATCACCTGCTTTAATCGCGTCACTCACACAATGCTTCATATGACGCTCTGTGATCGCATAACCTACCTGTTTCATCGCTGACTCAATCGCACTTATTTGAACGAGGATATCGACACAATAACGATCTTCTTCTATCATCTTCTGAATACCGCGCACTTGACCTTCAACACGCTTTAAACGCTTGATTAACCTTTCTTTCTCTTCATGATCTCTCGGTGTCGCAATATGCTGATGCTCCGACATATCATCATCTCCTATACTGTATGGGGGTATCTTTCGTTTCATCCTCATTTTATACCCCTGTAAGGTATATGTCAAATCATTAAAAAAGGTATCATGCATTGTCAACATGATACCTTATACGTCAATCCAAAATCGTCTACTTTTAACACCATTAGACTGATAATATGGTTTATCCTCTAACCCTCCGTTCTTTATGATTACTCTGCTTGAAGCAATATTGTCTTCATCACAAGTAATTAAAGCTTTCTCAATTCCAATAGAACGTGCAAAAGCAAGGGATTTCTGAAGAATTTTAGTGGCATAGCCTTGCCCTCTATAACTTCGGCCTACACCATACCCGATATGTCCACCGGTGTTCAATAAGTCCTTTGTAAGAGTATGTCTAATATTAGCAGCACCAATAATAACACCATCTATAAAGTAAAAAAATGTAGTATTCTTCACCCATTCTTGACCAGACTCTCTCATTTCAAATATTTCAATCATATCTTCAAAGCTATTATAACGCTTATAGTTTGTAGCAGTTGGTATAATTTCTTCTAGATTGCTCCACTCTCTCATATATTCTTCAAAAACAATTTTATCTTTGATTGTTAACTTTCTAAATTCAATCATTTCATCACCTTTTTATATTCTTGAATTTTATTTTTTAAACTTCTTGTGTCAATCTTGCGTCCACTGGTTTTAACGTTATCCCAAAATCCATCCCGCTCATAACGAGGAATCATGTGCTGATGAAAATGTAATCCTTCATCCATAATATTTCCATTATTTCTTACAATTGTAACACCATCCACTTTAAATACATCTTCTAAAATTGAAATTAAGTATTTCTCAATTTTAAACAATTCTAAGCAAACGTCTTCTTCCAAATCACGAATATCTTCAAAATGATTATTTGATATGATCAATAAATGTCCATACTGAATTGGATCAATATCATAAACCACATAAAAATATTGAGTTTCCAATAGTTTTTGATTTTCACTTATACCTTCACAAAATATACACATATAAATCACCACACTGATTAATATTTTATCCCTTCATATATTTTATAATAATGTTAGATTTTTTTCACTGAACTATATTGAATTATTCACTAGTAGATGATACGATATAGTTATAATAATTATATCGGTATATTCATTAGTTAGGAGTTGGAATATGAATATTCAACTAAAAAAAGGTGTGTTAGAACTCATTGTTATGAACGAAATTAGCAGGGGTGACCAATATGGCTATGAGCTTTCACAAACAATTTCTAAACATCTATCTATTGCTGACGGGACGCTTTACCCAATGCTTCGAAGGCTTGTAAACGAAGGAATGCTAGACACTTATATGGGAAAAACATCTGCTGGACCTGCGCGTAAATATTACACTATCACCTCAACAGGAAGATTACATTTACAACATTTAACAGAAGAATGGATGGAGTTAAAATCATCTGTTAATCAATTATTAGAAGGAGCTGACAACAATGAATAGAAGGGAATTTTTAAATACGTTGTATCGTAACTTAAATGGTTTGGACGAAAATGAAAAACAATCAATAATGTTTGAATATGAAGCACATTTTGAAGATGGTTTATTAGATGGAAAGGATGAGCAGTCAATATCATCTGAGCTCGGTGATCCAAAACGTATCGCAAAGGAATTAAAATCCACATATATTGTTGATCGTGCAACCCAAAATCCATCAACTTCAAATGTTATGAACGCAGTAATGGCTACGATTGGACTAGGAATTTTAAATATATTTTTTATGTCAGTGCCGTTATTCACTTATTTATCATTTTTGATTAGTATGATTGTTCTTGCATTTATCTTTCTCATTTCTCCGTTATTTTTAGTTGCAGATTATTTAATCAATGGTGCTGATGCTGTAACTTTGTTTGATATATCCATGACAATAACTATGGTTGGTTGCGGTATTCTGTTATCGCTTGGGCTTTACTATTTTGCACACTATGCTAATAGATTAATTGTGAAGTACGCAAAATGGAATATCAATACGGTAAAAGGAGCTTAATCATGAAAAAATTTCTGATAATTTTAGGTATATTTCTCTTGATAATAGGAATAACCGGGATGTTTTTAACGAAATATGAAATCGTTACCAAAAAACAAAACGGCTATAGTGAGCAAATAACATTGAATCAACCTTTTAATTCAATTGATTTAGATATAGGTCAAGGTACTGTTGCCGTCGAACAATCTAAAAACCATCGTGCATCACTAAAAATCAAAAACATCAGCAAAAAAGAGGATTACCAATATAAAATAGATAACAATACTCTATATTTTAGTACAAAAAACGATTCTAAAAATCGAAAGAAAAATTTTGTATTTGGTAATCACAAAAATCTCGATGAAATAGAAATTAAATTATTAATACCAAAAGAAAAGTTAAAATCGTTTAAGGCAAAAACATTTGCGGGCACGATTGATGTAGATTATCTTTCAACTAAAAATTTGGAATTGAATGCAGATATCGGTTTGATAGAAGGAGATATACTTAAAAGTGATCAATCTAATATAAAAGTCGGCATGGGCGATATTAGTTTTAATAATTTTAACTCACAACAAGCAGATATCAATATTAAAACTGGAACAATTGAATTGTATGGACTAAATTCAGATATCAATATTAACGGACACATCGGCATGGGTGATGGTACTTTTGAATATACAACCGAGCCGCAAAGTACTCACTTTGATGTCTCTACAAAAAATGGTGACATTGAATTGAATGATTTAATCAATCTACCACAAAGCAATGCTAAATCTCTTGTTAAAATGACTATTGGTACTGGTACAGTAGAATTTGATTATGAATAATTAGATACAAACAACTTAATATTGTAATAGGTAAAGCTTGTTTAATCTGGACATTAAACAAGCTTTTAAACTTCCTTATATTATCTATATTTCCTCATCATCTCAAGCGGTACATGACAATAGTCACCTGGATGTCTGTCCAGATAATCCTGATGTTCGTCTGCACTACGGATATAATTATTTAGTGACAGCACTTCTACAACAACCTTCTCTTTATCTTCTCGTGAATTTATATAGCGTCTTACTGCTTGTAATAACGCTTCATCTTCACTATAGATTCCTGTTCTATATTTCGGACCTTCATCGACCCCTTGCTTGTTCACGCTATACGGATCCATAATCTGAAAGAAATCATCTAGCAGCTCATGTAGTGCCAGTGT
This sequence comes from Macrococcus sp. S115, assembly GCF_030067655.1. Lineage (NCBI taxonomy): Bacteria > Bacillati > Bacillota > Bacilli > Caryophanales > Staphylococcaceae > Macrococcus > Macrococcus sp. S115. The sequence goes on along the minus strand of NZ_JASJES010000006.1, from coordinate 69,498 downwards.
ATCTTCACATATCGTCTTCACACATTCAGCATAGCCATCATAGGGTCCGTCTAATGTTGCTGTCTCGCCGTTCGCTCTACCCGCTTCAGTTCCAGCTACACCAGGTACCGTCTTTAAAAATGCCTGTACACCCCAGAGGCATCCTCCAGCCAAATATATTGTATACAATTTCGTTCACCTCTCTGATTCGTATTAATTATCATTATACACAAAAAAATTGAGGTAAATGTATGACTACATTTACCTCAATGCTAGAGATTACTTTTTGAATTTATCTACTGCTTCGTTGACTTTATCCTGTACGTTCTCTGATACTTCTTTCACTTTACCAGAAATCTTACTCTCTTTACCTTCTTGCTCTAGTTCTCTATTCCCAGTCGCATTACCAACTGTTTCTTGTACGTTGCCTTTTAATTGTTCAAATTTACCTTCATTAGTCATTATTATCACCTTTCTTTCATGTAATACTATATTTTACCCACATATTTCCTATTTAAACATTTTATTTTTATAAGTTATGCTGGTAATTCATTTTCTCCATCGCCCCAAACTTGTAGCGCAATTTCTTTCACAAGTTCAAGTTTCGCCCACTGGTCACTTTCTGTGAGTTCGTTGCCTTCTTCTGTAGAAGCAAATCCACACTGTGTACTTAGACTTAGTCGCTCTAAAGGAATATATTTACTTGCCTCTTTAATACGTGCAATTACTTCCGCTTTATCTTCTAACTCTGGGAACTTAGAAGTAATCAGACCGAGTACGACGTGTTTTTCTCCAGAAACTTTCGCAAGTGGTTCAAATCCTCCGGCGCGTTCCGTATCATATTCAAGATAATACGCATCAACGTCTTCTTTCGCAAAGAGTTGATCTGCAACTTTATCGTATGGACCAGCGCTCGCAAAGTCTGAGCGGTAATTCCCTCTGCATACATGTGTATTGATGATAAGGTCATTCGGTGCATTGTGTATTACACGGTTATTAATGTCTAATAGCTCTTCTTTGAGTGCTTCCACATCCAGATTCTCGCTGTTACCGTCACCGTGTATCTTCTCTAATGTGCCCTCAGAGACATGAATGCCCCAAGAACAGTCATCTAGTTGAAGCACGCGTAATCCTTCATCATACAGTTCTTGTATTACTGTAGTATATGCCTTAACGATATCATCTTTGACTGCTTCACGTGATACATAATATTCATCTACTGTTTCTTTTACACCGGGGCGTGTCAGTTCTACTAAGAACTGTGCCGGAGCTGGGATTGTCTGTTTTACCGTCACATGTTTCGGTGCATAGTCCCTGACAAATTTATAGTGTTCTACAAAAGGATGGTGTTCTCCAGAAATCTTACCGATAAACTTCACACTATCACTTCTTGTTTCATATTTATTAAAGACGTACCCTTGACCGAGTAATTGCTGTTCTATTCCATTAAATCCAAAGAAAAAGTCAAGATGCCAGTAACTTCTTCTAAATTCACCATCTGTTACAGTTTCATATCCTAATGATACGAGTTTATCGATCAGCTTTTTAATTTCTTGATCTTCTACTTGTTTCAATGCATCATATGTAATTTCTTGATTTAAGTATTGCTCACGTGCCTTCTTTAATGTTTGCGGTCTTAAAAAGCTCCCTACGTGATCAAATAATGGTTGTTGTACTGTATTTAAAGTTGTCATAATAAATTCCTCCTAAATGTGTGGTTTATATATTGTATTTGCCAAGGCTTATGTATCATGTCATACATATCAGAATCCAAAAAACCCCTCACTCCTTTACAATTTAGTAAAGGGTGAGGGGTCTCCCACGGTACCACCTTTATTCGTATAGCTATCGCTAACTATACCTCAGCAAGTACGCACATTTATAGAAATTTTCATTAATTATGTGTAATACTCAGGCAATGATAACGAGTGCCTACTCTCGACAGAACCTACTAGAATTATCGTTCAGCATGTAGCAAAAAAGGCCATTTTTCAATACTTTCCTTTAACTTCATTTCACCAAACTGAAGCTCTCTGTGTAAATTCCGATATCTACTTTTCCTTTTTATCGCTTTGTAGTATTGAATTACTAGAAATTATACACATCACTATTTATGTTGTCAACTATTTTTCTGAATATTTCATTAATTTAATAAAAATTTATTTTCTCACTTTGTATTTATGTATAAAACACATTTAAAAATATGTTAATATAAAGAAGCAATCTAAGAAGATTGCTCTTCATATTTCCTTTTGATATAAAGAGAAAATTAACTTTTTCTGTTGGAGTTAATTTTTGATAAAAATCCACCCTATCTGTTGGGGGTGGATTTTTATTTTTATCTTACTGTAAATCAACAGTCAAATATTCTATAATGACAGTAATAATACAGATTGGAAGTGTTTAATTCATGACGAACATTCAAGAAGCATTACAAAGTTATAGTGCGCAATATGATCAATTGATGAAAGAGGATATCAACATTGATATGACGCGCGGAAAACCATCAGGAGAACAGCTGGCTTTATCATTCGAGATGCTCGATGTATTAAAGAGCAAGGATGCTGATACGTACTTATCATACTTCAATTATGGTATTCCCAGTGGTATTCCAGAAGCAAAGGCATTATTTGCAGATTTATTCGATGTGTCTCAAAATGAGATTTATATTGGCGGCAATTCAAGTTTGAATCTCATGCATGATATGGTTAATAAGTTCATGTTCTACGGAGTTTCTGAAGATGCGCTACCTTGGAAGGATCAACAGGTAAAATTTTTGTGTCCAGTGCCAGGATATGATCGTCACTTTACAATTTGTGAGTCATATGGCATCGAAATGATACCTGTAACAATGACAGATCACGGCCCTGATATGGATCAGGTTGAATCTCTAGTAAAAGATGATCCTGCAATAAAAGGTATGTGGTGTGTCCCGCTCTATTCGAACCCCCAAGGGTATAACTATTCTGATGAAACTGTAGAGCGCCTGGCAAACATGCACACAGCTGCTGATGACTTTAGAATTATATGGGACAATGCTTACGGATACCATCACTTAGGTGAAGAAGTAATCAAAGTGAAAAACTTACTTCATGCGTGTCAAAGTGCCGGTAATCCTGAGCGTGCTTTAATGGTTATGTCTACTTCTAAGATGACTTTCCCTGGTGCAGGTATTTCAGCACTTGCTACAAGTGAAACAAACATTAAGTACTTATTATCGTTATTCGGTGTTCAAACAATCGGACATGATAAGTTAAATCAGCTGCGTCATGTCAAGTTTTTCGGAGACAAAGATGGTTTGATTGAACATATGCGTAAACATAAAGAAATTATGGCTCCGAAATTCGATGTTGTGGATACATACTTATCTGAGAAACTGTATTCACCAGAAATTTGTAAATGGAACAAACCTCAAGGTGGTTATTTTATCACGATAGAGGTATTGGATCATTGTGCAAGTGAAATTGTAGAGAAGTGTAGTGCGCTTGGTTTAAAAGTTACACCAGCCGGCGCAACACATCCTTATGGCAAAGACCCTAACGATAGCGTTATTCGTATTGCTCCATCATTTTTAAATGTGGAAGACCTGAAAGAAGCAATGGATATTCTATGCGTCGTTATAAACTATGTCTCATTAAATAAATTATATGAAAATCAATAATATTTAAAGCGATTCCTGTTTAAAGGAATCGCTTTAAACAATATGAACTCATGGATATCGCCTTTTAAGAACGCTATCATAAAATTTTATATAGATAAATTTTGCTTTTATCCTGGAAGGGGTTATTATGAAAGATTTTAAAGAAATACTGGTCGTTGCTTTTGCATTTGTAGGGGTTGTCGTGGGTGCAGGATTTGCTACCGGACAAGAAGTACTGCAATTTTTTACGTCACATGGCAGCAATAGTATATGGGGCATTCTATTGACAGGCCTTCTTGTTACTTTAGGTGGTATGTTTGTCATGAAGGGTGGTCATGTTGTTAAAAGTGAAAATCATGCTACAAGTATTAAATATTTTTTACCAAAACAAATTTCGTTGATCTTTGATTTTATTCTTACTGCCTTCTTGCTCGGTCTGGCACTCGTAATGAGTGTCGGGGGTGCAAGTACAATCAATGAAAGTTTCAATATTCCATTTTGGTTAAGTGGTTTAATCTTTATAGCACTTGTGAGCTTAACGTTATGTATGCAGTTCAATAAAATTATTCGTGTCCTCAGTATGGTAACCCCATTCTTAATTGCGATTGTATTGATTATTTCAATTTTTTATATGATGAAACATGACTTCAATATCTCTGACGGTATTATTAGCATCCCCGATAATAAAGGACTCTACCCATGGTGGTTTGACGCAATTAACTATTCTAGTTTACAGATTGCTGCAGCATTCAGTTTCTTATCAGTCATGGGTGGTCAGCTAAAAAAAGGAACGCATGCAATCTATGGCGGTTTATTGGGTGGAAGTATCATCATGGCATTATTAATGTTAATTAACTTAGGGCTTATTACAGAGTATCAACATATCGTAAAAGTTGACTTACCCACTTTACTGCTTGCACAGGAAATTCATCCAGCCATCGGAATTGTCTTCTCGGTAATAATGATTGCTGTAATCTATAATACGGTCGTTGGTTTAAACTATGCATTTATCTCGAGAATCACGAAACCCTACAGCAGAAATTACTATATCATAATTGTTGTTATTGCAATAATTACATTTTTAATGACGTTTATCAGTTTCTCAAAACTTGTCGCAACAGTCTTCCCTATTATGGGAATCGTCGGTTTACTCTTATTTTTCCCTGTAATTTATAAAGGGTTTAAACACTTTAACTTGAAAGACTAAAATAAAACAGGCGATTCCAAGTGGAATCGCCTGTTTTATTTTACGACAAGTACATTAATATCAGAATGTTTAACAACATGACGACTTACGCTACCCATAACGACTTCTTTTAATCCACTTAATCCTCGCGTTCCGATAACGAGTAAATCATGATTATGATGATTCGCAACCTCCACAATCTTCTCTTTCGGATAACCATGTTCAAATAGCACATTAAAGTGATGTCCAGAGAATTTTGCAATAATATCCTCCAGTTCCTCTTTACGATCTGATTCACTATCTCCTGTACCATGCAATACACTTTCTTTTGAGTCTTCTGCTGTAATAACGGAAAGAATCGTATAATGCTTAGCATCGAGCTTTATCGCTTCTTCTGCTGCACGCATACTATTATGTGATCCATCTACCGCAATAAGAACGGATTGATACATTTAAGCCACCTCTTTTCTGTTAAATACAAAGTTCAGCACACTGCCAGCAATAACACCAATGGCTAAATTGTGGGTCATAAGTACTAAAGTAATAGTCACTAACACTACTATTATGTCAATCCATCTTGCATTTTTCAAAAATTTGAATGTCCCAAAATCAAATGTACTTATTGCAGCCACAACCATAATCCCTGCAAGAATACTCATTGGGATCTGAACGACGTAATCACCAAGAACAATTATTAAAAACATAAGAGATGATCCCGCTGCAATCGATGATAATCTCGTCGTTCCACCCGATTTCAAATTCAATACAGTTTGTGCAATCATTGCACATCCACCGATACCACCGAAGAATCCTGTAATGATGTTAGCAACGCCCTGTCCACGTGATTCCTTATTCTTATCACTGTCACTCTTCAATGTATCATCTACAATACGTGCCGTTAGCAGACTTTCTACAAGACCTACGACCGCCATCGATAAACTGTACGGAAAGATAATCTTAAACGTTTCGAAATTGAAGGGCACATCAGGTATAAACAAATGCGGTAATGTACGTTTAATTTCTCCGATATCACCTACTGTCCTAACATCAGCATGCATCATAATTGAAATTGCTGTAAGTAGTACGACTGCAATGAGTGGTGCTGGTACTTTCGTAAAAAATTTGGGTAGGACGTATACAATCACAATTGTTGCCACAGTAAATATATAAGTCACACCACTAATATTAAAGATGTGCTGTAATTGTGATGTAAAGATGAGTATTGCAAGGGAATCTACGAATCCAATCATCACTGTATTCGGTATGTATTTGAGTAAGTTACCTACTTTAAATATTCCAAAGATGACTTGTAATATTCCCATCAGGATGGTCGCTGCAAATAAATAATCTACGCCATGTTCTTTCACTAAAGAGAACACGAGCAGTGCAATTGCACCTGCTGCTGCAGAAATCATCGCACTTCTTCCACCTGTAAAGGCGATGACTACCGCTATAACAAATGAAGCATACAGTCCCACCATTGGATTTACTCCTGCAATGACGCTAAATGCAATCACTTCAGGTATCAGTGCGAGTGAAACTACGATACCCGCTAATATATTTTGTAAAGGCTGTGTAAGCCATTCACGTTTTAATGTGTCTATCATAAATTCCTCCTACAAAAAAGATACTTTGACAGTATAACATAATTATTTTTACACAACTGTAGAACCAATTCATGGCATAAAAAATTTGCGCTTCATAACTGAAGCGCAAATTTTTTATGCCATGCCAACATGTCCCAATATTACTTTTTGCACATAACCTTTTTCCACGAGGAACTGTATACTGTTACCATTCAAGTTGTAAATGTAAACACCATCAACTTTAGAAGGCACCGCTTTATTACTACCAGATATCATCTTACCTTTGAAAAGGTATTCATTGCCATACACTTTCTTCACATCATCGAATTTAAGTTCATTGTTATTCACATCTAAAGTCGCTGTATATGGATTTTTATCAGTCCCCTTAAAAAATGTATAGTTCTGATCATAAACTTTCTTAGTATAACCTGTGCCTGAAACTCCTGAAGTCATACGCTTAAGATTTACTTTATAACCATTTACGGTTACGTTATTTACTTTAACTGCACGCACGAAATCTTTATCCAGCACAAACTTGGCATTTCCGCTCGTATAACCAGAGTACTTATAGTAAGGCTTCTGAACTTCAGCTGTTGAATGCTTAGCAAAGGCATCTTCGCCCTGCACTGCACCTAACGACATGGCAGCCGCTAAAGTTGTTGCGCCTAATACTTTTACAAATTTCATTTCCACCACTCCTAAAATATAATTTCATTATTCTCATCATTTTCTACATTAATTATTTACCCTGAATGGTGCTCACAAAACATTTTTAATCATTAGTTAAAACTAAATAAAATAAAAATCCTTTCATTCTGATGGACTAATGACTTGGGAATTCTTTCTTTAATTAGATGTAATATTCTTTTAACCTTTTATGCCGTTCACATAAAGCCAGCTCTCATCAGCAGTTTAGCATCATGACTACGTATCCCTTTTCCAATATCCTTAGAAGCCACATGCATACAAAAAGACCCTGTAATTTTACAAGGTCTTAATTATAATGCTGTTCTATTGTATTTCTAATAAATTGTTTAGCTGTTGTTAAATCCTGTGCTTCTTGATTATCTATTGAAATATCCAATCTCTGGATGATGCCTTCCTTTCCCACAAGTACTGGTAAGCTATATGCTATATCCTCATTTCTCGTTGATAATGGGAAAATTGAACGCTCATTGAGCACAAGCGATTTGATAAGCAATACAGTGATTTTTGATATCGCTGCATTGGTCCAGCCTTTTTGATGGAATACATCAAATGACACGCTATCAATCGCCTCAGTTATCTCCTTTTTATCTATCTTATGGTAACCACTAAGCTGTTCATATTCCTCTAACGCTATACCATGAATACGCGTTTTACTCCAGAGCGGTACAGCATGTGCTCCATGCTCTCCTATCACAAACCCTTCAACACTTTTAGGGTCAATGTTGTAATGATTTGCAATTAAAGTTTTAAAACGTGAAGTTTCTAATAACGTACCAGTACCTATCACTTTACTCTCCGGATAATACTTTGAAGCGATGTACGTCATCGCATCGACAGGATTGGAAATAATAACAAGCAAGGCATCGGTCGTTACTTCACCGATACGTGTAGTGATTTCTTTAATAATCACTGTATTCGCCTTTGCTAGCGCAGTGCGATCTGGAATTGATGTATCTGTCTTTGTACTGGCCGCTATAACGATAACATCCGCATCCTTTAAATCCTTATATGTTCCCGCATAAATATTGATATGATTCGTGACACCAATACCTTGACTGTGCAAATGATCCATTGCCTCTCCAGTCGCAACATTTTCGTCACTATCAATCAAGACAATCTCGTTAAATACGTTCAAATACTGTACGTCAGTCAGCACTTGACTGCCCACACGTCCAACACCAATGATTCCTAGCTTCATCTACTTCCCTCCATATGGAATGACGTCTTTGTTGAATTCCTTATTAATATAATCTTTCATATCTTGAGACTGAAGTACTTCAATCAAATCCTGAAACTTCTTATCATTCTTATGGCCTTTTTTAACAGCAAGAATATTTGCAAATGGTGAAGATTTATCCTCTAACGCGATGGCATCTTTATGCGGTGTAATCCCATTATCAATTGCGTAGTTAGAATTCATAATTACTGCAGCCCCTTCACCATTACGATACGTCTTCGGTAAGAACTCTGCGCTTTGTTTGTTATTAAACTTTAGATTCTTTTTATTTTCAACGATATCAGTAAAGTGTGCATCTTCAATCTTTACGCCTTTTTTCAGCTTGATCACACCTTTATTGACAAAGAATGATAAGAAACGCCCTTCTTCAGCCGGATTACTTGATACGAAGATTTCAGAGCCAGATGGAATTTCATCTAAGTTCTTATACTTCTTACTATAAACCCCCATAGGCGTAGTGAACACTTTCCCTACTTCTTCAATATCATAATGATGCGTCTTTTTCTCAGCTTTCAAGTATGGCACATGCTGGAATAAGTTAGCATCAACATCGCCTTCTTGCAGTAACTTATTCGGTACTTTATAGTCATTGACAATCTTAACTTCTACATCATATCCTTTTTTCTTCATCGCAACCGCTGCATGTTTAACAACTTCTCCATGCGGCGCAGGGGAAGCTGCAACAACAATCTTCTTATCCTCTTCTTTTTCAGTTGAACTACAGCCTGCTAAAGATGCAGATAATATGACTGCACTAATTAAACCTAATACTTTTTTCATGCATAGTTTCCTCCTAATTTTTTAACTCAAATAAAAAAATCCCGTGGACAAGAACAAGTCCACAGGATAAATTTCTGTATAGTCTCGTCTCATCTTTACAACTTGCGTTGCAGGAATTGGCACAGTGTTCATTAAGAATCTGCTGCCGAGGTTTCATAGGGCCTGTCCCTCCACCTCTCTGGATAAGAGTTAAAATATTTTGTTTTATTTATTGATTACTATCATAATTAAACATCTTAATGATGTCAATGAATATTTTGAAAATTCTATTTTAATCCTTTAATAACTTTCTATTTCTAACATAATACGTTAAACACATAATTACAGACATAAACAGCAATATACCTAGTACAATGGGTTTGGTCACAAAATTATCTGGAACTAAAAATATAACAGCTGTAAATAACGGTAACAGCATGCTCAACCAAGTATAAGAACGTTTCATCGATTCATATGTCACAAAACTCATTCCTTCATCGTGATCATTAATCTCAGGAACTAAATTAATTTTTCTAAACTTTTTCTTTGCCCATACGAGAAATATTGTACTTACAGCCATCAATATCATATTAATTATCACTGTCGCAATGATAAAGTACAAAAACATATCACCATACTTGTATGGGTTGATATGAACAGAAAACAATACATCACCTTCATTAATCGTATAACGCATAACCATACTCAGTGGGATAATCAGTAATCCAATACACACAATACAGACTAGATTAAATAACGGATAAATTCTTTTAAATTGTTGTTCATTCATCTTCAATATCCTCCAATTCAAAAAGATCTTCAACTTTACATTGAAATACATGACAAATCTTTAACACTAACGTGATAGACGGTGAAATCGTACCTTTTTCGATAAAACCAATCGTCTGTCTTGTTACACCAACTCTTTTCGCTAACTCACTTTGATTCATATTAAATTTAGCGCGGTACTCCTTTAAATGAGACTTTAGCATGTTGTTCACCTCACCACTAATGTACATTATACTTAACATTATGTAAAGTATTTTTAACATATATAATAAAAAGCACCGCTTATCCGGTGCTTAAGTCCCTACATTCAGTTGTTCTAATTGTTTAAGCTGCGTTTTTGCCTGGTTATATATACTTTCTGGATAATTGTGAATACGCATAAGTTCTATTGCATTCGAAGTCGTTGTAACACCTTTTCTGATTGTATAGTCAAATGTTATATCATTATCTTCAGTCAGTGTTTCTTTAAAGTAATAAAAATCAAAGTGTGTCAGTATCTCAGTTAATTCAATATCATGTGTCGCTGCAAATAATAAACTGTTTTGATGTAAATTCAAATAGTCTAGTATTGCAGTTGCTGAAGCAATGCGTTCTTTCGTATTCGTTCCGCGCAATATTTCATCAATGAATATATACGTCGGTAATGTCAATTTAAGCACTTCTAAGAGGCGCTTTACTGATTTAATTTCTGCGATAAAGTAACTATCACCTTTCGCTAAACTATCTTCTAAATTCATTGAAGTGGCTATGATTCCTGGTTGATACACAAATCTTTCACTTGTCGATGTATTCAGACCTTGAGCCATTACTAAATTTATCGCCATCGTTTTCATAAACGTAGATTTCCCCGAGGCATTAGATCCTGTTAACAGTACAGAATGCTTATACTTAAAATCATTCGCTACAGCACGATCAAGTAACGGGTGATACACTTCCTCCGCTTCAAGCACTTTTTCTTCAGCCGCTTCAGGAATAGCGAAATATGGTAATGTTGTTCGCCATAAAGCAGTACTATAACTTGCATCTGCTTGTCCTACTACTTTGAAATATGAAGCGAAATCTTCTTGATGCTTATGAAGTATCGCAAGCGCGCGATGATACAAATGATAATCAATTAAAAACGTCTGCTTAATCGTATTAATCATTGTAAGCGCAATGTTCCCTTCATTCTTATTATCATTTAACATAAAATAGCTCATCCACTTAACGGACTTCATCTTACTATCATTTGATTTACGGCCGTTCAACTTCATTATTTCGTTTGCCGTATCAATAATCTTAATTGCATAGAATAAATCGTTATAAACGAGATCACTTTGCGACTGAAACTTTACTGATAGCCCCATAACGACACCCATTGCAAGGATTACACTGAATATACCAATAGAAACACCGAAGTAGAACATAGCTAAACTCAGTATAGGTAGGAAACTTACGAGTATCATCAGCTTGTTGTAGTGCTCTTTTTTCTGATAATGCACTGTAAACCGGCTTGCATCATTATTCGCATTTCTACCAAGCTTCGCTAATATAAATGACAATTTCTCACGATATCTTACATCCTCAGTAATCCTATTCAACATTGTTTCATCAACATGATGTCCCGGGAAATTACGCAGTAACGTATATGTATATTCCTCACCAACAGATGTAAAGTGATAGTTTATACGATGAAATAACTGATCCATACTTAGATCATTCCATGTAATATCATCAATACATCGCGCCTCTTCTTTACTAATATGCTTATAATAATGATCAAACATAATATGATTACCTTTTTGTTTGAAAAGTGTCGCCTGCTTGTTAAACAATGTTTTTATTTTACGCTTCAGTTGAATACTGTCATAGACACTATAACCAATACCTATACCAATTAACACGATTGTTATTAATACATAAACCCAGAAACTCTGCATGCTGAACCTCCGTTTATCAACTTTTTAACCAATTGTATATTCCTTTTCTAGATGCGATTTGTGATATATCGCCATACCTGTTGTCAGTTTTTTAAACCCAATTTTCTTATAAAATGCTTCATTACCAGTTGTTGAGATTAAGTGAATACAAGACAGATTTTCAAATTGTATAAGTAGATTTTCTAGTAACATTTTAGCAACACCTCTTCTTTGATATTCTTGACAAACAACAACATCATAGATAGCAGCGTTAAATACTCCGTCAGATAACGCACGTGCAAATCCAATAATCTTATTGTTTAGTTTAGCTATTGCTATATGCGTACTGTTTTTTAATATGATACTTACCTTATCATCATTGTGATTCATCCATCCAACACTTTTATAGACCTCTACTAACTTGGTAATATCATGTTCACTATATGTATTGTAAATTGCGATACGATCCATAAGTATCACTCCTTTATTACATTTAAAAAAGTTTCAACAATTTTACTGAATAATTCGGGTTGCATTTCATTTGCTAAATGTCCGGCAAAAGGAACAATCGCTATATGAACATTATCATTTTTATATAGTTGCTCAATACCATTCAGTTCATGATGTGCATTCTCCCCTATACATAAAAGTGCAGGTTTATCAATACGCGTTAACTTACTTGTATACTCAAAAGGGTACCAATCTTTCCCTATCTCATTTGTGATAACCTTTCTCCAATCTCCTTCATGAATCTTATCCATATATTTAATGACCTCATCTAATTTAATAATTTCCATAAGCCTTGCATCTTCCTCTTTAGAACTTTCTTCAAAGCCTTCGTACTTAATTGTCATTATACCAGTGGTAACTATCGATTTTACTCGGCGTGTAGCAATATCATTAATAATAAGTGCAATCAGTGCACCAAGTGAGGCGCCAATAATGTGAACCTCTGATTCATTTAAATAGTCTAGTGTTTCTATTACATCATGAGCACAATCAAAAAAATAGTTATCTAAATCATTGCTTACAGATTTACCGTGACCTCTTAAGTCCATTCTAATCACTTTATAATTCTTTTGCAGTTGCTTACTCAAAAATTCATTTTCTGTTAAAGCAGTCTCGCCACCACTATGTAATAACAAAATTGTTTCACTGCCATTTCCTTGATTGTAATGATTCAAAATCATATTATCCCTCCACTTCTCAATAAATTATACTTAATTTTCTGATAACAATGAATATCAATTTACAATTATATACAAAATTAAAAACCAACTCTGTCTCGCAGAATCGGTTCTCAATGTCATCTTTCGGTTCAATACTATGCTTTGCCTTTCAACAGGGCATTCCAGTACATCAATGGTATCCCACGTTTCTTCACTTGATATAATAACGGATTCGTCTTCCCTTGATCTATCGGCATAGACTCCTTCGGTTTCATATCATATCCAAATTCCGCTATAAACGCCTGACCATATTCTGTTGCTATTGGACAAGCTGTAGAGCCATCATAATGCGCTTTTAACTGTTTGCCTTTTATCTGTGAAAGTAGATTACTGACAAGTACGGGCATCTGTTTTCTTACTGCCGCTCCCATCTTTATGGTTGGTAAATTCGTACAGTCTCCGATACCGAATACATTTTGATGACGAACATGTTGTAGCGTAAATGGATTAACATCCAGCCACCCTTGTTCATCGCTTAAGGTCGAATTTTTCACAACATCTGGCGCACTCATAGGTGGTGTTACAACAATCATAGAGAAAGGTAATGTATATGTTTCTCCTGTAGCCCATTCTTTAAATGTCGCTTCTTTCTTGTCACCGTCTACCTTAATCAATTCTTGATTGAGTTGATATTCAATATGCTTATTATTTAAATGTTCCTCCATATATCGTCTATATTTTTCCACAGGAAATAATGTGTCTTTCCCTGATTTAAAAATAAGATGTGCCTTATTATCTTTCTGATCACGAATAAATTCATCAAAGGTAAACAATGTATTTTCAGGAGCAACTCCGCCTTTAATTACTGATTTCGGTTTCGTTATTATCACATTACCCGTCTTGGTCTGCTTTAATAATTCATAGGTATAATCTGTATAATCATAGAGGTAGTTTGTCGTAACACCATTTCTGCCTAGCGTCGCTTCAAGTCCCTCTACCTCCTGAAAGTCTAATTGTATGCCAAGTGCGACGACGAGATATTCGTACATAATAAAATCATCATTATCTAAATACACTTTACGCTCTACAGGCTGAATACGAGTAACACGTTGCTGGATGTGGTCAATTGTTTTAGGGATTACACGTGACATGCTTTTTACTGTACGTGTCTTCTTCTCTTCACCTGAACCAACGAGAGGCCAAGCTGGCTGATAAGCATGTTGATCTGCATGATCGATGATAGCGATATCCTTTATACCAGACTTCAATAATCTGCTTGCACTTGATAACCCACCTGCACCTGCTCCGAGAATCACTACTTGATATTTCTTCATTGTTTCCCTCCTAGTAAGTTTATTAGTTATTATATACCCTATTAAATTAACGATATGAATAAAAAAGAATAAAAAAACACTCACCTTTAAGGTGAGTGTAAATCTTAGTTATCTTGTAATGTCATTGTTTTATCTTCGAGATACTTAGAATCCAAGGTTTTCGCTAAAATCTTAGTCTCAAGACCAAAGAGTTTCATCACTAACAAATGCACACGTGCTTGAGTAATTGTGTATACAAACCAAGGTAGCGATGGTTCATATTCGTGGATTGCAATTATACACTCATTCGTATCAAGTATACGTCTGAATTCAAGTCGTGCTCTGCTGCTTTCGTTTACCTTAGCAAACTTACCGCCTTTTATATAGAACAACACCCTATCTTCTGATGATTTCTTTTGTGATTTTTCCAGGATAAGGATAGGGTCTTTGAAAATTGGTAATGAAATATTCAATACTTCATTTTCAATCGAAGTATTGATAAATGAGTAACCGATACGTGATAACCAGTTAACATAATAGTTTGCCGTTTGCTCAATCGTCCAGCTTGAAGGGATCGTAATACGTTGAACAGACTTAACGTCATTCTTTTGAAGCTGTTTCGCAATAGAAGGTGCTTTTTTCTTACCTTTCTTCTCATCATCACTATCTTTTAAAGCAGTCTCAATACTTTCTTTTAACGGTGTCGGTGCATTGGATATGCCTTCTACATAATTCTTCTTAGAAGGTGTCATATCATGCACGAGACTATCAATTAATGGATAAACAAGTTCCTTAGATTCACCAGCGATTAATGCGACAGGTAACTTTGTAATCCATACTGGAATGAACGGTACATCAAGCATAGGTAATTTCTTCTTCATAGCTGATGCAGTGGCTTCAAACATTCCTTTGTAATCCGTTACTTCATGATAGATATCAATCTGTTCATTTTGTTTCGGTTCGCGCTTAACTAATGTTGCTAATCCTTTAACTACATCTTTTAAGGCAACAGGTGCTGTTTTACTATATGCCCACTTCGGAAGCACGAGCGCAGGCAATCGTTTTGTCAATTTCTTCAGGATCGGGAACGAAGAGCCCTTTGGTCCAATAATCAGCCCCGCACGTAATGTCGATACAGGAACACCGTAAGAGCCCAGAATCTTCTCACATTCTTTACGACTATGTAAGTGATTTGATAAGTTCTCATCCTCTTCGTCCGGCATAATTCCACTCATAAAGATGATATGTTTCACGCCTTTGTTCTTCGCCGCACGGCCAAAGTTATCTGCTAATATTGCATCCATATCCATAAATGAACCTTGAGTTAATTTCGCAGAGGGTATCATAGAGTGCACGAGATAAATTGCCGTATGCACGCCTTCCATAGCTTCTTCAATATCCTCAAGTGCATAGAGATCCACTTTCTTCCATGTTACGTTCTTTTCATCTTCTTTATTATCTGTACTTCTTGAAGCAGCTATAATGTCATAGTCTTCTTTCAATTGTTCCAATAAATTTCCGCCGATATAACCTGAAGCGCCTGTTAATAGTACCTTCATTAAACGTCCTCCTATTCTATAGTATTAGTCCATACCCCATCTGACCCATCTATAACCGGTATAGTGAATTTAATCTTCTTTATCTATCTTCTTCTTTTCGAAAACGCCTTCGCACCATGTGTCTTAGCGAGCTCAAATAGCGGACTCCATGCATTCGTATGCACTACAGGCGCCTGGTTATTGCCTAATCTTCTGATTTGCTGTTCGTAGTACGCTAAGCCAACGAAGCCTCCAATCATTTTATCCAGGGTTTTAACCTTGGTCGTCAGTCTTGGTAAAGTAACATCCTCATACGTTCCTTCATGCAGCTGATTTGGAAGCTCAGGATTCAGTACAAGCGGACGTCCAATACCGATCATTGATACGTTCGTCTCTGTGATGGCATCGATCATGCTTTGCTGCTTACGGAACCCTCCAATCACAGAAATCGGCACCTCTACCATATCACTTACTTTCTTTGCATAGTCCAGGAAGTATACTTCTCCGTCACCCATCATTTCCGGCTTCTCATAATCTCCACCTGAAATTTCGATATGATCGATTCCGAGTTCATCCATCTTCTTGATTACAGTGATAGAATCCTCTAGGGAGAATCCTTTGTCACTAAAGTCCGTTGAATTGATCTTTAAGCTGATTGGAAACTCTTCACCTAACGCCTCGCGCATACCCGTATAGATTTCCACTAAGAACTTCATTCGTTTATCTAGTGTCCCCCCGTATTCATCAAAGCGACGGTTATCCCTTGCTGATAAGAACTGACTCACTAAATAACCGTGAGCCCCATGTATCTGAACACCTGTAAACCCTGCTTTCTTAGCGATTACTGCAGTAGTTACAAAGCGCTCTATCGTCTCTTTAATCTCATTCAATGTCATCTCACGTGGTGGGTTAAATCCACTGCCGGCATCCCCATTAATGGGAATGGCACTAGGAGCTACAGGCTGTTGAGATACCGACTTTGGACTTTGTTTACCGGGATGATTAATCTGCATCCAGATATGGCTGTTATTACGTTTACCCGCTTCAGCCCAGCGCTTAAGTATATCTAGATCTCGCTCATCTTCTACAACGACATTCCCCGGCTCACCAAGATAACGACGATCGACCATAACATTGCCGGTAAGCGCCATACCGATACCTCCATCAGCCCAATGCTGATAGGCATTAACAAGTGCTTCTGTCGGGCGATGGTTACCGTCTGCCATACCTTCACTCATCGCTCCTTTATATAATCTATTCTTTATTGTTACACCATTGCTTAATTCAAGCGGTTCAAATAATTTTTCTACTGTCATATCATTTACTCCTTCACTTCAAATTTAAAGCATTTCATACTTTGTATCTTCCCTCAATGCACCATATTAATCATAAAGAAACACCTCCTGAATGATTCAGGAGGTGTCAGTTGAAGCTTATTTATCTTTTTTGAAGCTTGTAAGCAATGAAGTTGTATTTAAAGCTAGAATATTACGTGCATTCTTTGTTGCATCATAACCATGTCCCGCCTTTAGATGGGAATAGATTGCACCAAGCATTACACCTTCTACAAGTAATGCCCCCGCCTGATTAAACTTCTTGCTGAAGATAGATAGCGCAAGTAACGCTGCACCGGCTGTCTCAACACCACCGACAACTTTCATCATTTCTTCCGAATAACCGAACTCATCAAATAATTTAGCTAAATCTTCGTTCCCTTGAAGTTTCCCTTTACCTGCATTGTACATTTCCTTGGCAATATACAAGTTGTTCATATAGTTAAACATACTGAACCTCTCCTTTAAGTTATTATTATTACTATATCCAATTATTCACGTTTAAAAACATTTATATGTCTCATAATAACTATCACGGCTCTATTAACACCCGATAGCTAACCATCTATAAAACCCCTATATAACTAAAATCATTAGAAAACAATCTGAGTCCCTACTCTTTAGAGCAATAAATATAGAGGACATTATAATACTATACAAAGTAGTACCCACCCCAAGATTTATACATTATCATTTCTATATTTCTCCATTCTAACAATCCCCTCATCGTCGGGTTGCTTATTATCACATTTGCATACATAACCGTAACGCTCATAAAAAGGAACAGCTGTTATGGAAGCTGGAATTTCTATACGATGAGCACGCTTGTAGTATTCATCGCTCTCTAGTGTGTGTATAATAAGATGTCCTATACCCTGTCCCTGATATTCAGGCAACACAAAAATCGTAAAAAAACTGCTTTCTATTTCGCTACCCCAATATGGACCAATTGCACCAGTACCGACAATCTTATCATCGGCTCTAAATACATAAAAGTGTGTCCATGATGCACGCTCCGTGATGGAAACCTCAGTAATCGCTTTTGCATCTTCAATTAAATCCTCTTTTGAGTAATCTGTGATATTCGTCTCAAACATGGCACGATGAATAAGTGCTACTATCTCCTTGGCATCCTCATTCTTGAAACCATCAATATCCACCTTCATATACACCGCACCTCTCTTATTTAATTACAAGCAATGATATCTTAACGCATTACTGGCAAAACATTATCTAATATTAATAATCGATCTCACGAATGCTTCTTTCGCAACTGTATAATTAGTTCTATATTCAAGCCACTCGCACTAATCTCGACATCAATAATAGGCTTTATTATCAATCCTTAAATTCATAAACCGCCAATATGCTAAATACTGTCAGGACTAAGAGAAGTAACACCTAAAGTCATAACGTCATCTCGACTTGAATTAGATAAATTTCTGCGTAACCTTTCCTTTTCCATTATCAAACTCAACTATACCGTATGCACCATTAATAAAAGTAATTTGCGGAGGTTGATGCCCACAATCAACGTCATATAGTATTGGTATATCTAGTTCATCGGCAATATCTTCATATACATCAATCATTGTATATCCATCCACCGCTTCATCCACTTGAGTCCTCCCAAAGATAATACCACTTACATTATCAAACCAACCTGCATACTTCATCTGGAGTAACATTCTTCGACACGTAACTGAAGATGACTCACAGTTTTCTAGATACCATAATACCGGTTCTTCACCTATGTATTCATTTCTAAATCGCTCCACATCTCCATATGGTGTTCCTACAATATGAGAGATGACATCAATACATCCTCCAAGTAAACGTCCTTCAATCTTTACATTGTTTCCACTTAATGACTTCCACTTTGTCTGCTCAGTAAAATTAAATATGTAATCTGTTGGAATATGATGCGTCCAGCTGTTCTGAAACATATCAGATGAATATTGAACTATTTCCTCATTCCTCTGAAGTTTTAATACACGTTCCCATGCACTCGTTGTTTTGTCTGAATATTTTCCACGTAAGTCCACAATATTCGTGCCATGCGCTGTCGCTATACCAGTATTCAAAGTAATTGCAAGAAGGATAAGGCTCGTATCTGAATAACCCATTATCCATTTCGGTTGAATATTAGCATAATCAATCTTATCTATTATTTCAATGGCAAGTTCTCCGCCCCATGGAGGAATCATAATATCAATATCTTCTCTTTGTAAAAACTCATTAAGTTCTTTAGCTCGCTTATTCATATGACTTGATTTTGCTTTATATTGCGTCATTACCGTATCACCGATAATCAAGTTTACATCTTTAAAACGTTCTTTAATCTCGTCCATAAAATGATGACAATTCTCAGGGATACCAGAAGAAGGTGCAGTAATACCTATTGTAAAATTATCTTTAAGCGTTGGATATTTGATCATTTATAATCCCTCCAAAATATTCAATACTATTCTTTAAACAATCATTTTTATTAATTAATACAATTATTTGTATTTTCTATTATTTTATATATAATTGCCACTAATTACTATCAAAGGAGTATTATAATGACATTAACTAGAAACTTAAGATTGCCAAACCTTGAACATTGGTATATGTTCCCAGGATCAGTATATCCAGAACCTACATATAACAATACATCGCTTGAAGTCTTTATTTGGGAAGAAGATATGATATATATATTAACGATTACTGATATACCTGAAATGGTATTTTTTAAAAATGAAGACTTAATTTCAGATATTGAAGGACTTGCACACCATCTTGTTGTAGAGAAAGGATCTACGCAACTTTTTGAATTTATTACAATCGATTCAAGTGAAGTTGATCGTGATGAATCATTCGATAAAGCTGTCTATAAGTTAATTAAAAATAAATACCCTCATTAATCATCATCAAAAAAGTTTTAAATACGTCGATTGTAAAATTAAGCTAGAATTTTCTAGTTCTCATTTAATGTTTATATTATATCTAATTCAATTAATATTTCTACATATAGAATTTTTATATGTTTAACGGTCGTTTAAGTTACTAATATGCTTTGAATTTAATTCCTAATTCACTTTGTCACTTTCCGTTTTATATTGCAGTAATTTTACTTGTTAAATTGCAAAAAACATAAATAACTCCTGATTTTTCTATACAAATGGCTACTCTCATATCCACGATAATGAGAGTAGCCATAAATTTTATTTATTTGCTTGTCTACTTAACAAAGGGAATTCATATTGCATTTGTGAATAACTAACTAAATACTTTAAAGCTTTAAAATGATAGACATTAACGAGATTTTAGTTCGTCAGTTGTCATCCATTTATGATTTTTAACCATCTCATCGTTTTCTGTTGATTTATAATCCACCATATAAACGGTTGTTTTTTCTACATCATCAATTTGAGCTTCTGCACCTTTCATACCAGGCATATGGTCAGCTTCTAATTTAACTGTATCACCTTTCTTGAATCCATTTTCAGGGGCATCTGCAACTTCCTCATTAACGACCCATTTGTGATTATTAACTTTTTCATCACCATTTGTAGGTGTGTAACTCACGACATAAGCATACGTTTTATAAGCACCTTTCACAGTACCTTTGGCATTTTTCATACCAGGCATATGATCAGCTGTAATTGTTATTTTATCGTCCTTTTTATATTTACTGTCATCTGTACTTTTCATATTATCTGGGGCTTTACTTTCACTCTTATGATTCATATGGTTTTCTTGTTTTTGATCTTTAGAATTTTCTTCTTCCTCACCAGTTGAACAAGCTGATAATACTAATCCTGAAGCTACTATAATTAAGCTCAATTTTTTCATCATATTGAATTCTCCTTATAAATTATTTTGTTACTTTTATTTGTCCCATCATTCCATTATCTTCATGCTCAAGAATGTTTTATCTTGGATTATCATAGGCAAATCATTTTTCCCATAATTGCTAGGATAATTATTCTTTTTGTCATCCTCTATATATAATAACCCTGATAAACCATTATAAACCTATTTAGCTGTATTTGGGGAGGGGTGGGGATGATACCATAATGTAGCAGCCTCTTGTTTAACCTCAAATTTTATTGTTTTTTCTTTTCCTGGTTTTATAACTTGAGAAGGGCCTCCATCCACTTTTCCATCTATTTCTAACCCATGCCAATGAAATGTTGTATTTTCATCTAAGTTGTTGACTAACTTAATTTTAACCTTATCTCCTTTTTTTATTTTAAGGTTGGGCCAAGTAAATTTCCATTTTATCCTAAAGTGTTAGAGAAATTACCTTTGTAAAATTCTGTCTTTCCTTTTTGCGCTTTTAATGTATAACTTTTATAACCATTGTTATCTTTTTTAGGCTCTAAAACTTTGGGAAATGTTATTTCATTTTTCCTTGTGAAGAATTCAAATTTTTTCTTTCGTCATGACTTTTCATATCCATCATATCAATTCGCTTTTGATCATTTTCTTTCATGTCCATCATGTTATGCTTACCTTCTGCAAAAGTATCAGTAGGAACCATAAACATTATAGAAAATAACGTAATTAAATTTGTAAACATTTTTTATACATTATATTTACCTCTTTTATTTTAATTTTAATGTAAATGCATTAATTGCTACGATGATCGTACTTAAAGACATAAGTATTGCACCCATAGCAGGTGATAATATTAAACCAATAGGAGCTAATATACCAGCTGCAAGAGGAACTGCAATCACGTTATATCCTGCGCCCCACCATAAATTTTGAACCATTTTTTTCATCGTATTTTTTGAAAGGGACAAAAAATTGATAATATCAGAAGGATTACTTTTAACGAGTATGACATCCCCCGATTCAACAGCTACATCTGTCCCTGCGCCAATTGCCATACCAATATCTGCTCTAATAAGGCTTGGCGCATCATTGATACCATCACCAACCATCATGATTTTGCTACCATTGCTTTGATAATCTTGGATAATTCTTTCTTTATCTTCGGGCATCAATTGTGCGTGGACATCACTAATGCCTAATTCTTCAGCCACTGCTTGTGCCACTTCTTTATTATCGCCTGTAAGCATGACTGGCGTAATGTTTCTCGATAATAAATCCGAAACCATTTGTTTTGAACTTTCTTTAATTTTATCCCCTTGTGCGATAATACCAATAACTTGTCGGTCATGAATTAGGTAACTAATAGAATTCCCTTGTTGAGCGAGATTCGTAAATTGTTCTTTATTATAATCAAAATTGCTTTTATCGAGATAAGAAACATTCACTATTTTGAGTTTTTTATTATCAACTGTGCCTTCTAAGCCTACACCTGGAATATTATTAACTTCTTGAGGAGTAGCATATGAAATATTTTTGCCTTTAGCAAAATCAACAATACCAGTGGCAAGTGGATGATTAGAGTTACTTTCTAATGAAGTAAATAGACTCAATATTTCTTCATTATTTAGCTCGTTCGTAAAACTTTCATAGTGATTCACTGAAAAGTTACCTTCAGTAAGTGTCCCAGTTTTATCCATCATGATGTAATCAATGTGTTGTGCGATTTCTATAGATTCTCTGTTTTTTATGATTAAACCATTATGTGCACCTATAGAAGTAGAACGTGCTGTAACTAAAGGTATTGCCAATCCCAATGCATGAGGACAAGCAATAACTAATACGGTTACAAGTCGTTCGAGTGCGAAATCAACGTTATTTTGAATAAGCATCCATACAATAAATGAAATCAGCCCAATTCCTACGGCAAAGTAAAACAAATAACCTGCGACTTTATCCGAGAGGAGTTCAGCTTTTGACTTATCGTTTTGTGCTTGGTTAACAAGACCCATAACTTGAGATAGGTAGCCGTTTTCACCCGTAGCTGTCACTTTAACTTGTATTGTGCCTGAACCATTAATTGAACCCCCAATAACATCATCATTATGAGTTTTATAAACTTTTTTTGATTCGCCAGTAACTAATGATTCATCAATTGATGTTTCTCCTTGAACAATGATTCCGTCTGTAGGTATACTTTCGCCTGCTCTGACTTCCACAATATCGCCAATATGAATATCTGATATTTTAACTTCTTCTCGTTGATTATTATCAATCAGTTTCACTGCAGTATTAGGTAAAAGTTCTGCCATTTTCTTCAGTGCATTGCCTGCATTACCTACTGCGTTCATTTCAATCCAATGACCTAATAACATGATTAAAATTAAAGTCGCTAATTCCCAGAAAAAGTCCATTGTATGTGTGGATGAACCACTGAAGTTATTCATATAAAAGGCGTATAAACTATAAATATAAGCAACTGAAATACCTAGAGCAACAAGCGTCATCATTCCAGGTTTCTTAGTTGAAATTTCATCTTTAGCCCCTGATAAAAATGGCTTTCCTCCATAAAAGAATAAAATAGTAGCAAGAATTAATACAATCCAATCTGACCCTGTAAATGAAAATTGAAACGGTAATTTAATCCCCATCATGGGCGATAAGATAATAATCGGTATCGCAAAAATCAAAGAAATAAAGAATTTAATTTTAAAATTTCCATGATGATGATGTGCATGATCGTCATGACTAGCGTGATTCTCATGTTCTTGATGGCTATGATTCTCATGATTTTGATGTTTTTCATTATTCGGCAAAATAAAACCTCCTAATTTTATATTTTTAGAGATAGTAATAAGATAATGTGAGTATAACATATACCCCCTGGGCGTATATACTATTTAGTATTTTTTATTTTTCAGCGTTCAGAAAATTTGATAGCCATTTAAATAGAAACTTTAGTCTTGGTTTGTCCATCGCCAAAGAAATTGTGGCATTGCATGGAGGAATATTGAAGTTGAGAGCAAACTAGGCACAGGCGCTGGTTTTATACTTGATATCCTGATTATCACTATACGACCTCAAGGTCGCAAGGCAGATGATATTGAAGATGCTCTTCACTCTATGTTTTCAGCTTTACCTCCTCATATATTTAAATCGATTACTTTCGATTGTGGTAAGGAGTTCTCCAACTGGAAAACAATCTGTAACCGACACGATATTTCGATATTCTTTGCTGCCCCCGGCACTCCGTCGCAACGTGGATTGAATGAACATTCTAACGGGATACTTAGACGCAGTGGATTAGAAAAAGAATTAGACTTTAGTTCAGTCACTGATGATCATATCATTAATGTTGCTCAAAATATTAATCATCGTCCGAAAAAATCACTGGGCTATAAAACACCATTGGAAGTATTTATAACTTTCATCGAAGATGAGAAATGGTCTAGCTTATTTTGACAAACGAAAATATAACATGAACTTATTAAGTCTAGGGGTATTAGCGGGGTATTATTCATGCACAAACCATATAAAAAAGCACCTCTCGAGTATTTTCGAGAAGTGCTGTAAACGTTGATATAACAATGATATTAACGTTTTGAGAACTGTGGTGAACGACGAGCGCCTTTAAGACCTGGTTTTTTACGTTCTTTCATACGTGGGTCACGTGTTAACATACCCGCGCGTTTTAATGAACCACGGTATTCTGGATCTGCTTCTAATAAAGCACGTGAGATACCATGACGGATAGCTTGTGCTTGACCAGTTAATCCTCCACCATTAACGTTTACTAAAACATCGTAGTTACCTTTAGTTTCAGTGATATCGAATGGTTGGTTTAAGTCTAAAATTAATGATTCAAATGGTAGGTAGTCACGTACGTCACGTCCATTGATAGTGATGTTTCCTTCACCAGGAATTAAACGAACACGTGCTACTGAATGTTTACGACGGCCTGTGCCTTTATATTCAACTTGTGCCAATGTATTGTCCTCCTCTTAATTAACCACGTAACTCGTAGTTTTCAGGTTGTTGTGCTGTATGTGGATGCTCAGCTCCAGCATATACGTGTAACTTCTTGAACATTTTGTCTCCTAAAGAACCTTTAGGTAACATACCTTTGATTGAAGTTTCCATTAAACGCACTGGGTTTTTCTCGCGTAATTCACCAGCAGAGATTGATTTAATTCCGCCTGGGTGATTTGAGTGACGGTAGTAAATTTTGTCTTCTGGTTTGTTACCTGATAAGTAAATTTTCTCAGCGTTGATTAAAATCACGTGATCTCCACAGTCAACGTGTGGTGTGAATGTTGGTTTATGTTTACCGCGTAAGATTGATGCAACTTCAGATGAAAGGCGACCCATAGTCTTACCTTCAGCATCAATTACGTACCATTTGCGGTCAATGTTTGATTCGTTTGCCATGAATGTTTGACGCATAATATTTTCCTCCTAAAATAAAAAAAGTTCCCTCTAAATCCTGTCTATATATCTGTAACACAATAAGTTTCCGGGGCTTATTGTCGTGGTTGATATTAAACAATACCGTTGTTTATCTTATAACATTTTGGTGGTGTTTGTCAATGGTATTCCTATAATTTATGTGTTTATTTTTCATTTTTCGTTAAAGTTGTTCGTCGTTCATCGTATGTTTCTGGTTTTTAAAGATAGTGGCTGTACCTTGTGGTATATCTTGCTTTAATGTTTCAGTGTCGAGATAGATTTTCTCCAGGTAGAGTCCTTCTGCTGGTGCGGTCTTGCCTGCTTTTGTTCGGTCTTGTGCCTGAATGATTGCAGGGATACTGTCGCCATCTTTTTGTCCTGTGCCGACGTCGATTAAATACTGCACCATGATGCGTACCATATTGTAGAGGAAGCCGCTTCCGATAACTAAGAAATCATAGCCTTCATGTGTTTCAGTTACTTCAAAGCGGTAAAGTGTGCGTTCTTTATTCTCTATTTCTGTCTTTGCTGAACAGAATGAGGTAAAGTTATGTGTCCCAAGAAAATGTTGTGCTGCGTCGTTCATTTTGTTAACGTCCAGCTTTGTTTTAATGTATGTCATCTGTCCTGTATACATCACGTTACGGTGTTCTGATACGTATACTTTATAGCGGTATGCTTTGCCGATACAGTCGTATCGTGAATGGAAATGTTCACTGATCTTCGTTACTTGTGTAATGTATATGTCGTCAGGTAATGCGGAATTAAAGGCATGCTGCCACTTTGATTCTGGGATTGAGAGTGGTGTATCAAAGTGGACGTATTGCATGCGCGCATGCACACCTTTGTCCGTACGTGATGACGGGTGTATTCGTACAAATTGTTTGTGCATGCGTTTTAATATGCGTTCTAACTCATATTGTACGGTGCGTCCTTCGTTTTGTATCTGAAATCCTTGAAAGTTCGCACCATTATATTGTAGTTGTAATAATATGCGTTCCATAATATGCTCCTAATTTTTTAAATAAAGGATGAGTAATGTTATCGGTATGAGTGTTAAGAGTGACAAGGTGTCATATGTATGCCAGTCGAGTTTACGATATTTCGTACGACCGACATCCCCTTTATACCCTCTCACTTCCATTGCGATGGCTAAATCTTCTGCGCGTTTGAATGCGGACACGAAGAGTGGTACAAGTAATGGTATTATCGCTTTGATACGCTCTTTAAGCGTTCCTGCTGTCATATCACTACCACGTGACATTTGTGCTTTCATCACTTTTTGTGTTTCATCCATAAGTGTCGGTATAAAACGCAGCGCAATACTCATCATCAGTGCCAGTTCATGAACCGGGAGTTTCAGCTTCTTAAACGGTTTAAGTATAGATTCTATTGCATCTGTGAGTGCAATCGGGCTCGTTGTCAGTGTCATAATCGTCGTTAAGAAGACAATGAGTATAAAGCGTAAACTGATCATAATCCCCATTATTACCCCTTGTGACTGAATGTTAATGATGCCGTAATCAACGAGTGTCGCACCTCCTTTTGTTAAGAAGACGTGCATGAGCAATGTAAAGATGAGTAAGAATAGTATTGGTTTTAATCCGTTGAACAAAAACATAAACGATAAGTTAGATGCCTTCAGTATGATGAATATCAGGATAATGCCTACTGCATAGGACTGCCAGTTATTCATCAAGAAAATTAAGATCATCATTATAAAGACGAAGATCATCTTCATGCGCGGGTCCAAACGATGCACAAAGCTCTGCAAAGGCACAAAGCGTCCGAGAATCATCTTATCAAGCATTGGATTCCCTCCAGTCCTTATACATATCTGCAAACGTTTCTATATTGAGTGCAAGCTTCGGAAACTTTATATTGTGTTTCGCTTCAACTTGTCGTTGCAAAGTAACAATATGTGGTGGATGGATATCATAATATGATAGATCTTTGCTGAATATTACTTCAGGTGTCCCTTCCTCAACAACAGTGCCTTGATGCATAACATAAAGATAATCACAGCGGGCTGCCTGCTCCATCTGGTGGGTCACAAGGATAACAGTAATGTTTAATTCACGCTGTAATTGATGAAACATCTCCATAATTTCCTGCTGTCCTTTCGGGTCGAGCCCCGCAGTAGGTTCATCAAGAATCAGCACGTCCGGATTCATTGCAAGTACGCCCATTATCGCAATACGTCTCATTTGCCCTCCTGAGAGCTCAAACGGACTCTTATTTAATATGGACTCTTCCATACCAAATTGTTTTACAAGCTCGTATGCACGTGCTTTAGCGTCTTCTGGTGCTACTCCGTAATTGAGCGGTCCGAACATAATATCCTTTAGCACAGTTTCTTCAAATAATTGCTGTTCAGCAAATTGAAAGACCATGCCAACTTTCTTACGGATTGGTTTTAAGTATTTATTCTTTGTCTTACCTGTAATGGTTAGTCCATCTATCGTAATACTACCTTCAGTTGGCTTAACGAGCGCATTGAAATGCTGAATAACAGTCGACTTTCCAGAGCCTGTGTGGCCGATTATGCCATAAAACATATGTGCTTCAATATGCATATCGATATTATAGAGGGCACGCACTTCAAATGGAGTCCCTTTTGAATAATAATAGCCTAAGTTATTTAATGTAATCGTCATAATTTGTTCAGCAGCTCCATTTCTGTAACAAACACATCTTCGTTAAAAATCAACCGATTCAGTTTCATCTCAAATGGCAGGTCAAGCCCTATATCGATTAAAGCCTCACTATGGGTATATATTTCTTCAGGTGTCCCACATAAAACAAGTGAACCTTTATTCATCACCAATATACGATCACTCTGAAGCGTTTCTTCTAGGTGATGCGTAATATGTATAACTGTTAAGTTCTTCTCACGTTGTAATTTACGAATCACTTCTAATATTTCTATTCTGCCTTCAGGATCTAGCATACTTGTCGCTTCATCTAATATAATAATATTTGGACTCAATGCAATGACACCTGCAATTGCAACACGTTGTTTCTGCCCGCCAGATAAGTGATGGGGTTCGTGTGTTAAATATGCACCCATATCGACATCATTCAGTGCATTCAAAACGCTTTTATGCATTTCATCGTAAGGAATACCATAGTTCTCCAGTCCAAACGCAACGTCATCTTCAACAGTTGCACCAACGAATTGATTATCTGGATTTTGAAACACGATTCCAACCTTTTCATGAACATCGCTAAATGTATCTTCAGTCACATTGATACCATTTATATAGACTTCACCTTCAGTGATTGGCATGATTGCACCCATAAGTTTAAGTAACGTCGACTTTCCAGATCCATTATGTCCTACGATGGATATCCATTCTCCATGTTCAATTGTAAAGGACACATCGTTCAGTACATATGGGCCATCTTCATAACGATAAGATAAATGATTTACTACGACAGCAGACTGCATATTATCACCTCGAATCTTTTTCATTAGTATAACATGCTATATTCTCTGTTAAACATCCATCAGACATTTAACACAAAAAATAGCTATATAAAACAAAAAACCCGGGATGCCAGGTTTAATGAAAAAAAGCGCGCACCCTGCCAGTTGAGTTCACGCAAGTGGTTATTCAATTTGGCAGGCTACTCTGAGCTAGACAATATCTGTGTGTGGCAAACATTATCGTTGCACTCATTTGCTTAAAGTGTGTGTATGTGTAAGATAAGTGAATCCATATTCTTGATAATTTACTGATTAAACTAATTCGATGATTACCATCTCTGAACCGTCTCCACGACGTGGTCCAACTTTCATAGTTCTAGTGTATCCACCTTGACGCTCAGTGTAACGTGGCGCGATATCAGTGAATAATTTTTGAATTGCGAATTGCGTAGTTTCATCTTCGTTTAAAATTTCAACACGACGTAATACAGTAGCTGCTTGACGACGCGCATGTAAATCTCCACGTTTACCTAAAGTAATTAATTTTTCTACGATTTTACGTAATTCTTTTGCACGCGCTTCAGTCGTTTCGATACGCTCGTTAACGATTAAAGAAGTTGCTAAGTCGCGTAACATTGCTTTACGTTGATCAGACGTACGTCCTAATTTTCTGTAACCCATGAATCGTAACCTCCTTTATCAGTCTTCTTTTCTTAATCCAAGACCTAAGTCTTCTAATTTGAACTTAACTTCTTCTAAAGACTTGCGTCCTAAGTTACGAACTTTCATCATATCAGCTTCTGATTTGTCAGCTAATTCCTGAACAGAATTAATACCTGCACGTTTCAGACAGTTATAAGAACGAACTGATAAATCAAGTTCTTCTATAGACATCTCTAGAACTTTTTCTTTGTGATCTTCTTCTTTTTCAATCATGATTTCAGCATTTTGTGCTTCATCAGTTAAATCAACGAAGATATTTAAATGTTCTGTCATAATCTTGGCACCTAAAGAAATTGCTTCTTGTGGTGTGATTGATCCGTCAGTCCATACATCTAATGTTAATTTGTCAAAGTTCGTACTTTGACCCACACGTGTATTCTCTACCTGGTAGTTTACACGTTCAACTGGTGTGTAGATTGAATCAACTGGAATAACCCCAATTGGTAAATCACTTGTGTTATTTTCTTCAGCTAAAGTGTAACCGCGTCCTGCATTTGCAATTAAACGCATTTTTAAGTGTCCACCTTTAGATACTGTTGCGATTTTTAAATCTGGATTTAAAATTTCAACATCGCTGTCGTGCATGATATCTTTAGCAGTAACGACACCTTCATCTTTAACATCGATTTCTAACGTTTTATCTTCATCAGAATAGATTTTAAGCGCTAGCTTCTTAATGTTCATGATAATTGATGTAACATCTTCAACAACGTTTTCAACCGCTGAAAATTCATGTAATACGCCTTCGATTTCAATGTTCTTAACAGCCGCACCTGGTAATGAAGATAATAAGATACGACGTAAGGAGTTTCCTAATGTTGTACCATAACCACGTTCTAACGGTTCAACTACGAATTTACCGAATTTAGAATCTTCACTAATTTCTACTGTCTCAATTCTAGGCTTTTCGATTTCAATCATTATATATCCTCCTTCAACAACGTCGAATAATTTTTTTAGTCCTATATACTATTATAAGTGTCCTTGATACTAATTGAAAATTATACGCGACGACGTTTCGGTGGACGACAACCGTTATGTGGAACTGGAGTAACGTCTTTAATTGCTGTAATTTCTAAACCAGCTGATTGTAACGCACGAATTGCTGCTTCACGACCTTGACCAGGTCCTTTAACAGTTACTTCTACAGTTTTTAAGCCATGTTCCATTGCTGCTTTAGAAGCAGTTTCTGAAGCCATTTGAGCTGCGAATGGTGTAGATTTACGAGAACCTCTGAAACCTAATGCACCAGCAGATGACCATGATAAAGCATTACCGAATTCATCAGTAATTGTTACGATTGTATTGTTGAATGTTGAACGGATGTGTGCAACACCGTTTTCAATATTCTTTTTCACTCTACGCTTACGTGATACTTGTTTACGTGCCATTTAGCTCACTCCTTTACTTTTTATTTCTTCTTGTTAGCCACAGTCTTAACTGGACCTTTACGAGTACGTGCATTGTTTTTAGTATTTTGTCCACGTGTTGGTAAACCACGACGGTGACGAATACCTCTATATGATGCAATCTCCATTAAACGTTTGATGTTTAAGTTCACTTCACGACGAAGATCCCCTTCTACTTTGTATCCATCAACGCTTTCACGGATTCTACCTAACTCGTCTTCTGTTAAATCGCGCACACGAGTATCTTCAGAAACGTTAGCTTCTGCTAGAATTTTTTGTGCCGAAGTTCTACCAATACCATAAATGTAAGTTAATGCGATAACTACGCGTTTCTCACGTGGTACGTCTACACCTGCGATACGTGCCATTTATTACACCTCCATTTTCTTATCCTTGTTTTTGTTTGTGTTTCGGATTTTCACAAATTACCATTACTTTACCTTTTCTGCGAATAACTTTACATTTTTCACAAATGGGTTTAACTGATGGTCTTACTTTCATGTTTCTTACCTCCTAATTTAATATTGGAGTTCTTATTATTTATAACGATACGTAATGCGTCCACGAGTTAAATCGTAGGGACTCATTTCTACTGTTACTTTGTCGCCAGGTAGAATACGGATATAGTTCATACGAATTTTACCGCTAACATGCGCTAAGATCTCATGACCATTTTCTAATTCTACTTTAAACATTGCATTTGGTAAAGTATCAAGTACAGTACCTTCTAATTCAATTACATCTTGTTTAGCCATTATCAAATTCCCCCTTTTTATCAAGATTCCGAAATTCGAGCGGTATATTTTTGCAAAACGTAACGTAATTTAGCGTCTGTTACAAAACCTGTTTCAGAAATACTCGATTTAATTTCAGGTGAGATAACATCACTTAGTATTAAATGCGACAGGTTCTTTTTCTTAGGATGTTTCATCTTCCGTTTATCTCCATCTGCAACAAGTACAAATCGTTGATCAATAATAGAAATAATTACTCCATATAGTCCTTTATCTTTGCCACGAGTTATCGTGACAATTTGACCAATGTTCGCTTGATTCAAACTGATCACATCCACGCTTGTATCTCACCAAAGAGGTGAATTCTAGGTAAACGATTAAAGCTTTTGTAAAACAGCTTCAACTTCAGCAGTAACATCCTTAATATCTTTCGAACCGTCAATATTAAATAATACACCTTGTTCAGTGTAAAAATCAACAAGTGGTTTCGTTTGTTTGATATTAACATCTAAACGATTTCGAACTGTTTCAGGATTGTCATCTGCACGTTGATATAATTTACCACCGTCGATATCACAGATACCTTCTACTTTAGGTGGATTAAATACTAAATGATAAGTTGTTCCACAAGTTTCACAAATGCGTCGTCCTGTCAGACGATTCATCAGCTCTTCTTCTTGAACGTCAATATTAACAACTGCTTCAATCTTGCGATCAGCTTCTGCTAACATGTCATTCAATGCAACAGCTTGTTCAACTGTTCTTGGAAAACCATCAAGTAAAAATCCGCGCTTAGCATCTTCTTCTAATAATCTTTCACGAACGATACCAATTGTCACTTCATCAGGAACAAGTTCACCGTTGTCCATAAAGCTTTTTGCCTTTTGTCCAAGTTCGGTGTTGTTCTTGATAGCAGCTCTAAACATATCTCCAGTAGAAATATGGGGAATCGGGTATTTCTTAATAATTTCACTCGCTTGAGTTCCTTTACCTGCTCCAGGTAAGCCCATTAAAATGATATTCATAAAATGCCCTCCAGACATTAACGTCTTTTGAATCCTCTATATTCACGCTGACCAAGTTGAGCTTTTAATTGTGCAATTGTTTCTAACGCTACCCCGATTACGATTAATAAACTTGTACCACCAATGCGTAGTGCCTGTGGTAGATTTAAGAAATCAGAAACGAGTAAAGGTAATACTGCAATTGCAGCTAAGAAAATTGACCCAACGAAAGTTAAGCGATAAAGAACTCTCGTAATATAGTTTTGTGTGTTCTTACCAGGACGAATACCTGGTACGTAACTACCTTGCTTTCTTAAATTATCTGCCATTTGTTCAGGATTAACCTGCACAAATGCATAAAAATAAGCAAATAAAATAATTAGTATCACATAAACAACCATACCAATTGGTTGTGCCGGATCAGAATGTGTCGCTAACGTCTTCGCCCACTCAGCTTTAGGGAACAATAACTGTAACGTCTTAGGTAGCATAAAGAATGCCATCGCGAAGATAACTGGAATAACACCTGCTGAATTTACTTTTAAAGGTAAAAAAGTAGCTTGTGGTGCTAAACGATTTGTCGTTGTTCTTTTTGCATATTGAATAGGAATCTTACGTATAGCTTGTAAGAAGAATACAGCGATTGCAGTTAAGATAATCATACCAACCAATATTCCGATTGCTTCTATAATCGCCATCGTCGTGTCATCAGCACCTACAAAACGTTGTTGATAATACTGAGTTAATGATGATGGAATAGATGATAGTATACCACCGAAGATAATAATTGAAATACCATTACCTACACCACGGACTGTAATTTGTTCTCCTAACCACATTAAGAATGCGGTACCAGCTGTTAATACAATAGCGATAAGTAGGAAGTTCCATACGTTTGAGTTGGTGATCAATTGACCTCCAAGCATATTGTTGAAACTATAGCTCATACCAAACCCTTGAATGAAAGCCAGTATAATCGTGAAGTAACGTGTAAACTGTGTTAGCTTTTTACGACCCACTTCACCTTGCTTTGACCATTCAGTAAATTTCGGGACGACATCCATCTGTAATAACTGAACTACGATTGATGCAGTGATATAAGGCATAATCCCCATCGCGAGTATTGAGAAGTTTTTAAGTGCACCACCACCAAAGGTATTGAACAAGTCAGTGATACCTTTGTTGGTTTGACTTTCAAATGCTGATGGATTAACACCAGGCACCGGAATATAAGTTCCGATTTTAAAGATAATTAACATTGCGAGTGTAAACATGATCTTGCTACGAATTTCTTTAGTTCTAAAGAAATTGATAAATGTTCTGAACATTAGATCACCTCAGTTGTTCCGCCCTTACCTTCGATTGCTTCTTTAGCAGAAGCTGAGAATTTGTGAGCTTTTACTGTTAATTTCTTAGATAATTCACCGTTTCCTAATACTTTGATTCCAGATTTTTCGTTAGAAACAACACCTGTTTCAATTAATAATGCTGGAGTAATCTCTGTACCATCTTCGAAACGATTTAATTGATCTAAGTTAACAATCGCATAGTCTTTACGGTTGATGTTAGTAAATCCACGTTTTGGTAAACGACGGAATAAAGGTAATTGTCCACCTTCGAAACCTAAGCGTACGCCTCCACCTGAACGAGCCTTTTGCCCTTTGTGTCCACGACCACTTGTTTTACCATTACCTGAAGCCATACCACGACCAACGCGGTTGCGTTCTTTACGAGCACCTTCAACTGGTTTCATTTCATGTAATTTCATTTCGGCACCTCCTTTTATTGATAATTATATTATAATTCTTTAACTGTCACTAAGTGACTTACTTTGTTAATTTGCCCACGAATCGCAGGGTTGTCTTCAACTTCTACTGATGAATGCATCTTAGTTAAACCAAGAGCTTTAACAGTTTTACGTTGTGTCTCAGGACGACCGATGATACTACGAGTGAGGGTGATTTGAATTTTAGCCATTTTGAATGCCCTCCTTAATTGTATAATTCTTCGACTGATTTACCACGTAATTTTGCAACATCTTCAGCAACTTTAAGTTCTTTTAAACCTTCAACAGTAGCGCGAACCATGTTGATTGGTGTGTTAGATCCTAAAGATTTAGAAAGAATGTCAGTAATACCTGCTAATTCTAACACGGCACGGACTGGTCCACCAGCGATAACTCCTGTACCAGGTGCTGCCGGCTTAATTAATACGCTTCCTGCACCAAATCTTCCTGTAACTTCGTGAGGTGTAGTACCTTTCACACGAGGAACAGTGATTAAGTTTTTCTTAGCATCTTCAATTGCTTTCTTAATTGCTTCTGGTACTTCTTGAGCTTTACCAGTACCGAAACCAACGCGACCATTTTTGTCACCGACAACAACTAAAGCAGTGAAACGCATACGACGTCCACCCTTAACAACTTTAGATACACGGTTGATCGTTACTACGCGTTCTTCAAATTCTTTAACTTCTTTTTCACGACGCATTAAGAGTTCCTCCTTTTATTAAAATTCTAGACCGTTTTCACGAGCTGCATCAGCTAATGCTTTCACACGTCCATGGAATAAGTATCCTCCACGGTCAAATACAACTGCTTTAACGCCTTTTTCAACTGCTAACTTTGCTACTGCTTCGCCAACTTTAGCTGCAGCTTCTACGTTAGAAGTTGTTTCAAGTCCTAAGTTTTTATCTTGTGTTGATGCTTGAGCTAAAGTTACACCTTTAACGTCATCAATCACTTGTGCATAAATGTGTTTGTTTGAACGATATACGTTTAAACGTGGACGCTCAGTAGTTCCAGCTAATCTGCTACGTACACGAGCGTGTCTTTTCATACGCACTTTATTCTTATCGATTTTAGTGATCATGAATATTCTCCTTTCCTATTTTAGAGATTACTTACCAGTTTTACCTTCTTTACGACGAACATATTCGCCTTCGTAACGAACCCCTTTACCTTTGTAAGGCTCTGGTGGACGAGTAGCACGGATGTTTGAAGCAATTGCTCCAACACGCTCTTTAGAAATACCTTCAACTTTTACTTTCGTGTTTTTATCTACTGATAAAGTAATGCCTTCTTCAGCCACGATTTCGATAGGATGAGAGTATCCAACGTTAAGGATTAAGTTTTTACCTTGCATTTGTGCACGGTAACCAACCCCGATTAATTCTAAGTTCTTTTCGAATCCTTTAGAAACACCTTCAACCATGTTTGCGATTAAAGCACGAGTAGTTCCGTGGATTGTTTTATGAGCTTTAGAATCAGATGGACGAACTACTTCTAAAGTATTGTCTTCTAATTTATATGTCATTTCTTCGTTAAATGTACGCGTTAATTCACCTTTAGGTCCTTTAACTGTAACAGTATTACCGTCGATTTTAATTTCAACACCACTTGGGATGTCAATAATCTTTTTACCAACACGACTCATTTGTCGGCACCTCCTTCTTTAATTAATTCTTACCAGATGTAAGCTAATACTTCTCCACCAATATTACGTTGACGCGCTTCTTTATCAGTTAATACACCTTCAGAAGTTGAAACTAAGGCAATACCTAAACCATTTAAGACTTTTGGTAATTCATCAGCTTTAGCGTAAACACGTAAACCAGGTTTTGAAATACGTTTTAAACCAGTGATAACACGTTCGTTGTTAGCACCGTATTTTAAGAACATACGGATAACACCTTGTTTGTCATCTTCGATATATTCAACACTTTTTACGAATCCTTCACGTTTAAGGATTTCAGCAATTTCTTTTTTGATGTTTGATGCAGGTAATTCTAATTTCTCGTGACGTACCATGTTTGCGTTACGTACGCGAGTTAGCATATCTGCGATTGGATCTGACATAGTCATTTAAAATATCCTCCTTTCAGGTTTGAATTTTACCAGCTTGCTTTTTTAACGCCAGGTATCTGACCTTTATAAGCTAATTCACGGAAACAAATACGGCAAAGTTTGAATTTGCGTATTACTGAGTGCGGACGTCCGCAACGTTCACAACGAGTATATTCTTGTACTTTAAACTTTTGTTTACGCTGTTGTTTAGCGATCATTGATTTTTTAGCCACTAAATTTAGCCTCCTTTTATATTAGAGATTACTTTTGAAATGGCATACCGAATTGTGTTAACAATTCACGAGCTTCCTCGTCAGTGTTAGCAGTCGTTACGATAACAATATCCATTCCACGTGTTTTACTTACTTTATCATAATCGATTTCAGGGAAAATTAATTGTTCTTTTACACCTAATGTGTAGTTACCGCGACCATCAAACGCTTTGTTTGAAATACCACGGAAGTCACGTACACGAGGTAATGAAACGTTAACTAATTTATCAAAGAATTCATACATTCTTTCGCCACGTAAAGTAACTTTAGCCCCGATAGGCATACCTTCACGTAAACGGAATGTTGCGATTGATTTTTTTGCTTTAGTAACCATTGGTTTTTGACCTGTGATTGCTTGTAGTTCTTCAACTGCTGAGTCTAAAACTTTAGAGTTTTGAACTGCATCACCGATACCCATGTTTACTACGATTTTTTCAATTTTTGGCACTTCCATGATTGATGAGTATTCAAACTTTTTCATCATTTCAGGAGTGATTTCATTTAAGAATTTTTCTTTTAAACGTGTCAATGTGAGAACCTCCTTCCAGATAATTATTTAATGATTTCTCCAGATTTCTTTGCTACACGTACTTTTTTACCGTCTTCTATCTTTGTACCAACACGTGTTGGTTTGTTTGTCTTTGGATCTAATAACATAACATTTGAAACATGAATTGCAGCTTCGAATTCTGTGATGCCGCCTTCAGGATTCATTTGAGTAGGTTTTTGGTGTTTTTTTACGATATTAACACCTTCAACAACTACGCGATCTCTTTTAGGAAGTGCTTCAATTACAGTTCCTGTTTTACCTTTATCTTTACCTGTGATAACGATAACTTTGTCGCCTTTTTTAATATGCATGTCGTAGACACCTCCTCTTAATTAGTGTTTATTATAATACTTCAGGTGCTAATGATACGATTTTCATGAAGTTACCTTCACGTAATTCACGTGCAACAGGTCCGAAGATACGTGTTCCACGAGGTCCTTTGTCATCACGGATGATAACACAAGCGTTCTCATCAAATTTGATGTATGAACCGTCATTACGACGAACACCAGATTTAGTACGAACGATAACAGCTTTAACAACGTCACCCTTTTTAACAACGCCACCTGGTGTAGCATTTTTAACTGTACATACGATTACGTCACCAATGTTAGCTGTTTTACGGCCAGATCCGCCTAATACTTTAATAGTTAATACTTCACGAGCACCAGAGTTATCTGCTACTTTTAAGCGTGATTCTTGTTGGATCATTCGAGTTACCTCCTTTATCTAATTTCTTATTAAATGATTACTGATTCTTCAACAACTTCTACTAAACGGAAGCGTTTTGTAGCTGATAAAGGACGTGTTTCCATAATCTTAACGATATCGCCCATTTTAGCTGTATTGTTTTCATCATGTGCTTTGTATTTTTTAGAATACTTTACACGTTTGCCGTATAAAGAATGTGTTTTGTAAGTTTCTACTACAACTGTGATTGTTTTATCCATTTTGTCAGATACAACTTTACCTGTGTAGACTTTACGATTGTTTCTTTCGCTCACAAGAGTACCCTCCTATCAAAAATTATTTTTGTTCAGTTTTTTGTTGCTCGATTTCTCTTTCACGTACAACAGTTTTCATACGCGCGATTGATTTTTTAACTTCGCGAATACGTGCTGTATTTTCAAGTTGACCTGTAGCTAACTGAAAGCGTAGGTTGAAAAGTTCCTCTTTAAGCGACTTTACTTTAGTTTCAATTTCTGAAGTGGTTAAATCTCTAATTTCCTTAGCTTTCATTTGTGTCACCACCCAATTCTTCACGTTTTACAAACTTAGTTTTCACTGGTAGTTTGTGAGATGCTAAACGCAATGCTTCGCGTGCTACTTCTTCAGGTACACCCGCGATTTCAAACATAATACGTCCAGGTTTTACTACTGCTACCCATCCTTCAACTGCACCTTTACCAGAACCCATACGTACTTCTAAAGGTTTTTTAGTGTAAGGTGTATGAGGGAAAATTTTAATCCAGACTTTTCCGCCACGTTTCATGTAACGAGTCATTGCAATACGAGCTGATTCAATTTGACGAGAAGTGATCCAAGCAGCTGTTGTTGCTTGTAAACCATATTCACCAAATGTTACTTCGTTTCCGCCTTTTGAACGACCAGTTGTTTTAGGTCTATGTTGACGACGGTATTTTACACGTTTTGGTAATAACATTATTATTTTCCTCCTTCACTAGACTTCTTTGTAGGAAGAACTTCTCCACGATAGATCCATACTTTAACACCAAGTTTACCGTAAGTAGTGTCTGCTTCAGCATGTGCATAATCGATGTCAGCACGTAATGTATGAAGTGGAACAGTTCCTTCTGAATATTGTTCAGCACGCGCGATGTCTGCGCCGCCTAAACGTCCTGATACTTGAGTCTTGATACCTTTAGCACCTAACTTCATAGCACGTTGGATCGCTTGTTTTTGAGCACGACGGAATGATACACGGTTTTCTAATTGACGTGCAATGTTTTCCGCTACTAATCTTGCATCCATATCAACTTTCTTAACTTCTACAACGTTAATGTGAACACGTTTACCAGTTAAGCTGTTTAAGTTGTTACGTAATTTTTCAATTTCTGAACCGCCTTTACCGATAACCATACCAGGTTTACCAGTGTGGATAGCGATGTTTACGCGATTTGCTGCGCGTTCGATTTCTACACGAGAAACAGAAGCGTCTTTTAAGTTTTCTTCGATATATTTACGAACTTTTAAGTCTTCATGTAATAAAGTTGCGAAATCTTTTTCTGCAAACCATTTCGCATCCCAGTCACGAATAATTCCGACACGAAGTCCGATTGGATTAATTTTTTGACCCACTGTATTCCCTCCTTAATGAGATATATTATTTTGCTTCTTCTTGAGCTTCAGTGTTTGAAGTTTTAACTTCTTTATCAGCTACAACGATAGTGATGTGGCTTGTACGTTTATTGATGGCACTTGCACGACCTTGTGCACGTGGACGGAAACGTTTTAAAGTTGGTCCTTCGTTTGCATAAGCTTCTTTAACAACTAAAGTATCGATATTCATATCATAGTTATGTTCTGCATTTGCTAATGCTGACATTAATAACTTTTCAACTACTGGTGATGATGCTTTATTTGTTAATTTTAAAATAGCAATAGCTTCCGCTACTTCTTTACCTCTGATAAGATCTAAAACTAATCTCACTTTACGAGGTGCGATTCTGATTGTTCTTGCAACCGCTTTTGCTTCCATGGTTATTCCTCCTTATCTGAAATTAGCGTTTAGTTTTCTTGTCGTCTGCACCGTGACCTTTGTAAGTACGTGTAGGTGCGAATTCTCCTAATTTATGTCCAACCATATCTTCAGTTACGTATACAGGTACGTGTTTACGACCATCGTATACTGCGATAGTGTGTCCAATAAAGTTTGGGAAAATTGTAGAGCGACGTGACCAAGTTTTGATTACTGTTTTTTTGCCGCCTTCCTCTAATGCTTCAACTTTTTTCATTAAGTGATCATCGATGAAAGGTCCTTTTTTAAGACTACGAGCCATTATGGCGCCTCCCTCATTCTTACTGCTACGTTAGCGGCTAGGCCGCTAACTTGAGTAAGTTATTATTATTTTTTACGTCCACGAACGATAAGTTTGTTAGAACGGTTTTTCTTCTTACGAGTTTTCTTACCAAGAGTTGGTTTACCCCATGGTGACATTGGAGATGGACGACCGATTGAAGTACGACCTTCACCACCACCGTGTGGGTGATCGTTAGGGTTCATTACAGAACCACGAACTGTAGGACGGATACCTTTCCATCTTGAACGTCCGGCTTTACCGATGTTGATTAATTCATGTTGTTCATTACCAACTTGACCGATTGTAGCACGGCAACTTGATAGAATCATACGAACTTCACCAGATTTTAAGCGAACTAATACGTATTTACCTTCTTTACCAAGTACTTGAGCACTTGCTCCAGCAGAACGTACTAATTGTCCACCTTTACCAGGTTTTAACTCGATATTGTGGATAACTGTACCAACTGGGATATTTTGAAGTGGTAAACAGTTACCTACTTTAATATCTGCTTCTGGTCCGTTAACTACTTGAGTTCCTACAGTTAAACCTTTAGGTGCGATGATGTAACGTTTCTCACCATCTAAGTAATGTAATAATGCGATATTTGCTGAACGGTTTGGATCGTACTCGATCGTTGCCACTTTCGCAGGGATACCATCTTTATTACGTTTGAAATCAATAATACGGTATTGACGCTTATGACCGCCACCTCTGTGACGTACAGTTAACTTACCTTGGTTATTACGTCCCGCTTTTCTCGGAAGGGGAGCAAGTAATGACTTTTCAGGTGACGTTGACGTAATTTCAGCGAAATCTGAACCTGTCATATTACGACGACCGTTTGTTATTGGCTTATAATGTTTAATTGCCATTGTCGTTTTACCTCCTTAATGGTAAATGTTTATTTTAGTTGAAGAAGTCGATTGAACCTTCTTTTAAAGTTACGATCGCTTTTCTTCTTTTGTTTGTGTAACCGTTGTAACGGCCAACACGTTTTTTCTTAGCTTTGTAGTTCATAACGTTTACTTTATCAACTTTTACATTGAAGATATCTTCAATTGCAATTTTGATTTGTGTTTTGTTAGCACGTGTATCTACATCAAAAGTGTATTTATCTTGTGCCATTTGTTCAGATGAACGTTCAGTGATAACGGGGCGCTTAATAATATCGCGATTTTCCATTAACCAAGCACCTCCTCTACTTTTTCAACTGCACCTTTAGTCATTACTACTTGGTTCGCATGAACGATATCTAATACGTTTAAGCCAGTAGTAGTAATAACAGTTACGCCAGGAATGTTACGTGCTGATAAAGCTACGTTTACATCTTCAGCTTCAACGACAAACAATACCTTTTTAGGTAATTCTAAAGTTGTTGTCATGTTTTTGAATTCTTTTGTTTTAGGAGCATCAAATGTTAATGATTCTAAAACTGTAAATGCGTTTTCTTGTACTTTCGCTGATAAAGCAGAACGTAAAGCTAAACGACGCATTTTCTTAGGCATTTTGTATGAATAACTTCTTGGTGT
Organism: Macrococcus sp. S115; assembly: GCF_030067655.1. Classification (NCBI taxonomy): domain Bacteria; kingdom Bacillati; phylum Bacillota; class Bacilli; order Caryophanales; family Staphylococcaceae; genus Macrococcus; species Macrococcus sp. S115. Next base: position 27,555 of record NZ_JASJES010000006.1, on the reverse strand, counting down.
TGGTCCGAATACGATACCACCACCACGCCATTGTGGCGCACGGATTGTACCTTGACGTGCACGACCTGTACCTTTTTGTTTCCAAGGTTTACGTCCACCACCGCTCACTGCTGAACGATTTTTGACTGCGTGAGTACCTTGACGCATTGAAGCTCTTTGTAAGTTGATCGCTTCGAATAATACATGTTGATTAGGTTCGATTCCGAATACGTTATCGTTTAATTCGATTGAACCCGCTTTTGTTCCATCTACTTTTAATACATCATAATTAGCCATTATGTTATTTCCTCCTTTCGCAGATACTATTTATTACCTTTTTTAATTGAAGTTTGAATTTTAACTAAACCTTTTTTAGGTCCAGGAACATTACCTTTTACTAAGACAACGTTGTTTTCAGCGTCTACTTTAACGATTTCTAAGTTTTGCATAGTAACAGTATTACCACCCATACGGCCTGGTAATGCTTTACCTTTAAATACTTTAGAAGCGTCAGATGCCATACCCATTGAACCTGGGCGTCTGTGGTAACGAGAACCGTGACTCATTGGTCCACGTGACTGTCCGTGGCGCTTAATTGCACCTTGGAAACCTTTACCTTTAGAAACTCCTGTCACGTCAACAATGTCACCAATTTGGAATGTATCCACAGTGACTTCTTGACCTACTTCGTAAGCTTCAGTATCTACGTTTCTGAATTCACGAATGAAGCGCTTAGGTGCTGTGCCTGCTTTTTTAGCATGGCCTTCAGCTGGTTTCGTTGCAAATTTGTTTGATTTGCGGTCTGCTTTATAAGCTTGTTTGTCTTCAAAACCGATTTGGATTGATGAATAACCATCAACTTCTTCAGTTTTCTTTTGTAATACTACGTTTTGTGCTGCTTCTACTACTGTTACTGGAATTAATTCTCCGTTTTCACCGAAAACTTGAGTCATTCCTACTTTTCTTCCTAAGATTCCTTTGGTCATCGAAAGTCGCACCTCCTACTTTTTATTATAATTTGATTTCGATGTCTACACCTGATGGTAAGTTTAAGCCCATAAGAGCATCAACTGTTTTAGGTGTTGGGTTAACGATGTCGATTAAACGTTTGTGCGTGCGTTGCTCGAACTGTTCACGAGAATCTTTGTACTTATGAACGGCACGGATAATTGTGTAAACTGTTTTTTCCGTTGGTAACGGAATCGGTCCTGATACTTCTGCACCTGAACGTTTTGCAGTTTCTACGATTTTTTCAGCTGATTGATCGATAATGCGGTGATCATACGCTTTCAAACGAATACGAATTTTTTGTTTTGCCATAATTTTACCTCCTCTTGTACGTCTATTTTAGTTTGATAGACTTCTCCACGAAAATTGTCTCACACATCGCCATGGCAAAGCGGCCGGGTGTGTCAGTAACCTCTCGCTTCATCGCTTTTTAAAGTCCAACAGTAGATATAATACACGAATATTAGTCATTTAGCAATAGATAACTAGATATTTATAAAAAGTTTTTTGGAGAGTGTTAAAATAAGTTCGTCTGGGGGAATTCTATCAACTATTAAAAAAAGAATTCTACATATTATATAGAAGATATTATATCTTTAGGTAACTTCTAATACACTAAGCAGTACAATTCAATAGTTTATTATAACATGATATAATTAATGTAACAAAAGTATTTTTGTTACAAGTATATTACTAATGGAGGTTCATATATATGAAGCGAATGATGAAAATGACTTTGTTAACGCTCGGCATCATTATGTTATTGAAAGAAATATTTCTAGGAATCCCTGGTATTGGGGGTGCATATATTTTAAGCTTGGCATGGGCACCACTTGGTACGAATATTACGCTGTACTTTATTATGTTTTTGTTATCTGCACTCGACCGCTCTAATGAAGCTAGATTTTCATTATCCGTTATTGCACTTACAGGGTTGTTAGCGAACGCTTTCGCATTCTTCCCGATACTCGGAATGTTCATGCATTGGTTAATGGCGTTCTTAATGATTGCGTATATCTTTATCGTCATTAATACGAGAGAATATCGCGGAAATACGACTCACTATGATCCATACCGCAGTGGTGAGACTGTGAGAGATTATAATAAAGAAAATTAAAAATAAGGCGCTCAGACATATGTCTGAGCGCCTTATTTTTAATGCTGTATAAACATAAAGTATAAAATAAATACTGCTGCCATGAAATACATTATTGGGTGAATCTCTTTTCTGCGATTTGCCATCAGCATCGTTATCGGATAGAAAATAAATCCACATGCAATACCCGTAGCAATCGAATACGTAAGTGGCATCATAATAATCGTTAGAAATGCAGGAACTGCAATTTCAAACTTGTGCCACTCTATTTTATTTAAGTTCGCTACCATTAATACACCTACGATTACTAGAGCAGGTGCAGTCACAGCACTCGTTACAACCGACATAAGAGGCGCGAAGAAAAGTGCTAACGCGAAACACAATGCCGTAATCACACTTGCAAATCCGGTTCTGGCACCTACTGCAACCCCTGCTGAAGATTCGATATATGAAGTTGTCGTAGACGTACCGAAAATGGCACCTACGATTGTCGCTAATGAATCAGCAAATAAAGAACGTCCTGCGCGCGGCAATTTGTTATCCTTCACTAGATTTGCCTGCGTTGCAACAGCAACGAGTGTACCCGCTGTATCAAAGAAGTCAATAAATAAGAATGTTAATACGATCACTAGAAATTGCAGGTTAAAGATTTGTTCTGGATGTGCAAATGCATCGAATGCTTTTCCGAACGTTGGTTCGATACTTGGTACTGAACCGACAATTTGCTTTGGTGCATCAATAAGTCCGAAGAGCATACCACATATCGCTGTTAATACCATCCCGATAAAGATGCTTCCCGGAACGCGCTTTGCCATAAGAATAATTGTCAATGCAATGCCACCAACCGCTAATAATACATGCGGGTCATGGACATTACCTAATGATACTAAAGTCGCTTCATTCCCTTTTACAATGCCTGCACCTTTTAAACCTACAAAGGTAATAAAAAGACCTATCCCCGCTGATACCGCCATCTTCAGTTCGAAAGGAATTGCGTTGATAATCGTTTCACGTAAACCTGTCATCGTCAGTAATGCAAAGAATAATCCTGAGAATAGTACACCCGTTAAACCTGTCTGCCACGGAATGTTGTACTGTAATACGACTGTGAATGCAAAGAACGCATTCAATCCCATACCAGGGGCTAACGCAATCGGATACTTTGCAATCAGTCCCATAAATAAACAACCTACTATTGATGCAAGGATTGTCGCAACAAAGACCGCACCAGCATCCATACGCATACTATCCGGAATACCTTCAATACCAGCAAGCGATAGCATTGCAGGATTGACCGCTAATATATATGCCATTGATAGAAATGTCGTTAATCCACCAAGTATCTCTCTCTTATAGTTTGTGCCTAATTCATCAAACTTAAAATAATTTCTCATTGTGCACTTCCCTTTTTTAATTTTTATACTTGTATAGTCTAATCTCAATGTTCGGAAAAATCAATACATTTTTAAGAATATTAATTTTAATATTCGTATTTTAATCATTTTTCTTATCGTAAAGTCCTATCCTTTAAACTTTTTATAGTTATTATGTCTTAATCATATAAAAATTGCATATAGATCATTAGAATGTTTTTTCGGTATATATTCAGGGAATAAATTATATAAATAATTAAAGGAGGAATTATAATTATGAAATTTAAAATATTAAGTTTAATCCTATCTTCAGCTTTAGCACTTGCTGCATGTAATAATGACACAAATGATGTTGAAAAATCTCCAAAGGATGAAACTAAACAGGAACAGCAATCAGAAACTACTGATACTAAAGCGACAGATACAAATGATAAAGATGATAACAACGATGAAGATAATGATGCAAAACAAGAAGGCGAAAGCAGTACAGAAGATTCAGATGACGTGGATAATAAAGATGAAGCGACTGAAGCAGATGATGATAATGACAAAGATGAAGCTTCTATTAAACTAGATGACATTAAACTTTCACCAGAAGAAGCAATTAAAACAGCACAGAAGAAAGTTGATGGTGATTTAGAAAGCATTTCATTCGACCATGATATGGGCCAATGGGTTTACAAAATTTCCTTAATCGATACAAACAAAAAGACTCATGAAATCAAAGTAAACGCTGAACAAAACAAAATTATCTCTTCTGAAGTAGAAGATGATAAAGATAACGAGAAAACATTTGATTACGGTGAGTTTGTGCCTGCTGATAAAATTATTAAAGCAGCACAAAAAGTTTACAATGGTGAGATTAAAGAATGGTCACTTGATCATGATGATGGAAAATTTAAATATAATGTTGAGTTAAAAGGACAAGATGGCAAAACGAAAGAGTTTGAACTTGATGCTAAAGATATGAAAATCTTATCTCAAGATGCATAAAAAAGATGCTGAGACATTCGTCTCAGCATCTTTCTTTTCATTGATTATATTAATCCAATCCATTTCCAATAAGTTGCGCTAAAGAGCAGGATAAGTAAATAGCCAATAATGGTTAAAGGTATCCCTGACTTCAAGAAATCTTTAACCGTGAATGTACCTGTACCGTATGCAAGCATATTCTGTGGCGCTGATACCGGTAACAGGAACCCAAAACTAATAACAAATTGTTGTATTAATACGAATCCAACTGCATTATCCTTTAATCCTAATGTACTTGTAAGTGCAATAAACACTGGTATAAGTGCACTTGATAAGCTTGTTGCACTTGCGAATCCTAAATGAATCAGAATATTAAATATCGTAATTAAAGCAATTGTAGCAAGTAATGGCAAATGCTCTAACCCCATCAATCCAAAAGTCTTATCACTGAGCCACTGCGCCCCAGTCGTTTGCAGTAATAAGTTCCCTAAGGATATCCCAATCGCAAATACTATAATTGTTCCCCATGGAATCAATTTTTCTACATCGCTCCACGAGAAGATGCCAATCTTCGGAGTGAGCATAATAGCTAACGCAATTAAAGTAATCGATGAAGAATCAATTGGATGAAACTTACCTTCAGTAGCCCAGAACAAGAGCAATGCTACTGAGATTGCAATTAATCGCCATTCTTTCGGTGTTACCGGTCCAAGTTCCGCTAGCTGTGCCTTTACAAGTTCCTTTCCACCTTCAATTTCTTTCGTTTCAGGTTTAATCAAATTGATCATAACAAAGTATAAGACAATCGACATAATAATGGACCACGGTGCCGCATACATAAACCACTGACCCCAAGAGATATCTTCGTTAAAGGTTTTATTGATAAAGCCCATAGCAACCATATTTTGAGCGGCTCCCGTCTTAATACCGATATTCCATATAGACACAGCTTGAACAGCGGTAATCACAAGCAATGCTGCCAGGCGGGATTCTTTCTTAGCACCAAACGCTGTAACCATACCAAGCAGAATCGGTACGACAGCGCCTGCACGTGCAGTTGCTGAAGGAACGAAAAATGCAAGAATGATGGAAACAATGATAGAACCTGCGACTACTGCATTCGTTTTATTCCCTACTACTGAGAGTACTAAAAGCGCAAGACGTTTATGCAAGTTTGTCACTTGCATGGCTGTCGCTAAGAACAGTGCAGCTGCAACGAGCGCTACTGCTGAACTTGAAAATCCACTAAATGCAATCTTTAATGCATTCTGTGTACCGAACAAGGCATCCTCAGTTAACGGTTTACCTGCAGCCATCGGATTACCCATCGATGGCCCAAGTTTCTCAATCGGACTGAATCCAATTAGCAAGATGATTAAAGCAACGATCATCGTACTTGAAACAGGATAACTCACCGCTTCAGTCACCCACATAATAACAGCGAAAGCAAGGATTGCAAGTGCCATCTTACCCATCACTGGTAAAGAAGCAGGTGTCGGTAGTAATACGATCGTAATCAATACAAGAAAGCTCAAGACAATCCAAATTGGTTTAAGATTCTTCTTTTGTTTTACGTTTTCCATAGATACACCCCCTATTTTATTCACTTCTATTTTAACAATTTGTGAAGTGTTGAACAATAAGTATTTAGTTTACTTATAAATTTAAGTTTTTGAGTGCATCGGCAAAAGGATTATTGATTGGCTCTTCTTTCTTCATATATTTATTGATTTCTTTTTTCGATACTTTTCCTGTCTTCTTTGAATTGAAGCGTTTATCCATCTGTTCTTGCGTTTCTCTAAATCCACATACACAACTGTACATTGCTTTTGGCCCTTTACCATGTAGCGTCAGCTTCTTCTTACATTCTGGGCAACGCGCATTCGTTTTACGCTGAACATTCTTCTTCGTGCCGCACGTTGGATCTTGGCAGACAAGCATCTTACCGTTACGCGTTTTTTTCTCTAACATAAACTTACCGCAAGTCGGGCATTCTGTACTCGTTAAGTTATCGTGTTTAAATTTCTCATCACTCGATTTAATTTCAGCAATGATTTCTTTTGTGAAATCTATCATCTCATGCATAAATTGTTTTCTTCCATACTTATTTTTTTCAATGCGTGTTAATTTATATTCCCAGTCTGCTGTAAGTTCGGGCGACTTGAGTGCATCAGGTGCAAGTTCTAATAACTGACGTCCTTTGTTCGTCACTTTAATATTGCCGTTATTGTTTTCTATCGCATTTAAGTTATAAAGCTTCTCAATAATATCTGCTCGTGTCGCTACTGTTCCAATACCACCTGCAGACTTTAATGTCGACGTACTCTCCTTATCGATATTAAAGATAGATGCCGGGTTCTCCATCGCTTTAAGTAATGTCCCCTCATTTAAATAAGCTGGGGGCTGTGTTTCACCGGTTGTCTTCTTCAGGCTGACAGAACTTAATGTTTCTCCTTTACGGTACGCGTTATAACGCTCAAGGGATGACTGTTCATACAATGCTTTAAATCCAGCTTTCACAGTCGTCTCGGTTTTAAGCGTAAATATTTCTTTTCCAATCTGTACAGTAATGGTTTCTTCTTTATATATATGGGGTTCCATTAAATTGCTTAAGAAACGTTCCGCAATAAGTAAATATATATTCTTTTCTCTTGCTCCAAGTGTCTCTAAATTCGCTCTAATCTCAGTCGGAACAATGGCATGGTGATCTGATACTTTCGCATTATTAACAAAGTGACTGGCACCTTTAATTTGTGTCTTTAGTAATTTCACGACTTGCTCTTTATACGGCGTAGCACCAAGGGATGCGACACGTTCTTTAAGTGAGCTTTCCATATCTGTCGTTAAGTAATTTGAATCTGTTCTTGGATATGTTACATATTTATGGGTCTCGTATAGACTTTGCATCGCGTTCAATGTTTCTTTCGCTGAATATTTGAAGCGCTTATAAGCGTCCTGCTGCAAACTCGTTAAATCATAGAGTTTTCCAGGATAGCGTTTCTTTTCTTTAGAGACTACATCTTGAACAATGGCTTGCTTTCCTTGTATGTCTTTCAATAGTCCATCTACTTTTGATTCATCAAAGATTTGATTCCCGCTTTGCCACTTGAACTTATCACTTCTACTTATAAGCTCAATACTATAATATGTTTTCGGCTGAAATTTCTGCACTGCATCTTGGCGTATTTTGACCATCTGAAGCGTCGGCGTCTGTACACGACCTGTAGAAAGTTGTGCATCATATTTCGTTGTTAGTGCTCTTGTTGCATTAATCCCAACAATCCAATCCGCCTCGCTTCGTGCCATAGCTGCTTCATATAATCCTTGATACGCCTGCGCTGGTTTCAAATGTTTAAAGCCGTCCAGTATTGCTTTGTCTGTAACTGAGGATATCCAGAGACGTTTCATCGGTTTGTTTCCTTTACATTTCTCGATAATAAGGCGCGCAACAAGTTCTCCTTCACGTCCTGCGTCAGTCGCAATAATAATCTCATTCACATCTTGACGTTCAATCTGTGCTTTCACTGTATTAAATTGTTTACGGGTCTTACCAATAACAACCGTCTTCATACGCTCTGGTATAATGGGCAGCATATTTAAATCCCACTGTTTAAACTTTGCATCATACTGCTCGGGATCAGCATTTGTAACTAAATGTCCTAATGCCCAAGTGACGATATATTTGTCATTTTCCATATATCCATTTTTCTTTTGATTACATTTAAGTACACGTGCAATATCACGTGCGACTGAAGGTTTCTCTGCTAACACTACTGATTTCATAATATCCGTCCTCTATTCTTTAATAATCTTTATTATAACAGAATATATTTCATATGATTAAATTGAGATTTTAGGTACTATCTTGTATGCTTTACTTAAGGAGGATGGCGTATTAAATCGTTACATTTCCCAGATAATATTCATGCACTTGAAGACGCAAAAAGTTTACATCCACATGTAACATCAAATCAATATAACACATGAAGTATTGTCAGCACACTTTAAGGAGTGATCACTTGAAAATCACACAAATGGAAGATATACACAAGACAGCAAAGTTCTTATATGACCTCAATCAGCATAACGAACATCACGTCGGATATATACTTTTGACATTACAAGGTATAGAAGAACAACTTCATCACATCAAAAAAGAAGATATGCTGCTCATTAAAGATGAAGAGGAAATCATCGCTGCATTTGGTATAGAGCCTATTAACGATAAAGAGGCGCACATTCTTGGTCCAATTACGAAACATACAGACAAAATAACATTGAATATGATCAAAGTGATGTGGCAAGATTTCCTTATAACACACCCTAGCTTGAAGACCTATTACTTCAGCCTGCATGAAGATCATCGTTTTGGTCAGACTGTTATGAAAAATTTACGAACGCAATATCTTGGAACGACATATACCATGACAACCCATCAAAATAAAACGACATCTCTCGTACCTCAAGTTATTAAATATAAACCTGTATATAAAAAGAGCTTTACAGAAATTATGAAAGATATGTATATAGACTATAAACCAATGCGTGATAAAATATTGAATTCTATCGGGAATAGTCATGAACTTTACCTCTATTTGAATGAAGGTATTGCTAAAGGCTTCATCTGGATGCAGATCAATGATGACGATAGCTGCGACATTCGATTCGTCTATACGCATTTACAATACCGTCATAAAGGCATTGGCCACGACCTTGTATCTTTCGCTGTAGACCATGCATTTAAAAAACATCACGCGACGAGTGTACAGCTTTCCGTGAAAAGTAAGCGAGAAAAAGATATAGCATTCTACGAGAAACTTGGATTCAAAAAAATAAATGAAATGAATCATTTTAAATATACTATAGAATAATTAAAGACCCTTAAATAATGTTCCGCCATTATTTAAGGGTCTCTTTGTGTATATCTACAAATCAAGTTTCAAAAGCATATGTTTTCTGAAACATCAGTAGGGTAATTAATAATAAAAGGATAAAGGAGAATTTATGGATATATTAATTGCTTTGTTACCAGCATTACTATGGGGAAGTGTCGTCTTAATTAATGTTAAAGTAGGCGGAACCCCTTATGAACAAATTATGGGGACTGTCATCGGTGCCTTTATCATCGGCTCGATTACTTATATCATGGTTCAGCCAGAACTAAATACAAAAATTCTATTAGTCGGTATGGTTTCTGGTGCATTCTGGGCGTTTGGTCAAGGAAATCAGCTTAAAAGTGTTGAGCTTATCGGTGTTTCTAAGACAATGCCAATTTCAACAGGCTTACAACTCGTAGGTACAACGTTGATTTCAGTCATATTCTTCAACGAATGGAAGACCATGACTTCAATTATTCTCGGAGTTATAGCATTAACACTTTTAATTATCGGGGTCATGTTAACCTCACTAAAAGGTAAAGAAGATGACCAGACGAAAGGAAATCTTAAAAAAGCCCTCCCCATATTGTTAATCTCTACTTTAGGGTATGTAACTTATGTCGTTATCGGTCAGTTCTTTGGCGTCGAAGGCTGGAGCGCACTATTCCCTCAGTCAATCGGTATGGTTCTCGGTGGATTACTGCTTACTTTAAAGCATCATCCGAAGAAAAAAGCAATTGTAAAAAACATGTTCCCTGGTGTGTTATGGGCTTTAGGTAATATGGCAATGTTTTATTCTCAGCCTAAAGTGGGTGTAGCAACAAGCTTTTCATTCTCACAGATGCTTGTCGTAGTTTCGACACTCGGCGGGATCTTCCTGTTAAGAGAAAAGAAAACAAAGAAACAATATATCGGTATTGCCGCAGGAATTATGTTAATTATCATCGCAGCATTCCTACTAGGATATGCAAAACAATAAAGGAGTGAGATTTATGTATAAAGATTTAAAAGATAAAGTTGTCGTTATTACTGGCGCTTCAAGCGGTATTGGTAAAGCAATGGCAGAAAAGTTCGGCACGGAAGGCTGTAAAGTTGTGGTGAATTATAATTCAAGTGAAAGTGAAGCATTAGAAATTGCTAAAACGATTAAAAAGTCTGGTGGTGATGCGATTACAATTCAAGCCGATGTTTCTAAAGAAGACGAAGTCACTGCACTGGTATCAGAAGCAGTAAAACACTTTGGTACGATAGATATTATGATTAATAATGCTGGATTTGAAAAGGCAACACCTTCTCTTGAAATGTCAGCAGAAGATTTTAATCATGTCATGAATATTAACTTAACCGGTGCGTTTATCGGCAGCCGAGAAGCTGCTAAACATTTCACTGAATCAAATAAAAAAGGTGTCATCATTAATATGTCAAGTGTGCACGATGTTATCCCATGGCCAAATTATGTTAACTATGCTGCAAGTAAAGGCGGATTAAAGCTAATGATGGAAACGTTAAGCATGGAATTTGCCCCGCAAGGGATAAGAGTAAATAATATCTCACCAGGCGCTATCGTTACAGAACATACGAAAGAAAAATTTGCAGATCCTGCTACACGTGAAGAAACCGAAAGAATGATACCTATGAGCTTTATTGGGGAACCTGAACACGTTGCCAACGCGGCACTCTTTTTAGCAAGCGCACAGGCAGCCTATATTACGGGTACAACGCTCTATGTCGACGGCGGAATGACAAAATATCCTTCGTTTATGGGAGGAAAAGGATAAAGCGGCGCAAATGCCACTTTATCCTTTTATATATTTTTTTATAAGATTACCTTTTGAAAGATATATAAAATAATAATAGAAATAACGATTGTAATATTAGAGATCATCGCTATGAGCGGTAATGTTTTATACTTAAATTGTATTGCATAAGGAATGATTGCCACTCCTATAGGAAGTAGCCATCCAATAAGCAATGTTGTTCTGAACATTTCATTAAATGGTAACGTATAATAACATATCAACCCCGCAATAAGTCCAAATCCATAATGGAAACATAAATATTTAATTGCTAATGGTAAATAATATGTATCCACCTTAAAGTTTAAATATACGCCGAGCAATATCATGGATAAAGGCATGTTCGCCTGTGAAATTATTTTAAAGAATTCAATGATTTCACCTGGTATATGTATATCTAGTAAGTTTATCGTGAGCATGATGATATATGTCATAAGTGGTACTGTCTTCATTAAGCTCATAAGTAAATATCGGATGTCAAACGTGTCTCCACCTTCACTGAAATAATTTCCTACAAAATACGTAATACCAAACATACCGATGGAACCACCGATATCAAACATCCCAAAATATAATAATCCCTCTGCACCGAACATCTCACCAACTAGAGGATAGGCGAACAAGCCGATATTAAATGCCGCAGCCATCATTCCTACAGAACCTCTAATCTGATTATTGTACTTGAGAAATAGAATGATAACAATCAGTTTAGCGATAACAACATAGATTACCATAATTACAGGCAAGAGCATTAAAGAAGGTTCAATCTTAACGCTGCTTAATGTTACGATGACCAATGAGGGCAATGTTAAATTGAAGATAAGTTTAGCAATAACACCGCCTTCTTCTTCTTTTATATAGTTTAGGCGCTTCATTAAATATCCTGTTAATATTAAAGCGATAATCATTATAAATGTCTGTGTCACAAATCAGCCTTCTTTCTGTATTGATGTACGTATCTATTCCAGTACTTCTTCCGGAACAAACCCAACAATACCATTTTTCTTAATCAGAACATAACCTGTATAACGCTGAATCACGCTGACGAACGCTCCAGCTTCTACCGTGTGGAAATAATCTGTATAATCATCTTTTAATCGTTGTGCTTCGAAATCGATGAATTCGGTTTTCACCATACAACCATCGTGTTCACCACACTCACAATAAGTAAAATATTCATCCCCTTCAAAAGCTGTAATATTGTAATCAGGATAGGTAAAGCTATGCGGCATTTGAAGTCCTGGATCAAATGACTGGATAACCATACATTGTTCATAATCATCAACAAACGTTGTGTGCAATGTCCCATCTGATTCGATGATGAGTCCATTCAGATGACCACTTGTCTTGACCTGATTACCCCCATCAATGGCAATTGTATTGTGATTCGGATGGATTTTAATATTATGGTGGTATACCCCTTGTTCGACAAAGTTACAAGCAGGGAAATGACCCACTACTACTGTCTTCTCAAGTTGATGTGGTTGGTTATAGAAAAATGGCATATTCAGCGCATCGCGCTCTGTCGTCTCCATATAATCTTCATCGACTCCTGCGTGCACAAATATATAATCTTCAGTTTCTATCATCAACGGCAAATCTTTCACTACATTATGAAGATGTTCAAATTTCGTTCTAAGCTCTTTCGCCAGTTCACCTTGTGATGAATAGTCGTCTCGTGTCTTTCCTAACTGCTTCAGCATCTCATGAACAATCGTATAGCGATACTCCATATAGTCATATAGAAATGCTTCTTCCAGTTCATCGAATATTTTATCGCAATTACCTAATGTCATATATACATTGCCCTGCGCCATTAGACGTTCTACATATGTAATCATTTGTATACTGTCGGGTCCCTTATCTATAATATCACCATTAATTATAAGAATATCTTCGTGTGAAAAATCCACCTTCTTCAATAATTGTTCTAATAAATCTGGCCTTCCATGTACATCACTCGTGACAATCGTACGTTTATTTCTTATATTTAATTTTAGATAATTGTCTTTAATCCTCATGTGTAATCGGGCTCACTTTCGCATGAATAAGATTGACTAATGATTGAAGCGGTACTTGCATCTGTATTCCTCGTTGTCCTGCACTCACAATAATCTCTTCAAACTGCTCTGCACTACTATCGATAACTGTCGGAAACAGCTTCTTCATCCCCACAGGTGAACACCCCCCACGAATGTAACCCGTTAATTTCTCAAGATTATTCACAGGCAAGAGCTCAAGTTTCTTCTCCCCGACAACTTTACTCATTGATTTAAGGTCTAACGTTGCTGCAACAGGAATAACTGCAACATAATAATTTAATTTCCCGTGCAATACTAATGTTTTAAATACTTGAGCATAAGGTTTTCCAATTTTATTTGCGACTGTAACACCGTCTAACTCATCCGTCACTTCATATGTATATGTTTCATATGTTATCTTCTTTTGGTCAAGCTTTCTCAACGCATTTGTCTTAATTTTCTTTGTCATGATGTATACCTCCAAATCTTTGTTTCTTTATTATATTATCATTTTAAGGTATATTTCATATATAAAGTGAGCGAAAGGAAGGATATTATGGATCTTAACCAGCAACTTTTAGAGCTAAAAGAAGAATATATGCGTATTCAAAACGATTTAGAAAAAGTAGAGTCTACTGGTCAGGCTTCTCCACGACTGGAAGAGAAACTTGTTGAAATCGAAAATCAGATTGCACAAGTAAGGGCACAACTGTAAGTGCTCTTTTTTATTATAAAAATATAGGATTTAAGCTTAACTTTCGCTACAATAGTACTATAGCTTTAAGGAGGGCATTCAATGAAACAACAATTTAAACTGCTGATGATGATTCAGTTCTTTATATACTTTGGATTCAGTATTGTAATACCTGTAATACCTGCTCTAGTACATAGTTTAAATTTAAATGCATTTCATATGGGGTTACTGCTTGCCTCTTATTCCATCGTTTCATTTATTGTAGCACCAGTCTGGGGGTATCTATCCGATAAATATGGTCGTAAGAAAATATTGATCATCGGACTTATCGGTTTTACTTTAAGCTTCGTATTATTCGGATTATTTATCGATAACTTACCTATGCTTTATACCTCTCGAATTCTTGGAGGGCTATTCTCAGGGGCATGCTTCTCTACTACGACGAGCATGGTCAGTGATATGACCACACATGAAGAGCGCAACAAATATATGGGACTCATGGGGATGATGATTGGACTTGGATTTATATTCGGTCCAGCAGTTGGAGGACTACTATCTGGAATCAGCTATCAGATTCCGTATTTCGCAACTGCTGCAATATTAACCGTTATTGCTTTGTTCTGTCTATTCACTATTAAGGAAACATTACAGCATTCTAGTGATACAGAACAGACTACTGTGAACACTAAACTGTTAACTCCGGCAATCTATATGCTCTTATTATCAACATTTATTGTGACGTTTACGATGAGTGGGATGGAGAGCTCATTTCAGCTCTTTGAAATAGAGAAGATTAATATTACTGCAACACAAATGGGAATGCTCTTTATGATTGGCGGGCTTGTTAATGCTGGATTACAAGGTGGGTACTTACGTAAAGTGAAGCACGGTCAAGAAAAACCAGTGATCATAACAGGACAATTGATTACAATTGTTGCATTTATTATGCTGCCTTTTTCCATGAATTTATTTTATGCCGGACTCTGTCTTGTGCTCCTTATGTCTGGTAATGCCCTTGTAAGAACATTACTGACGAGTCAATTGACGAAAGAAACTTCGAATAATAAAATGGGAAAACTTACTTCTATCAGTTACAGTATGGATAGTTTAGGTCGTATTCTCGGTCCTTTGTTATTTACTGCACTGCTTTCTAGAAATTTAGAAATGCCATTTTATTTCGGTGCACTCACTTCCGTACTTGGTTTAATCCTACTATTTATTTATTATAAGAAAGGAAGAGTCGTATGATTATATTAATTATTTTACTTATGATGATGTATCTGATCGTAAGTTATACAAGCATCTATATGATTAACATGCGTCTGCTGGATTTTTTAAGAATCATACTTGGTGCTGTGTTCGTTGTCTTCATCTTCGTTGCACTGATGCATCTTGGAACGATAAAGTTCTGGATTACATTACTTGCACTTTGTTTATTTTTAAATATAGAGATTTCTAACTATAAATTTAAGTTTAATGACCAGAAAGCAAAGCTTATTCTTAATCTCTTCTCTATCGTTATGGCGCTAATGATTATCGTACTTTGTGCGATATACCTATAAAATAAGAACTTACAAAGTAATGCTTTGTAAGTTCTTATTTTATATATAATTCTTTTGTATTTTTTAAGCGCTCAAGCAGTTCATCTATCAACAGATCATCAATCGCAAGTGAGATTCTAATGTAATTCTTACCGCGTGATCCAAACGGGATTCCTGGAGTTACTAATATTGATTCTTGCTTTAATAAATAATCTGTATACGCTTCCCCGTCAAAACCGTCTGGCACTCGTACCCATAAAAATATACCGCCGTCCATCGGCTCAAATGGAATTTGAAGTTGTTTTAAATACGCTGTCACTTTATCGCGTCGTGCTTTAAATATATTATTTTGACTTTCTAGATATGGTTCTCCTAGCTCAAGTGCTGCTATCGCTGCATCTTGTACAACGCCCCACATACCAACTTGAGTATGATCCTGAAAATAGTTCAGAGCACTCACAATCTCTTTATTCCCTACAGCAAATCCGACACGTACACCGGACATATTAAAGCCTTTAGATAACGAATATATTTCTACAGCAACTTCTTTCGCATGAGGTGAAGCAAGAATGCTTGGATTCTTACCATTAAATCCAAAAGCAGCATAGGCAAAGTCATGGACGATCTTTGTTTCAGTATCTTTAAAACGCATAATTGTATCATCAAAGAATGCTTGAGTCGCTACTGCCCCAGTTGGATTAGATGGATAGTTAAGATAAATCAGCTTTGTATTATTAAGTTGCGCTTTATCTATATTATCAAAGTCAGGTAGGTAATGATTTTCAGGGTGTAATGGCAATTCATAATGTAATCCTCGAGCAAGCTTTACACCAGCAAGATAATCCGTATATCCAGGATTAGGGAGTAATACACCTTCACCAGGTTCAATGACACATGTAGGGATATGAACAAGACCATTTTTCGTACCATAAAGAATACAAATTTCATCATCCTCCAATGAAACATCATAGACATCTTTATAAAACTTCTGAATCTCTTTCTTCAATGCCTCCTTGCCACGGAATACGCCGTATCTATGGTTATCAGGATTGACAATGGCATCTTGTAAAGCTTTCAGCACCGTACGATCCACTTGTTGGTCAGGGATACCAACTGCTGTATTAATCAATGGTTTATCCCCGACTTCAAGCTTCCTACCCATCGTCTTACCAAAATAACTTTCAGGTATTGAACTTAATAATTTAGAACTCACAGACATTCGCTCCTTTTAAAATAGAAAAGCGTCATTGCTTCAGTAGCAATGACGCCGATGTGGCACTTATCTACCAAGCATATGCTTGCTGGATTTAGCACAGTACTTAAAGCCTGTTGCTGAAGTATCATAGGGCCAGTTCCCTCCACTTCTCTGGATAAGAAATATTTAATTTGTGATATCACTATAGTATAGTTCAAACAATACGTCAACTGTATTCAGAATATTTTATCTATTATCTTTAATATGCACACGTGTTGACGCATCATGCGTTGGTATAAATGGATTAATCTTTTTTTCATCTTTCGTAAATCTCTGCTTCAAGTTCATTAATATTTCATACACTACAGGGACAACGATTAATGTTAATAATGTTGAAGAAGTCAATCCACCGATTACTGTTACAGCAAGTGCCTTAGAAATAAGCACAGAGCCGTCTCCTCCAAACAGTAATGGTAACAATGCGCCTACTGTAGCAAGTGCAGTCATCAAGATTGGACGCACACGAGTCATCGCTGCTTCAAGCAATGCATCACGTGTTGATAATCCTTCTGCTTCTTTATTGATAACGCGATCAATCAGCACAATCGCATTCGTAACAACGATACCAATGAGCATGAGCATACCAATCATCGATGGTACAGAAAGCGTCTCCCCAAACGCGAGAAGTCCTAATATTACCCCGATAATCGTAAACGGTAACGAGAATAATATGGCAAGTGGCGCAAGTCCTCCTTTAAATGTCAGTACAAGTATCAGGTAAACGATTCCGATAGCGGCAAGCATCGCAAGTCCGAGTTGAGAGAAGCTCTCGCCGATATCTTCACTCGTTCCTCCAATATGTACATCAACATTTGAAGGGTGTTTTAATGCGTTTACTTTCTTTGCAACATCTTGTGTAGCCTGGCTAACATCTTTTCCTTTAATCTTACCTTCTACTGTAGCCGATATATTACCGTCTTCACGTTTAATTGTATCTGACGTCTTTCCTTCTTCAATCGTTACGACATCGCTCAACTTAATCTCTTTACCGAGTGGTGAAGTAATCTTTGTATTCTCTAATTTATCTTTTGTCCATTTTGATTCTTTTTCTTTTGTCAGAACAACATCTGTCGACTTGCCATTATCACCTATTTTAGTGACAACTTTATTATCACTACGTTGATTTAATGCCATTGCAATCTGACCTGCAGTTAGTCCGCGTTCAGATAACTTGTTATGATCTACCTTTAATGTATATGCATCATAACTATCCGTTAATGATGAACTTACATTCGTAACAGTATTAACGTCTTTCATTTCTTTCTCAAGCTGCTCTGTAACCGGTCTTATTTCATTCATCGATGGACCGTTAACAGTAACCGTTACTGTATTGGTCGAACCACCCGTTGCAAAATCCTGGTTCTTCCAAGTTCCTTCATGTTTGAAAGAAGCGATTTTGTTCAATACACGTTCCGCTTCACTTTCCCACTTTGGTGTATCCTTCTTATATTCAACCATCATTGCCATATCGTTAGTAGCAACCGGGTTAAATGGATTTTCTCCTCCAACTGAGTACTGAATATTTACTACATCGTTATTCTCAGCTAAAGTTTTCTGAACTTGCTCACCTTTTTTTACAACCTCTTCTTCAGTTTCACCAGGTTTAGGCTTGTAAGTTAATGCAAGAAACTTATCTTCCCCTGTTGAAATGAATGACGTCCCTAGAAATGGCGTTAAGAACAAGCTACCAAGGAGGAGACCGATACTTAATAGTGAGACGATAAGCTTATGTTTTAAAGACCATTCTAATACTTTATGATAGAAACTTGCAATACGCCCTACCTTTGCTTCATCATCATGATGCCCTTTAATACCATTCTTAAAGAATGTATGTCCAAGCATCGGTACAATCGTAATTGCAATTAATAATGAGGCCAACAATGCAAATACGACTGTATAAGCAAAAGGTCTAAAGATTTCACCGATAGAACCCGACACCAGTCCAAGTGGTAAGAATACTGCAATTGTGACCATCGTCGAACTCATAATCGGTATAAACATCTCTTTAGTCGCGCTGCTAATTAACTCAGAACCACTCAATTTCTCTTTAGGGTCAGACATACGTCGGAATATATTCTCGATAACGACGATAGAGTCATCAATAACACGGCCAATTGCAACTGTCATCGCTCCAAGTGTCATAATATTAAGTGAAATATCCATCTGTTTAAGGATTAACATTGCCATTAATATAGACATCGGAATGGATACGACCGCAATCATCGTTGAACGGATATTTCTTAGGAACACGAGTATCATGATCACTGCAAACAATGCTCCAATAATTGCTTTTTCTGCCATCGTTTTTACAGAGTCTTCAATCGGTTTTGCCTGATCCATCATCAGTACAGCATTAATATCTTTATTATTCTTCTTAAATTCCTTTACTTTATCTTTTACATCGTTTGCTAACGCTACAGTATTCGCATCATCTGACTTAATGACTTGTATGCTTAGTGAATCTTTACCATTTGTCTTAGAAATAGATTCACGACTCTCTACATTTTTAATCGTAGCAATGTCAGAAAGCATTACTGTTGGTACTTTACCGGCCTGCATCATCTTCGCAAGCGCCGCCTGTTCTTCAGGTGAGGCTTTAGCAGTATCAGCTTGATTATCTCCGCCTGATAATGGGATCTTTAAATCTTTAAGAGCATCCACACTAGTAAATTGACCATTTACGATGATACTCTTTAAATCGCTACCAAACGTATATAATCCAAGTGGTGCATCGGTTGTAGCACCTTTAATGAATTGAAGTACAGACTCTTCTGTCAAATTATTTTTCTTTAACTTCTTATCATCAAATTGTAGCTCAACTTGTTCAACTTCTTGTCCAGAAAACGTTACATTTGTAACACCTTCTACACCTTCAATTTCTGGAACTAAATCTTCTTTAATACGCTTTGTCAGATCTTTAATATCTGCCTTATCGCTTGAAAGTGAATAGCTAATGATTGGGAAAGTGTACATCGACATTTGTGAAATCTGTTTCTCTTGCGCACCTTCTGGAAGATCAACCTTCTCAATTTGTTTCTCTAATTCTGATTGCGCTTTGTCCATATCTGTTCCAAACTTATATTGAACAGTGACTGCAGATGCATTCTCTAACGATTGACTCGTTACTTTATCTACGCTCGATAAATTTTTAACCTTCTTCTCTATTGGATCTGTAACACCATTTAACACGTCTTCAGGTGTAGCACCTGGGTAAGGTGTTGTAATAGAAATTACAGGTGTCGACATACTCGGCAGCATTTCCATCTTCATCTTCATTGCACTATATACGCCGGCACTTAGGATAATGAGTGTCATTAACCATACTGCAAGTTTATTATGCAAAGAAAAATCAATAATTTTCTTTATCAAAGTCTTTCCTCCATTTATACGAATTTTATGTATTTATTGTAGCTTTATTATTTAAAATTTACCAATATCCTTATCTTGTTTGTGTATAATATTGATATATCGCATGTGTCCCTGTCGTTTCTTTTAGTTCATCGGAAAGACTACGATATAACTTATAACTCAATTCGAGACCGGGAAGTTCGATACCCATCTTCTTTGTTTCTTCAAGCGCGATGCTCATATCTTTCAGGAAGTGATGCGTATAAAATCCAGGAGTATAGTCTTCTTTTAAAATTCTTGGAGCCAAGTGAGATAATGACCAACTTCCTGCCGCTCCTTTACTGATTGTTTCTAGCACTTTTTCAACATCTAACCCTGCTTTATGTGCATAATACAGACTTTCAGCCATACCGATCATATTTGTAGCGATAGCAATTTGATTCGCCATCTTTGTATGTTGACCCTTTCCTGCATCACCAAAGTATGTCACCGAACTACTGAATTTATCGATTAAAGGTTTTACTCTATCAAATATCGCTTCATCTCCACCAACCATTACACTCAAGGTTCCATTCCTGGCACCAATATCTCCACCACTTACAGGTGCATCTAACACATATATTCCTTTCTTATTTGCTTCTTGATTAATCTTTTGGGCAAGTGCAGGACTACTCGTTGTACAGTCAATAAATATTTGACCTTGTTTACCATTATTAATCAATCCATCTGGTGCAAGATAGATAGCTTCTACATCAACCGGATAGCCAAGCATCGTAAAGACAATATCGGATTGTGCTACAACTTCAGTAGGCGTATCGCACCATATATGTCCTTGTTCGATTAGTGCCATTGCTTTTTCTTTCGTACGGTTATAAATATATAGTTTGTCCCCTATATGCTCAGCCATACTTTTTCCCATTACACCTGTTCCAATAAAACCAATTTTCATTTTGAAAACCTCTCTTGTCATATTGTATTGATAATTTACAGTTATATATTACAATTATAGGTAAAGGAGTGAAAAGAATGCAAAAAGTAATTATGTTTTTACTTATCATTATGCAAACTGTGTTTATAAGCAGCTATTTTGTTCATAGCGGTATCGTATTTTTAACAACATATTTCTGGATGGCTTTTTGCATCATTACGTTTTTCTCAGGTATACAATATCACTTTACAACCGATCAGAACTTGATGAACAACTTCACTTATAGAATTCTTTCTATACTTTTAACAGCATTTAGTTTATTCAACTTCTTTTTTATTCTATATATCACCTTTATTGATCCATATCTTTATATGGAAACGAAGGTGAGTGTCTTTAAATTTTTTAGTGAATAAAAAAGAGTGGTGTTTACTTGTCATCACTCTTTTCTGTACTGCATCCAATTGCTTCGTTACAGCATTTTCAACATTACCTCAAAATACTGCTATCTTCTCTTATTAATCTTCTTCGTCAACGCTTTTACTTTTGGCTTCGCAACTTCAATTAATGTATAAACAGGTTTATTAAGTATGTAGTCAAATTCGCCGATTTTTTCACTCAAATGTGTCCCCCAGCTCTTCTTAAACTGCCATAAACCGTAGTGTTCAGAATCTTTGTCGGGATTATTATCTGTCCCTCCGAAATCATAAGATACTGCGCCTTTACTACGCGCATATTTCATCATTTCGATTTGCATTTTATGATTTGGTAGATAGCTACGATAATCATTACTAGATGCACCGTATAAATAATAAGCTTTCTTACCACAAAATGTCAGAATTGCGCCTGACAAATATTTACCATCCGGATGTGTTTCTTTAAGTTCTTCTATTTCATTAATCTGCTTTTGTACCTTTTCAATGATGATATCTATGTCTTTTAATTGGTTTTCAGTTTTCTTCGTCTGTTTTTTTGATAAAACTTTCTCTTTCTCCTCATGATTTCTCTTTAATGTTGTATTTAAATTCTCTAACACAGTATCTGGAACTAATTTAGTAAGAAAAAGTACTGCGTCTCCAGCTGGATTAAGCGCATCGTATATCGTTTCGAAGTAGGAGATATCTCTGACTAGAAAGCCATCCCGTTCTCCAGTTTCTTTCATAAGCTGTGCAAAAATCTTAAGGTCTTCACGTGTTCCGATTTCACACTGTACGCCTTTTTTCAGGCTTTGCTTTACCGTTGAACGATTGCGTTTTTCAAATGACTGTATAAGTGCAGCTTCATCCATATCAATGTCCGTAATCATCGTCATACGTGGTTGTATGTAGTCTGGATGAAGTCCATCTTTAAATCCTTTATGAACAAAGCCTAATGTATTCATAAATTCAATTAATCCTGGAACCGTATCTACTTCAACATCCGGATCAATTTTAATAGAATAACTTTTCTCACGACGTGCAACTTCAATTGCCGCATCAACAAGTGCTGTCACGACTTCTTTGTCATGATAGTCACACACAAAGCCTCGCGATACGTAGCACATGGTGAATGGCGTCTTCGGTACTTTCTTAAATAGCAGCTGTCCCACCCCAGCGAGTTCGTCATCTCTTCCTACAGCGATACGTCTACTATACCATCCTGTCAATCGTTTTGTATCTGCCCACGTTGATAGCTGCAGCATATCACCATTTGCATGTGTTTTTACAAAGTTATCGTGTACTTCATTGGATACATTCTTTCTCATCACTGTCATTTTATTCTTTCCTTTCGTTTTACAACAAATATTTAATTATTATTGTTATACTTTTATTATTAAAGTAAAGAGGTGGCATATGTTTAAAAATTTACTGCTTATTATCTTAATCATTATTAATAGTATACTCGTTTCATTATTCCAGCAGGATTCTATCGATATGTTAAGCTTACATATTATTGTAGCAAGTTTTACTACAATCATTTCACTACTCTATTTGATTACAAGAGTATCAAAATCAACAATGTATATAGCATTGATTTCGCTGATTGTTGCTGCATACCATATTTATCTTATCATTATGACAGTTTATAATAACGTTTATGCTAGTTAAATTGATAAATCGCATTTCTAAAGTGATGTACTGCAGGTGCATCACTTTTTATTTTTAAACTTCTAATTGTATCTGTATTGCCAGGAATTAAGTAGATCGCAGGACACCCTAGTTTCTCTAGTTTAAAATAACTATTGATCACACCACTTGTGACTTCGTAACCTAACCATTCTACATATACCTCTGCCATCTCATTAAAATCTGTCGTTTCTATATCGATTCCTTCAATCCTGAGATTTCCCTGGAAATATGGAGAGAGTGACTGCATGCGTTCGTCATCTGACGCTCCCCACTGTATAAAGAATGGTAATTCATAATTTCTCTCTTCATCAATATAGAGCAACTGCCATTCAATAACTTGCCCTTCTGGTGTCACGCGCTGCATACATGACGGCCCAACCGTCTTTACACCTAATTGATTAAAGTGCTGCTTAAGTGCATCGATATCATCCGTTCTAAAACATAATCGCTTAAATCCTTCAACATAATCTGTACGTTCAAGTGATGCTGCAAAACTTAAACGCTCTTCTGCACTTTGTGCTGCTTTATGAACGAGTGCACGATCATACGCATCGATAAATTCAATATATGATAAATCAGTATAAGATAATTTATTGTATGTCCCTAACTGCTCATGCTTTCCACCATTAATCACCTTTAAAAAATCAATTTTAGCATCATTTAAATTCTGCACATGATGAATAATATGATCAAACTTTAATTCCACTGTCCTCACCTCTTGATACTATTTTAAGTTAAATACTATAAAAACTAAAGCAATCATCATTTATTAATTTAATAAATAAAAACCAGCCATTGTGTTATACAATAGCTGGTTTTTGTTAAACTATTTATCATCTACAACGATATACGTTGCTTTAATAGGTCCGTGAACACCAACAACAAGTTTCATTTCGATATCTGCTGAATTTGATGGTCCCGTGATCAAATTAATGCATGTAGGGAAGTTTTCTTGGTCTTCCATCATAGCATTCATCTGTTGCGCAGCTTGTGTAAACCTTGGCACAATTGTAGATTTAGGGACAATGGCTATATAAGTCGCAGGAAGTAAACTTACACTACGCCCTTTACCTTTATCCGCATATAATACAACCGTTCCACTCTCTGCAAGTGTTGCATCACTAAAAGTAATCCCGACATTCGCACGTTCTGCGACTTGTAAGTTCTCAGCACCTTTTGCTTCATCCCAGATAAAGGCATCATGCGCTTCTAAATCGATTCCAAAATCAGCGAAACGTTTGTCGTTCCATGCAATAACTTCCCCGTTGCCGTATTTATCAATAACTTGTTTCAATGTTTCATTAATATTATCTGTCGTCGTTTCAACGAGATCAGTATGAATGAAGTTACATTGCTGTCTTAAAACTTCTAATAGTTCGTCTTGCGTAAGACCTGTAAGCGTCTTATCTTGAGGACGATATTGCCATTCTGGACGTTCTACATGCTGCGGCATTTCACGCTGTAGATTTTTAGAGATGTTACTTAAGAATGAACCTTTATTATGAATTGTGCCTCTTTCCATTATTTCGCACCTCTTTTCAATCTTTTTTGCATCCAATCGCGGAAGTTTTCATCATCCGGCATTGGGAAATCACGAGAATTTGTCCATGCTTGTAAAGGCTTAGGACCTTTAGTAATCATACCTTTATCTTTGTTTTCAAACGGAGACATTAATGCTGGTGCTGCTTTAGTACCGTATTTAAATAAAGTTGAATGACTAGCTCCTTGTGCAAAACCTTTCATGACAAGACGTTCTGCAACTGGTGACATATGTTCTTCCTCAACAATAACACGTCTGTGTTCAAGCAATAAGTCATGTAACGGGATCTTAACAGGACATGCTTCAGTACAAGCACCACATAATGTAGAAGCATATGGTAATTCTTTGTACGTGTCATATCCACCAAGTAATGGCGATAATACCGCTCCAACTGGTCCTGGATAAATCGAACCATATGAATGACCACCTGTTTGACGATAAACAGGACAAACATTTACACAAGCAGCACAACGAATACATTGTAGAATAGATTGGAATTGCGTTCCTAAAATTTTAGAGCGTCCATTATCAACAATAATTAAATGGAACTCTTCCGGACCATCAATTTCATCTTCCGCACGTGGGCCTGTTAAAGTTGTCACATAACTTGTTAATTTTTGTCCTACAGCCGAACGCGTAAGCATTGATACTAATACTTCCAGTTCTTCATGTGTAGGAACTAAACGTTCCATACCCATAACTGTAATCTGAGTTTTAGGTAATGTTGTTACCATACGTGCGTTACCTTCATTTGTAACTAGGCTGAATGAACCACTTTCTGCAACACCGAAGTTACATCCTGTAATCCCGACATCAGCAGAAAGAAACTCTTCACGTAACTTTTGACGCGCAAATAACGCAAGTTCTTCCGGCTGACTTGATTTATCATATCCAAGTTTTTCTTTGAAGACCTTTTCGATTTGCTCTTTATTAAGATGAAGTGCAGGTACAACGATATGTGAAGGTGGATTATGATCATCGACTTGAAGAATATATTCTCCTAAGTCTGTCTCGATGACTTCACATCCTACCGCTTCCATCGCTTCATTCAGACCAATTTCTTCAGTTACCATTGATTTTGATTTTGCTACTTTTTTAGCATTTTTGTCACGTAGTACTTTTTGAACATATTGATTGGCTTCTTCTGCTGTTTCAGCGAAGAATACATGACCACCTTTAGCAGCGACATTCTCAGAAAGCATGTTTAAGTAATAGTCAAGGTTTGCAAGCGTATGTTGACGAATCTCTTCAGAATGGTCTCTCCACTCTTCCCAGTTTCCAAGGTCCTCTTGTGTTTTAAGCTTGCGTTCTCTTAATCTATCTTGCGCACTACTGACAGCACCACGCATAAATTCATCTTTAAGTTCAGTTTTAACTGCTTGCTTAAACGTTTCGTTACCTATTCTCATACTCATCGTGTAGTCACCGCCTCAACTTGGTTATTTAAGATTTCAATGATATGTACAGCTTTCACATCAACACCACGACGTCTTAATCTACCATCAATATTCATTAAACAACTGCAGTCTCCGCCAACTAAATAGTCTGCACCACTTTCAACGATGCAATCTACTTTTTCATCTACCATTTCACCTGAAACATCGCTCATTTTAACAGCAAATGTCCCACCGAAACCACAACAATTGTAGTATTTAGGTAATTCAACAACTTCTAGTCCTTCTACTTCGTTCAGAAGTTTAGCAGGTGCAGTCACATTACCTAACAGACGTGTCATATGACAAGATGGATGAATTGTAGCTACACCATCAAGCTTTGCTCCTACATTTGTAATACCTAACACTTCTACAATGAACTGCGTAACTTCATACGTTTTATCTGCAAGTTCTTGTGCACGTGCTTGCCACTTTGCATCGTTTTTGAATAGATCCGGATAATGTTTAAACATCGTTACACATGATCCTGAAGGTGCAACGACAACCTCTGATTGCTCGAAAGCTTTAATCATATTCTTCGCAGCTTTCTTCGTTTCCTCGTGATACCCTGAGTTATAAGCAGGTTGTCCGCAACATACTTGTGCTGCCGGGAAATCTACTTCACATCCTAGTTTCTCTAACAATTCCACTGTTGCAATACCCACACGTTTTTCGAATACATCTACTAAACACGTACTGAATAAGCTTACTTTCATAGTTATACCCCCCAATTTTTTTCAGTGTGCCCACAGCTGAAAATTAAACAGTCATCATATGACTCGGTGACCAATAGTTCTATTCTATTGCAACGTTTTTCTAAAAGCAAGTGACAAAATTATATTTTATAATGCTCTATTAATACTTCTTCCACCTCTTCTAGGTGTTTAAGCATTTTTTTCTCAGAAAGTTTCATATTTCCATTTTTTATAGCCAGAAAAATTTCGGTATGCTCATTAAAAAGTTTTTCAATAGATTTTTCTTCATTAAATAACCAAATTTGTCTTGTTTCTTTCATCACTGTTTTAATTTTATCTGATACTTCTATTAACATATGTTTTAACAATTTGTTATTAGAAGCTTCCGCAATAGAAAGATGAAAGTTTAAATCACTTTCTTCACCTATTTCCTTGTCATACATTGCCTGTTCCATTTGTTTTAATGCATGGTGTATCGCTTCCAATTGCTGTTCAGATCTATGCATCGCAGCTGCTCTGACAGATCCGACTTCAAGCACTTTACGCACTTCAAGGAGATCCTTGATATCTTCCTTATCGTATAGTGCCATTTCAGGTGTAAATGCAGAGCTTTCAATCGCTTTAACAAATGTCCCCTCGCCATGCTTTATTTCCAGCAGACCAATCACACGTAATGCATTTAGCGCTTCACGAATAGAGGCCTGTCCCACACCGTATTCTTTAGATAAAGCTTGAATTGAGGGCAGTTTGTCTCCCCTACTGTATTCTCCGTTCTTTATCTTCTCAGTAATTATTTCAGCAATCTCTTCATATAGTTTCTTTCGTTCTAATTTCACCATGTATATATCCCTCGCTAATTTAATATCTTAATTATACCAAACTATAGAATATAAA